>DATFWW010000001.1:0-18769 GCA_035258825.1 Myxococcota bacterium
CGCGGCGAAGGGCGGGATCGGCGTGCGGATCGTCTCGGCGCCCGAGGAGTACTACGAGATGATCACGGGTCTCGGAATCTCCGAGCGAGCGAAGCCCGTCTTCGAGTTCGAGCGCGCCCGGGGACTGCGCTTCCGCGTCCACGTCTCGCAGGTCGGCGGGTCGCGGTCGCGACGCGTCGAAGTCGCCGCCTCGGACGAAGCGACGGCGGGCGCCCGCGCGCTCGAAGAGCTCGGCTCCGGCTGGAGGGTATTGCGCGTCGAGACGCTCTAGAGCGCGCGATGCGGAAGCGCCTGCTCGAACCGCGTGAGGGCCGCCGCGCTGTCTGCCGCGCGCGCGCCGAAGCGCTCGCAGAGATAGGCCTCGGTCAGCTCGGCGAACGCCGACGCTGCAGCCGGCGGCAGCGCGATGCCGATCTCGCGCGCGAACGCGCGCGCCGTGACGCCGCTCGCGCGCACGAGTCCGCGCCGCGCGAGCAGTCGCAATGCACGTGCATAGCCCGCATGCGCATCGCGCGCGCGGCCGCGCCGGCGGCGCCGTACCTGCGCCGCGGCCACCGCGAGCGACGCCGCCGCGCAGAGCGCGATCACCGCTGTGCGCCGCCCGAGCGCGGCGCGCCATGCGAGCGCGGGTGCCGCGCGCGGCGGGTCGGATTCCGAGGAGCGCCCGTGCCAGGCGAGCCAGGCGCGCTTGAGCGCGTCGATCTGATCGGCCCGGTCGAACCCCACCACGCGCTGGTACCACCAGAGCTCGATCGCGCTCGCGAAGTCGGCGATCCGATCGGTGAACGAGAGCGGCGGCTCGGCGCGCGCGCGCAGGTCCGCGGGGGTGGGGGCGTAGCGCACCCAGCCCGCGCGTTCGTAGTGGACTTCGACCCACGCGTGGGCGTCGCTCTGCGCGAGCACGACGAAGCCGCCGATCTCGTTGGTGCGGCCGCCGGCGAATCCGTTCACGAGCCGGGCGGGCAGGCCGACCTCGCGCGCGAGCACCACCATCGCCGACGCGAAGTACTCGCAGTGTCCCGCGAGCCCGCCGAGCAGGAAGCCCTCGATCGGCGCGCGCCCGCCCGCGGGCGGATCCGGGGGCGTGTCGGTGTAGCGGCCGTGCTCGGCGAGCCAGCGCTCGATCGCGCGCGCGCGGTCGGCGTCGGTGGGCGCGTCCGCGGTGATGCGCTGCGCGAGCGCTCCCACCTCGGGAGCGAACGGCACGCGCGAGAGCACGCGATCGCCGTTGCGCCGCGGTGGGGCGGCGCGGTCGCTGCGCAGCGCGCGGTCGTCCGGCTGCGCGCGCAGCGATCGCACCGTGTACCGGACGCGCTCGTCGGCCTGGCTCGCGGCGTAGAGCCCACCCGCGGCGTCGCGCTCGAGGCGCCGGATCGTGCCCTGCATCCCGCGCGGGTCGCCGATTCGGAACAGCACGCCGCCCTCGACCGGCTCGCGCACGATCCGCTGCACGAGGTCGTAGGCCTCCGGCTCGCGCCCGAGGCCTACGCCGCCCTCGGCGCTGCCGGGAACGAGCTCGCGATCGGGCGGCGTGATCGACCACGCGCGGCCGTCGAAGGTGTCGAACGCGAGCCCGCGCCAGTATGCCGCCCCGCTGCCCGGCGGCTCGCCCTCGAGCGTCTCCACCCGCATCACCACGCTCGGGTCGCTGCGGATCCGCCCGAGCGCACCGAGCTCCACGCGCTCGGCGAATCCAGAGGCCGCGATCGCCCCGCGGAGCGCGGGACCGCGCACGACCGTCGTGCGCAGCCGCGGCAGCGCCACGAACAGCACCATCGCGAGCATCACCGCGAGCCCCGAAGCGGCAAGCGTGGTGCGCAGCAGCCCCGGCGTGAACGCGCGCGAGATCTCGCGCGCCTGGCCCGCCTCGAGCGCCTCGCTGCGCAGCGTGTGCACGAGCAGCGTCCACACCGCGCTGCCCACGAACGCGATCAAGAGCGGCGTGAAGAATACGCTGTCGGTGAGGTTCGCGGCGAGCACCACCTGGAACAGCGCGAGCGCGACGAGCAGGAACTCGGTGCGGCGCGGTCGCGCGTCGATCAGCTGGAGCCCCTGGGTGGTGGCCGCGAAGTGGGAGAGTGCGACGGTCGACGGCTCGCCCGACAGCGCGACCGCCGTGGTGCCGGTCGTGATCGCGAGCATGAATACGTTCAAGACCCAAGGGTTGGTCTGCCACGCGAACGGCGCGCTGCGTCGCCATAGCGAGACCGCGATCGCCGCCGCGGCGGCGCCGAGCGCCCACGGCGCGAGCTGCCCCGTGATCGCGAGCGTGGCGGTCGCCACGCCGACGAGCACCCAGGCCGAGGCCGGGCGCGGATCGACGACCGAAACGCGGAAGCCGCGCCGACTCATGACCGCTCGGGCGCCACGCGCGCGAGGAAGCCGAGCAGCCGCGCCCGCTGGTGCGCGCCTGCGCCCGGGGCGACCTGGTCGCGATCGGTGCGCAGGCCGACGCGCAGCCCGCGCTCGAGCAGTGCCGCCACCTCCGAGGCCGACCCGCGCACGTCGCGCTCGAAGCCCGCGTCGGCGGGGCGGCCTGCGGTGCGCAACCGCACTTCCACCTCGCCCTGGTGCTCGCTCTCCACCTCGCGCACCCAGAGCGACCGCGCGCGCAGCGAGGCGCGCCAGGCGATCCGGCGCGGCGCGTCGCCGCGCACGTACTCGCGCACGCCGCCCACCTCGGCGCCGTGCCCGCGCGGACCGGCCACGCCTTCGCCGGCCTCGCGCGCGCCGCCGAAGTCGCGCGGGATCGGCACGGGGTCGACCGCGGGGTAGACGAGTGCACGATCCGGTGCCTCGAACGCGCGCGACTTCGAGAACAGTCCGAACGGGAAGCGCGTGGAGACGACGAAGCCCGCGAACGCGAGCGCGCCGCGCTGCTCCGGCCGAAGCCGGTAGCTGCGCGTCTCGGTCGCGCCCGGTGCGACGCGCAGCGCGAAACACCGGCCCGTTGCGCGCTCGCCACCCGAGCGATCGAGCCAGCGGTCCTCCACGATCAGCGCGTAGGCGGCCACGCGCCGCTGGCGGTTGTGGATCTCGACGCCTACCCATGCCTCGCGCTCCGCGTAGAGCTCGCGCGGCAGGCGTCGCCGCAGCGTCAATCCGCGCAGCGCGGATTCCGACAGCGCGCCCGACAGCACGAGGAACGCGAGCATCAGCGAGAGCACGAGGTAGAGCAGGTTGTTGCCCGTGTTGAGCGCGGCGAAACCGATGCCGAACGTGAGCGCGAAGAAGCTCCAGCCCGCGCGCGTGGGCGAGAGCCGCCGCGGCGGCCGCAGCCACCGCAGCGCGCCCGAGAACACGCGGTGCGGCGCGCGGCGCCTCCGCGCCGCCTCGTCGGGCGTTCGCGCTCGCTGATCGCTCGCGCTCGAGCTCCGGCCTTCGCTCGGCTTCGCCCCGCTGCGCGTCGGCCGGCTTCGTCGGCCTCCTTGCGCTACAGCGGAACGCTGGTCCGGTCCAGGATCTCGCGCAGGATGCACGCGCTCTCCTCCGCACCCGCGCGGTGCCCAGTGCGCGCGTCGAGTGCGATCCGGTGCGCGAGCACGTCGACCGCGAGCTCCGAGACGTCCTCGGGGATGCAGAAGTCGCGGCCGTCGAGCAGCGCGCGCGCCTGGGCGGCGCGGCGCAGCGCAATCGCTCCGCGCGGCGAGACGCCGACCGCTATCGCCTCGTGGTCGCGTGTTGCCGCGGCGATCTCGAGCACGTAGGTCACGAGCGCGTCGTGGAACTTGATCCCCTCCGCCACGCGCTGGAGCGCCAGCACGTCGCCATGTGCGAGCACGGGCGCGAGCCGCGGCAGCGCGGTGGCCGCGGGGTCGTCGCGCAGCACAGCGGCCTCGTCGGCGGGCTCGGGATAGCCGATCCCGCGGCGCACCATGAACCGGTCGAGCTGCGACTCCGGCAGCGGATGCGTGCCGTGGTGGTCGAGCGGATTCTGGGTCGCCACCACGAAGAACGGCTCGGGCAGCGGGTGGGTGACGCCGTCCACGGTCACGGCGCGTTCGCCCATCGCCTCGAGCAGCGCCGACTGCACCTTCGGGCTCGCGCGGTTGATCTCGTCCGCGAGCACCACGTTCCCGAACAGCGGGCCCGGTTGGAAGCGGAACGCGCCGGTCGGCAGACCCGCGTGGGTCTCCGGCAGCGCGCCGCCGATCAGGTCGGCGGGCAGGAGATCGCTCGTGAACTGGATCCGACGGAACGTCGCATCGATGCAGCGCGCGAGCGCGTGCGCGAGCGTGGTCTTGCCGACCCCAGGTACGTCTTCGAGCAGCAGGTGTCCGCCCGCGATCAGCGTCTCGACCGCGCGCCGCACCACCTCGGGCTTCCCGCGCAGCGCCTGCCCGACGCCCTCGCAGAGGCGCTGGGCGAGCGCGCTCGCCGCCTCGAGCGACAGCGGTCGCGCGACGCCGCCCCCCTGCGCGGATTGCGTGGCCACGGAGATCGTTTCGGCCGGTTTGGTCGGCTGCTGGAGCTATCGCGGGGCCGCAGCCGCCTCCGCGGGCTGCTCCCCGAGCAGCGCGGCGCGCGGGTCGTCGGCCTCGGCCGCGGCGCGTACCCGGGTCAGGAACGCGCGCAGGTCGCCGTGCAGGAACTCGAGCACGGCGACGAGCCCCGCGGTATCCGCGTGGTAGGTCCCCGAGATCGCGAGGCAGGCATCGCCGAGCTGCAGATCCGACGCGATCGCCGAGCTGTTGTAGCGAGTCAGCTCGAGCGCGGCGATCCGCGCGCGCGCCTCGGCCTCGAGCTCGGCGCGGCGCTGTGCGCGCTCCGGCCCGGGGGGGTCCGATCCATACAGGTTCTCGACTGCGCGTCGCAGCGACAGGATCTCGGCGCTCAGGCGCCGGTGCTCGGAGACGATCTTCCGCTCGCGCTCGCCCGCCGCGGCGCCGTCGACCTCGGTGTAGAAGCGCACGCGCGCCTCCTGTCCGTAGAACGCCGCGACGCCCTCGTTGAACTCCGGATCGCCCGGTACGAACACCGTCGCGTGCAGGAGCTCGTGGAACAGCGTCTCGACCAGCGTGTCCTCCTCCTCGCGCAGCATCGGACCCGTGAGCGGATCGTCGAACCAGCCGAGCGTGGAGTAGGCGCGCACCTTCTGTTCGCATACGTCGAGGTCCTGGCGGCGCAGCTTCTCGGCGTAGGCGTCGGCGCTCTCCGCTTCGAAATAACCGCGATAGGGCACGCTGCCGACGATCGGGAACCAGCTCGTCACGGGCTCCACCTCGCCCGGGCGCGTCGCCACGACCGTGGTCACCACGAAGTCGCCAGGCCACGGCGCGTACTGCGTGTAGCGCCCGCCCACCGAGAGGCCGAGCTGCTCCGCGAAGGCGCGCACCTCGGCGACGCGCTCGAGCTGGGCGCGCAGCGCGGGCGGCGTGTCGTCGGCGCGCAGCACCTCCTCGACCGGCACGCGGGCGCAGAGCAGGCGCATCTGCCCGCGCGCGAGGTGGGCCAGGTAGCATCCGCTCGTGAACAGCGGCAGCGGGAGCAGCAGCGCGGCCAGCGCGCGGCGCGCGCGCTTCCGGTGCATCGCGGCGCGCGCGGTGGACGCAGCCGCTGCGGAGCACGCGCTCGCCGAAGCGGTCGCGGCCGGCGCGACCGGCGCGGAGGAGCGGGAGGAGGAGCGCGCCGTCACGCTGCTCGTCTACGCGCCGGAGCGAGCGGCGGCCGAAGTGGCGCGCGCGCTCGCGGTGGTGCTGGGACCGGACGCCGTGCGCGCGCCGGAAGACGTGGCCGCGGTGGACTGGGCGGAGGCGTGGAAGGCGGGCCTGCGGCCGGTCGAGGTTTCCGAACGGCTGCGGATCCGCGCGTCGTTCGAGACCAGCCGCCCGCGCGCGGGCCAGCGCGACCTCGTGATCGACCCCGGACAGGCGTTCGGCACGGGGGGCCACGAGTCGACGCGGCTCGCGCTCGCGTGGATCGACGCGTTGCGCGGCGAGCTCGCCGCGGTGTCGGGTATCCTCGATCTGGGAACGGGCAGCGGAGTGCTCGCACTCGCGGCGCTCGCGCTCGGCGCGCCGCGCGCGATCGGATGCGATGTGGATCCACTGGCGGTCGCGGCGGCGCGCGCGAATGCGCGCGCGAACGGTCTCGCCGATCGGCTCGAGGTGTTCACGGGCGGGGTCGAGGCGCTCTCGCCCGCGGCGTGTTTCGCGGGCATCGCGGCCAATCTGCTCCCGCGCGAGCTCGACCCGGTCTTCGAGCGGCTCGCCGCGCACCTTAAACCACAGGGTTGGCTCGCGATCTCGGGCCTGCTCGGCGCCGAGCGCGAGCACTGGACGGCGCGCGGCGAGCGCGCCGGGCTGCGCCTCGCCGGCACGCGCAGTGAGGCCGACGCGAGCGGAGCCGTCTGGGTGTCTCTGCTCATGCGTCCCGCGCGTGCTCGAGCAGCCGACTGAGCGTCTCGCGCCAGGGCGTGCGCGGCTCCCAGCCCGTGGTCGCGCGCAGCCGGCTGGCGTCGCCGATCGAGGCGTCGGTGGGCCGCACGCGCTCCGGGTCGACTTCGATCTCGCACTTCGCGCCCGACAGCGCGATCAGCTCGGCGAGCAGGTCCGCAATCGGGCGGCCGATCCCGCTCGCCACGTTGTAGGCGTCCGCGGGCACGCTGCGGTCGAGCAGGAGCTGATAGGCGTCCACGACGTCGTCGACGTCGAGGAAGTCGCGCACGGACTGGAGGTTGCCGACGGCGATCTTGGGCTCGCTGCGTCCGTCCGCGATCGCGGCGATCTGGCGCGCGAACGCGGGCGCCGCGAAGTGCGGCGCCTGTCCGGGGCCCGTGTGGTTGAACGGGCGCACGCGCACGACGTCGAGGCCGCGCGCGGCGTACAGCGCGCCGATCATGTCTGCGCAGGCCTTCGAGCGCGCGTAGGGCGTGCGCGGCTCGAGCGGATCGGTCTCTCGGAACGGCGAGCCGCCCGGCGCGCGCATGCCGTACACCTCGCCCGAGGTCACGAGCAGCACGCGCGCGTCCGGCGCCGCGCACCGGGCGGCCTCGAGCACCGCGTGTGTGCCCCAGTAGTTCACGCGCGCGGCGGGCTCGGGCGCGCGCAGCGAGTGCGCGGGCGAGCTCATCGCGGCCAGGTGCACGATCGCCTCCGCGCGCGCGGAGGCGAGGCTGCGCGCCACGCGCGGCGCGTCGGTGATCTCGACCTCGCGGTCGACGCCGATCACCGTGTGCCCGGCCGCGCGCAGCCGCGCGGACAGCCGGCGCCCCACGAAGCCGGCCGCGCCGGTGATCCAGATGCGCACGGCGGCGAGGCTGCCGCAGCGGTTTCGGGCGCGCTAGCTTCGCCGCCCACCGGTGCCGCGCCTGTCGCTCTCCTCGCTCGAGCTCGACCTCGACGCCGTGCTGTTCGATGCGGGCGGGACGCTCCTGCGGCTCGACTACGCGTTCATGCGCACGTGCGCCGCGCGCCGCAACCACGCGATCGACGACGATGCGCTCGCGCGCGGCGAGGCGACGGTGCGGCGCGAGATCGATCGGCGCGCCGCCCGGACCGGGGGACCGCGCGACCGCGATGCGGACCGCGTCGCGGGGTACTTCCACGCGGTGCTCGAGAGCGCCGGGGTCGCGCCCGCGGCCGCGGAGGCGGCCGCGGGCGAGCTCGCCGCCGAGCACGCCCGCGCGAACCTCTGGCGCGTGGCGATGCCGGGCGCCGCCGCCGCGCTCGCGGCGCTGCGCGCGCGCGGGTTTCGCGTGGGCGTCGTCTCGAACGCGGACGGGCGCGTTGCGGCGCTGCTCGAGGCGGCCGGGCTCGCGCCACACCTCGAGACGATCGTCGACTCGCACCACGAGGGTGTCGAGAAGCCGGACCCGGAGATCTTCCGCCGCGCGCTGGCGCGTCTCGGCGTGCCTGCGGAACGGACGGCATACGTGGGCGACATCTTCGCGATCGACGTGCTCGGCGCGCGCGCGGCAGGCCTCGCGGCGATTCTGATCGACGAGACGGGCGGCTATGCCGACGCCGATTGCCCGCGGATCGCCGCGCTCGCAGATCTCCTCGCATAGTTCAGGGGGACCCCAATGCCCGATCTATTGTTCGAGAAGCGAGGCGGGATCGCCTATCTGACATTCAACCGCCCCGAGCGGCGCAATGCGATCAGCCCGCAGATGATGCTGCAGCTCGCCGACGCGTGGCTCGAGTTCCGCGACGATGCGGCGCTGCGCGTGGCGATCCTGACCGGCGCGGGGAGCGAGGCGTTCTGCGTCGGCGGCGACCTCCAGCTCTTGATGCCGCTGTTCACGGGTGCGCGCGCCCCCGCGGACGAGTGGGACCGCCGGCTGCTCGCCAACCTCGACCGCGTGCCGATCGCGCTGCTCAAGCCGTTCGAGCTCTACAAGCCGATCATCGCGGCCGTGAGCGGCTATGCGCTCGCGGGCGGCTGCGAGATCCTCCAGGCGACCGACCTGCGGATCGCCTCGCGCACGGCGAGCTTCGGGCTCTCCGAGGCGCAGCGCGGGCTCGTGCCCGGCGGCGGCTCGATGGTGCGGCTCGCGCGCCAGGTGCCGCACTGCAAGGCGATGGAGATCCTGCTGCTCGGCGATCGCATGCCCGCGGCCGAGGCGTACCGGATCGGGCTCGTGAACGAGGTGGTCGAGCCCGAGGCGGTGATGCCGCGCGCGCAGGAGCTCGCTGCGCGGCTCGCGAAGAACGGCCCGCTCGCGCTGCGTAAGATCAAGGAGGCGGTGCTGCGCACGAGCGGGGAACCGCTCGCGCGCGCCTACGAGATCGAGAACGAGTGCTCGGCCGCGGTGATGGCGTCGAAGGACGCGCGCGAGGGCCCGCGCGCGTTCATGGAGAAGCGCGAGCCCGTGTTCACGGGGGAGTGACGCGGCTGCGCGCTGCGCGTGCAGCGTGCGGGCGCGGCTCGTGCTCCTCGACTTCCCACTCGGTGCGCGCGGCCGCGTCGCGCAGCAAGAGCGACTGCTGCGCGAAGCCGAGCGCGCCGTCGGCGTCGGCGAGGCTCGCGCGGCCGATCCCCGCGCCGTCGGGGCCGTAGCTGACCTCCGCGTCGAGGCCGACCCATTCGCCGACCGGCGCCCGGTGAAGCTGCAGCGACGTGTCGACGTTGATCGCGACGAACGGCTGCGGCGCGAACTGCGCGCCGCGCTGGACGGCTCGCACGATCGGCAGGCTGTAGACCATGTCGACAAGCGTCGCGGCGGACACGAACGGACTCGTGCGCTCGCCCGCGACGAGCGGCACGCGCAGGCGCAGCCACGCCGCCGGGCGCACGAACTCGTCCACGGGCCGCAGCTCGATCGCGTTCACGAAATCGGACGGACCCTCGCCCTCGGCGGGTGCGCCGAGCCAGCGGATCGCCGGCGACGCGTCCTCGAGCGCGCCGGTCGCCGGGGGCACTCGGTCGGGCGGGGCGGCGACGTCCTCGACGCGCAGTCGCAGCGCCGACGCGCGCGCCGCGACCTCGTCGCCCGCGCACAGCTCGGCTTCGAGCCACTCCGCGGACTTGCCCTCGCGCACGGTGCGCACGCGCAGCGTGACCGGCGCGAACGGCGCCGCGCGCCAGAGGTCGCACGTGAAGCGCACGATCTGCATCGGCTTCGCGCACGGGTGCTGCTCGATCGCGCGCGCGAGCAGCCCCTGCATCGGACCGCCGTGCTGCGTGTGGGCGCGCCACGGACCGCGCGCGAGGCGCGTCGGAATCAGACGGGTGCCGTCGAGCTGGTAGAGCGCTTCGGGATTCGCTGCCTCGCTCACGAACTGCCTCGCACCCGGAAGCTAGTTGCTCGCACCGCGGTCGGCTACGGTATCGGCGACTCGAAAAAGTAGCGGCTGACGGTTTCCGCGACGCATGCCGGCTTCGCGTGGCCCTCGATCTCGATCGTCACGCGCACCGCGACATCTACGCCGCCGCTCGCGGTGTCCGGCGTGACCGTTGCGAGGTCGCCGACCGCGCGGATGCGCGAGCCCGATGGAACGGGTGCGGGGAAGCGCACCTTGTTGCACCCGCGGTGGATCGCGAGCACCGCGTTGGGCACTGCGATCAGGTGGGGCAGCAGCGCGTTGACGAGCGAGAGCGTGAGGTAGCCGTGCGCGATCGTGCCGCCGAACGACCCCGCTGCCGCGCGCGCCGTGTCGACGTGGATCCACTGGTGGTCGTCGGTGGCATCGGCGAACCGATCGATCCGCTGCTGATCGACGGTGAGCCAGTCGCTCGCACCGAGGCTCTTGCCGGCCGCGGCGATGAGCTCCGCTGCGCTACGGAATTCCTGGGCCATGGCGCAGGAGGGTAGGGGGCCGCCCGCTCGCTTGCAGCGCCGACTGCCATGGGACACGCTCCGCCGCCCGAACCCGAGGTACATCGATGTCGACCCCCCGCCCCCCGCTCGCCGGCCTCCGCGTGATCGAGAGCTCACTGCTGGGCCCCGGCGCGATCACGACGCACCTCGCCGATCTCGGCGCGCAGGTGATCAAGGTGGAGTCGCCTGACGGTGACTACATCCGCGAGATGACCTGGCCGATCGTGAACGGCGTTTCGCTCCTGCACCTTCACGTCCATCGGGGCAAGCAGAGCGTCGCGCTCGACCTGCGCAAGCCCGAGGGCGTCGCGGTGTACCGCGATCTCGTGAAGGGCGCCGACGTGGTGGCCGAGGCGATGCGGCCCGGCTCGCTCGCGCGGCGCGGCCTCGGCTACGACGACCTGCGCGCGATCAACCCGAAGATCGTGTTCTGCAACATCTCGGGCTACGGCATGACCGGCCCCTACCAGAACCTGCCCGCGCACGGCATCGCATTCGACACGTGGGGCGGCGTGGTGGGCGTGGGCGTGGACGACGAGGGCTTCAGCTACATCCCCGAGCATGCGTCAATCGGCATGCACACGGGCCCGATGTTCGGCGCGCTCGGGATCCTCGCCGCGGTGATCCGCGCGCGCGAGACGGGGCAGGGCTCGATGCTCGAGATCGCGCAGTCCGATGCGGCGGCCTACATGGACTGGTACCGGATCGAGAGCTTCCGCGCGTACGAGCGCCCGCAGTCGGAAGTCACCGGCAACAAGTCCGACGACTACGTGCGCCGCGCGCCCGGCACCGCGGGCATGCGCGAGGGCGTGCGCTACCAGATCTACGAGGCGAGCGACGGCCACGTGCTGTTCATGGCGTCCGAGCAGGCGTTCTGGAAGAACTTCTGCGCGTGCGTGGGCCGGCTCGAGCTGTTCGAGAAGTGGCCGGGCTCGAAGTACGCCGATCACGCGCGCGGCAACCGCGAGCTCCAGCTTGAGCTCCGCGACATCTTCCGCACCAAGACCTGCGCCGAGTGGATCCGGCTCGGCGACGAGCAGAACTTCCCGATCGCTCCCGTCAACACGCCCAAGACGATCATGGACGATCCGCAGTTCCAGGACCGCTTCCCGTGGTACTCCCAGACCCGGCACGGGATCGACATGATGCCGTTCCCGGTGAAGTTCCTCGGCGAGCAGCTGCCCGAGCCCGGGATGGCGCCCACCGTCGGCGAGCACACCGAGCAGGTGTGCCGCGGCGTGCTCGGCTACGACGCCGAGCGGATCGCGGCGCTGCGCAAGGCGGGCGCGTTCGGCGGCAGGGAGGCCGGCACGTAGAGCCGGCCTCCGCGCACCGCAAGTGCGCGCAGCGAGCCGACGGCGAGCGAAGGCGACCAGGCGGGCGAAGCCGGAGCGAATTCCATGAGCTGGATCTCAAGCCTCCGCCTTCGACGGCCGAATGTCCGCGCATGCGCAACGCTGTCATCGCTGACCGCGCCGATCGGATCCTCGCCCGCCTCTTCCCGACCCGCTTCCGCGCCGCGGCGCCCGAGGGCCGCCACGGACGCGTCGGCGCCCCGCACCTGTGGCGGATGCAGCGCGCGTTCCAGATCGACTTCCTCCAGCGCATGGGCCTCGCGAAGGAGCACCAGCTGCTCGATCTCGGCTGCGGCACGCTAAGAGGCGGCCTGCCGCTGATCGCCTACCTCTCGGCCGGCAACTACACGGGCATCGACGTCCGCGCTGAGATCGTCGACGAGGCGATGCGCGAGCTCGAGGAGGCCTGCCTCGAGCAGCGCTATCCGCGGATCTGCCTCGTCGACTCGCTGGCCGACCTCGACCTGAACGCCAGCTACGACTTCATCTGGGCGTTCTCCGTGCTGCTGCACCTCGAAGACCCGGAGCTCGAAACCGCGCTCGCGTTCGCGGCGCGCCACCTGCGCGCGGAGGGCAGCTTCTACGCGAACGTCCACCTGGGCGACGGCCGGCTCGGCACCTGGGCCGGGTACCCCGTGGTCGCGCGCCCGCTCGACTGGTACCGCGCGCGCGCCCACGAGGCGGGGCTCACCGCCGACTCGCTCGGTCGCCTGTGCGCGCTCGGCCACCTCTCCGGGGATCGCAACAGCGACTCCCAGTTCATGCTCTGCTTTCGAAAGGCCCGCTAACTGAAGGTCGGAAAAGCGCTCCTGCTGGCGTTCGTGGCATCGGCCGCCGCGGCCCAGGAGCCCGCGAGCCATCGATCCACCCCGTCGCCCGCCGCGCCCGCGCCCGGCGGTGAGTCGCCGCGGCAGGTGTTCCCGCCGCCGCCCGGTCCGGCCTGGGAGGTGCTCGTGGATCGACCGGAAGAGCCCGACGCCGAGGAGCGCGCGCTCGGACTGCTCGGCAGCGCGACGCGCCACTACACGCGCGCGCGCGGCGCCGTGTCGGAGGTCTGCACGGTGGAGCTCTGGTCGTTCGCGAAGCCGGAGCAGGCCGAACGCGCGCGCGCGGCGGTCGCGCAGCCGACCTGGTGGGGGCGCGCCGCCGGCGCGCAGCTCGTGCTCGCGCACGGCGTGCGGCTCGAGCGCAAGCGCGGCTCGCGCGCGGAGCTCTCCGCGGATTGCTCCGCGCTGGCCGAAGCGGCCCACGCGCGCGCCCTCGCTACCCTGCCGTAGCAGGAGCATCGCCTTGAAGTACGTCCCGCTCGGCAGCACAGGTATGAAGGTCTCGCGGCTGTGTCTCGGCTGCATGAGCTACGGCTCGCCGTCGTGGCGGCCGTGGGTGCTCGACGAGGCGGAAGCGGCACCCTTCTTCCGCCGCGCCGTGGAGGCCGGCATCAACTTCTTCGACACCGCCGACATGTACTCGCTCGGCGAGAGCGAAGTGGTGACGGGCCGGCTCCTGCGCGAGTACGCGATCCGCGACGAGGTCGTGATCGCGACCAAGGTGTTCTTCAACGCGAACGGCCGCCCGAACATGGGCGGGCTCTCGCGCAAGCACATCCAGCAGGGGTGCGAGGCCAGCCTGCGCCGGCTCGGCGTCGAGGCGATCGATCTCTACCAGATCCACCGCCTCGATCCCGAGACGCCGATCGAGGAGACGCTCGCCGCGCTCGACGGCTTGGTGCGCCAGGGCAAGGTGCGCGCGATTGGCGCGAGCTCGATGTACGCGTGGGAGTTCGCCCGTGCGCTTGCGGTCTCCGATCGCGAGGGCACCGCGCGCTTCGCCACGATGCAGAACCACTACAACCTGATCTACCGAGAAGAAGAGCGCGAGATGATACCGCTGTGCGAGTTCGAGGGCGTCGCCGTGATCCCGTGGTCGCCGCTCGCGCGCGGGATGCTCGCCGGGACGCGCCAGAAGCTCGGCGACGACTCGACCGCGCGCTCCGCGACCGACGGCCTCGACCAGTTCCTCTACGACCAGCCCTCCGACTGGGACGTGGTCGAGGCAGTGCGCGCGGTGGCCAAGCAGCGCGGCGTCGCGCCCGCGCAGGTGGCGCTCGCGTGGCTGTGCTCGCGACCCGCGGTGGCGGCGCCGATCCTCGGCGCGACGAAGCTCGCCCATCTCGAGGACGGGCTCTCCGCACTCGAGCTCGAGCTCGAGCCCGAGGAGGTCGCCGCGCTCGAGGCCCCGTACCGGCCGCATCCCGTGAAGGGGATCGGACCGAAATCCAGCATGCGGCGTTAGGCATCCGGGTGAAGCCGGCCTGGCTACGCGCATTTGCGAACACCGTGCTCGCGCTCTCGGGGGCCGACGCCGCTCTCTCGCTGCTCGACGACGGGTTGCGCGCGGCGACCGGTGCGACGTGGCTCGCGGCCCCGCGCAGCGCGATCGCGCAGCTCGCGCTGGCCGGGCTCGCCGCGACCGTGCCCGCGATGCTCGCGACGCCGCGGCTGCCGGTGGCGGTGTTCGCGCCGCTCGCGGCCGCGACCATCTGGCTCACGCTCGGCGCTGCGCCCCTGCCGCTGTGGATCCCGGCGCCCTGGATGGACGCGGTCGGCTGTGCGCTCCAGCTCGCCGCGGTCGCGCTCGCGTTCGCGGTGGTGCGCGCGCGCAGCGGCGGGCGCTGGTGGTTCTCCGAGGACGGGCCCGACCGGCCCGCGTTCGCGGGGCGCCACTCGCTCGGGTTCGGCGCGGCGCTGGTCGCGCTCGGGCCGGTCACCGCAGTCGGCTATGCCGCGGTGGCGCTCGCGACCTGGGTGCAGGTCGTCACGCACGGCTTCGTTCACTTCGGACTCGCGGGCGTCTCGCTCGACGATCGCCACTACCAGCGCGATGGCCGCGAGATCCGGCTGGTCGGCATGATGCACATCGGCGATCGCGACGCCTATCGCGCGCTCACGCGCTCGTTCGAGCGCGATTCCACCGTCGTGCTCGCAGAGGGAGTCTCCGACCGCAGCGATCGGCTCGCGGGCTCGCTGCACTACGGCCGCGCCGCGCAGGCGATTGGGCTCGCGCCGCAGGAGGAGCTCTCCACCTATCTCGCCGAGGGGAGTGGCCCGGAGACGCAGTCACCCGAGTGGCCGGTCGTGCGCCACGCCGACATCGACGCGAGCGCCTTCTCGCCCGGGACGATCGCGTGCATCCAGTGGGCCGGCGAGGTGTGGGAGGCCGATGATCTCCCGAGCGCGCTGCGCGCGATCCTGCGCGGCGCGCGCGAGCAGGGCCCCGAACGGCTCGCGGCGTTCGAGGACGAGGTGCTCGGCATGCGCAATCGGCACCTCGTCCACGAGATCGAGGGCGCGCTCGGCGAGTACGACCACGTGGTGGTGCCGTGGGGCGCGCTGCACCTGCCCGCGATCGAGGAGTCGGTATTGTCGTGGGGCTTCGCGGAGACCTCGCGCGAGCTGCACCCGCTGTTCGCGTGGAGCACGGTCGTCGCCGCGCTCCGGTAGCGGACGCCCGCGGATCAGGAGGGAGCGATGAAGGCCGCAGATCGGCGCCCCGCCGCGCAGGACGTGATGCTCGGACACATCACGGGCTACTGGATCTCGCAGATGCTGTTCGTGGTGGCGCAGCTCGGCGTCGCGGACGAGCTCGCCAGCAAGCCGCTCGCACCGGACGTCCTCGCCAAGCGGGTCGGCGCACAGCCGGACGCACTGCACCGGATCCTGCGCGCGCTCGCGAGCGTCGGGATCTTCGCCGAGACGGCCGACGGCCGCTTCAAGCTCACCGCCACGGCCGCGACGCTGCGCAGCGACATCCCGGGATCGCTGCGCAACTTCGCGCGCATGATGATGGACGACTACAACTGGCGCGGATGGCAGGAGCTCCTGCACGGCGTGCGCACCGGAGAAGTCGGCTTCGAACGCGCGCACGGGAAACCGTTCTTCGCCTGGTTGCGCGAGCACCCCGATCAGGATCGCGTGTTCTCCGATTCGATGGCGAGCATCTCCGGGCCCGAGAACGCCGCGATCGCGCGCGGGTACGACTTCGGCCGGTTCGGAACGCTCGTCGATGTGGGCGGTGCGCACGGCCATCTGCTCGCGGCAATCCTGCGCCGTCACAAGCGCCTGCGCGGCGTGCTCTACGACCAGCCGCAGGTGGTCGAGGCGGCGCGCGCGAGCGGCTTCGTGACCGCGCCCGACGTCGCGGCGCGCTGCGCGATCGAGGGCGGCGACTTCTTCGCGGGCGTGCCGAAGGCAGCGGACGCCTACATGATGAAGTACATCGTCCACGACTGGAGCGACGAGCGCGCGGGCGTGCTCCTGCGCCAGTGCCGCGAGGCGATGCGGCCGGGCGGGCGCGTGCTCGTGATCGAGCACGTGATCGCGAAGGGCAACGCGCCCGACTGGGCGAAGCTGCTCGACGTCAACATGCTCGCGCTGCTGACCGGCCGCGAGCGCACGCTCGAGCAGTTCCGGGCGCTGTTCCGCAGCGCGGGACTGAAGCTCCTGCGCGCGCACGCCACGAAGAGCGCGCTGCGCATCCTCGAGGCGGCGGCCGACGGGAGTTAGTGGCAAGCGCCGCGAAGCGGCGCGCGCAGCGAGCGAAGGCGAGCGAAGTCGGAAAGGTGGCCTCCGCTTTCGCGACGGCGCCGCGGTTCGAGTCTTGGCTCGCGCCGTCAATGGTCGCCGATGAACACCGGGGGTCGGTCGAGGCCCGGCAGCTCGATCCAGACGAAGAAGGACTGATCGGCCACGCATTCGGCGATCGAGTCGCCCGGGGCATCGAACGGCGAGAGCGTCTGCGCGACCGCGGCGACCTGCTCGCCGGATTCCTTCGACGGTGCGCCGTGGACGGAGATCGAGTCGGCGGCGCCGTGCCGGGAGATCCGGATCCGAAGTGCAACCTGCTCCCTCCCACCGGCAGCGTGGAGCCCGGCGGCATTCACCGCAGCCTGGATCCGATGTGCGACGGTGTCGGTGTACTCCTCGGCGCGGGTGTCGTCGCACCCCGCGTACGAGATGATGGCGATCGTCGCGCGACTTCCGTGAAGACAGACGCGTGGGTCGAAAGGAGGTCGGGGAAAGGGCATCGCTGCCGTCGCCGCCCGGAGGATCTCGGCACCTGCCTCCGGACGCGGAGCCCGGTCGACGTGGAGATCGGAGGCGGAGCCGTCGTGCGCGAGCTCGAACGAGAGCACGACCTGCTCGTGCCGCCGGAGCGCCTCCGACGGCCTGGTCTTGTTGCTCACGAGGCTTGAAATGCGCTGGACGTAGTCCTCGATTGCACCGCGCGACGCGTCGCAGTCACGCGCGGAGCTCAGGTCGAAGATCGGACCGCCGTCGCAGGTGGTCAGCGCCCCACCTGCGACCAGCGCGAGCAGCGCGATCCGGTGCGCCTGCATCAACCGTCGGGCTCCACGTGTCCGTCGCGCAGCCGATGCTTCTGGACCTTGCCGAGCGCGTTGCGCGGCAGCGACTCCACGATGTGGAGCAGGCGAGGCTGTTTATACGGCGCGAGGCGGTCGGCGAGAAACTTGCGGAGCTCGGCGAGGTCGGGCGGATGACTCCGGTCGACCGCGCCGATCACGACGTAGGCGGTCACGAGCTCTCCCCATTCGGGCGAAGGGGTGCCGACAATCGCGGCGTCGAGCACCGCGGGGTGCGCGCGCAGCGCGTCCTCGACCTCGCGCGGGTACACGTTGTAGCCGCCGCTGATGATCAGCTCCTTCGCGCGCCCGGTGATCCGCAGATAACCCGCGTCATCGAGCTCGCCGAGATCGCCCGTGCGGAACCATCCGTCCGCCGTGAATGCCTCCGCGTTCGCATCGCGCCGCTCCCAGTAGCCGCGGAACACGTTCGGGCCGCGTACCTCGATCTGCGGTGGGGTTCCGGAGAGCCGGACTTCGACGCCGGGCAGCGGCAGGCCGACCGTTCCGGGCCTGCGCTCGCCGTCGACCGGGTTCGAGATCAGCATGACCGTCTCGGTCATGCCGTAGCGCTCAAGGATCCGCTGGCCGCACGCGCGCTCGAACGCCGCGTGGAGATCGGCGGGCAGCGCCGCGGAGCCCGACACGCACAGGCGGAGCGCGCGCAGGGCGCCCGCGTTGCCGAACTCGAGCATCCGGTGGTACATCGTCGGCACGCCGAAGAACAGCGTCGCCTCCGCGCGCAGAATCGCGCGCGCCACCGCATCCGGATGGAACTGCGGCACGAGCACGGCCGACGCGCCCGCGTGCAGCGTGCCGTGCAGACCGACCCCGAGCCCGTGCATGTGGAACAGCGGCAGCGCGAGCACGAGCCGGTCGCCCGCACACCAGCGCCACGCGATCCGCAGCGACTCCGCGCTCGCGAGCAGGTTCGCGTGCGAGAGCACCGCGCCCTTCGGGCGGCCCGTGGTGCCCGACGTGTAGCCGATCAGCGCGGGCGCTTCGGGCGGCGCGGCGTCGAGCGGCGGTGGCTCGGCGTCGGGCAGTGCGAGCGCGGGTGCGAGCACGCGGAGCTCCGGGTCGGCGGCGCGGAGATCGCCGCCGCGCTCCGGAGCGTCGCAGATCGCCGCGCGCGGTCGGGCGTCGGCCACGAGGTGCGCGAGCTCGGCCGCGCGATAGGCGGTGTTCGCGGGCACCACTACGAGCCCGAGCCGCAGGCACGCGACGTGCGCGATCGCGAGGTCGAGCGAGGCCGCGGCCGACACGAGCACGCGGTCGCCCGCGCGCAGACCCGCACCGTGCAGCCGGCCGGCAGCGCTTCGGCTCGCGGTGTCGAGCGCGCCGTACGAGAGCGTTGCCCCGCGCTCGTCCGCGAGCGCGGGGCGATCGCCCGCGCGCGCGAAGTGGCGCGCCCAGCTGCGCGGGAGTGTCCCCGCGCCGCCCGCGGTGGCGTCGAACGCTCCGCCGCGCAGGTGTACCGCGGCCCCCGGCATCAGCGCTCCTCGGCGACGCCGAAGTGATCGCGGTAGAACGCGAACCGGTCGCGCTCTACCGCGGGATCGAGCCCGAATTCCTCGAGCGAGTAGTGGTGCACGCCGCGCGCGCCGCGCGGCTTGATCGCCACATAGTCGACCACCGCGTGGCGCAGGGCGGAGGTGAAGCGCCAGCCGAGCGCGGCGTAGATCCGCCCCGCGGTGCCGCCCGGATCCGCTACGAGGTCCGCATAGCGCACGT
>DATFWW010000002.1:0-5227 GCA_035258825.1 Myxococcota bacterium
GCCGCGATCCTCGAGCGCTTCCCGCCCCAGCCCAAGGGCGCCGAGGCGGCGAACTAACGTTTCGTGCAACCGGGCACTGCGCGCGCGAGCCGCTCCGCGAGTGCGGACGCCACCGCCTGCGCGAACCGCTCCCGCCCCGCGGCGGAGAGGTGCGCGGGGTCGTCGAACGAGGCGCCGCCCGTGGCCTCGACGTCCGGCCGCGTGTCGATCGCGGAGATTCCGTACGACCCCGCGAGCGCGCGCAGGCTGCGCGCGTGCGCGCGGCTCGCGAGCAGCCAGGCCCGCGCGCGCGGAGCCGCGGTCTCGGCGGCGCGGATCCGATCGGTATCTGCCGACGCGGCGAGCGGCGGGATCAACAGCACTACCTCGGCATCCGCGCGCCGCGACGCGAGCACGAGCTCGCGGTAGCGCGCCACCACGCGCGACGAGCGCGGGTCGAGCGCGAGCTCGGTGCCCAGCGCGCCGCGCCACGCGCGTTCCCTCCGCCACTCGGAGATGGCGCGCTCGAGGACGCGGCCGATCGCCGATCCGCGCGGACCGATCGGCTCCGGCGCCGGGAAGTCGAGCGCGGGCAGCTCCGCGATCACCTCGTCGAGCACTGCGTTCGCGGCGATCACGAGCACGAGCCCGGGATGGAAGCGCGCGAGCGCCGCGGCGAGGGTCGCGGAATCGCCGAGCGGTTCGCGCGTGACTCGCTCCACCACGTCGATCGGCGGATCGCAGGCGAGCTCCGCAACGCGAGCGCGGAGCAGGGACGCCGGCAGCGGGGACTGCCCGTCCGCGTCTCGTCCGGCGAAGACGAGAATCGCGAAGCGGCCGGGCAGGGACGGCGCGGACGGAGCGACCGCAGATTCCGCTGGCGCCGGCGCAGTGGGCTCGCGCACCGCGGCGGCGGGCGCCGGCGCGCCGAACACGCCGATCGCCGCATCGATCGCCGCGATCGCGAACAGCACAGCGGCCGCGACCGCTCCCGCGCGCCGCGCGCGCGTCGGCCGGGCGATCGCGGCGAGCGCGATCGCGAACAGCGCAGCGCCTGCGTGACAGGTCCAGAACCGACCCGCGAGGTGCCCGCGCACCGTGAGCTCGGCGCCCGCGACGAGCGCGATCCACCGGATCAGACTCGCGGTCGACATGGCGCGCGGGCATCATACCCGCGATGAGCGGGCAGGATGCGGCGATCGCCGCGGTGCGCGGCTGGATCGAGGAGGCGCGGCGGATCGTCGTGCTCACGGGCGCGGGCATCTCCACCGATTCGGGCATCCCGGATTTTCGCGGTCCGCAGGGGCTCTGGACCAGGAACCCGGAAGCGGAGAAGATGGCCACGATCGGCCACTACATGGCCGATCCCGAGGTGCGCAAGCGCTCGTGGCGGATGTTCCTCGAGTGGGGCATGGACGACCGCGAGCCGAACGCGGGCCATCGCGCGCTCGTGGAGCTCGAGCGGCGCGGCCGGCTCGACACGCTGATCACACAGAACGTCGACGGGCTGCACCACAAAGCCGGGCAGTCTGCGGGGGCGATCGTCGAGATCCACGGCACGCGGCGCGAGGTGATGTGCATGGAGTGCGGCGAGCGCGCGCCGGTCGATCGCGCCCTCGCGCGCGTACGCGCCGGCGAAGAGGATCCCGCGTGCCGCAGCTGCGGCGGCATCCTCAAGACCGCGACGATCTCGTTCGGGCAAGGTCTCGTGGTGGAGGATCTGCGGCGCGCCGAGCGCGCGGCACAGGACTGCGACCTGCTGCTCGCGGTCGGCACCACGCTCGCCGTCTACCCGGTCGCGGGCGTCGTGCCGATCGCGAAGAACGCCGGCGCGCGGGTCGTGATCCTGAATGCCGAGCCGACCGAGATGGACGATCTCGCCGACGCCGTGTTGCGCGGGTCGATCAGCGAGATCCTGCCGCTTCTGGTCGGTCCGGTGAGCTAGCTCACGCCGCATCGCGATCCGAGAAAGTTCACCCGAGCTGCGTCATTTGGAGTACGCTGGCGGTAGTCCGCGGCGGAATCGGAGAGCCGCTGCCGCGCCAGCGCCCGCATCGGGCCCGGCGGCTCCCGGACCCATACGATCGCCCACGCGGTCGACTCCCCGGCTCGCCACGGCAGGCACCGAGCAACCGGACACCGGAAGACCGGTGAATCGGTCAACAGGGAGGTGGCTGCATGGATCGCAAGGCAGTCGAGGACTATTTCCGCAAGAACCCGCCCAGCAACCGCGTCGACGTCAAGGAATTGCTCGACCGCTGCGAGCGCGCCGTGCAACGCCACGCGCGGGAGGACGCCTGGCTGGCGGCCAAGGCCTACGCGCTCGACCGCGCGAAGAAGTGGCAGTCGGAGTGGAGTTCCCCCGCGAGCGAGCGCTTCGTGACGACCGAGGTGTGTCACGAGCTGGCGTGGGAGCTCGAGCACCACGAGCCGAGTGTGGAGCGCGGCGCGGAGGAGCACCTGGCCGGGCGGATGGTCAAGGAGTCGCTGCCCGAGGAAGCCTGGGAGGCGATCCGCCAGTGGGTGCTCGACCTCGCGTCCGAGGAGGAACACCGCGCGTGGCGGGAGATCGTCGCCTTCACCGACCACCGCGCCCGATACATCATCAAGCACGAGAAGTTCGATCTCGAATCCAACTGGGAGGACGACCACCAGTACTCGGCGATCGCGGCCCACGTGGCCCGGATCCTCGCGCACGACTACTCGATGCGGGCCCACCCGCGCTGATCGAGTCTTGCGTTTCGCCGCGGCCGGGGCCCAGAATGAAGTCATGCTCGAGGATCTCGATCCGAGCCAGCGCCTCCAGCTGATCAAATTCGTCTGCTCCTTCGCGTGGGCCGACCTCGAGGTGCGCCCCGAGGAGCGCACGTTCGTGGCGCATCTGGTGGAGCGGCTCGAGCTCGACGCGCGCGAGCGGCGCCAGGTGCGACGCTGGCTCGACCGCCCGCCTGCGCCCGACAGTGTCGATCCGATGACGATCCCGCCGATGCACCGCAAGAGCTTCCTGGAGGCGATCGAAGGGGTGGTCGCGGCGGACGGCGAGATCTCTGCCGAGGAGCGCGAGAGCCTTGCGGTGTTGCGGGACCTCCTCGCGTAGAATCGCGGGATGAACCCCACCCAGATCGTCACCGACTTCTTCGACGCCGTGCCGCGCCGCAACGTGGAGGAGCTCGTCGGCTTCTTCAGCGACGACGCGGTCTACCACAACATCCCGATCGCTCCGGTGAAAGGGCGCGACGCGATCGCCGCGACGCTGCGCGGCTTCCTCGACCCCTCGACGGAGGCCGAGTTCGAGGTGCTCTCGCTCGCCGCGTCCGCGAACAAGGTGCTCACCGAACGCATCGACCGGTTCACGATCAACGGAAAGAAGATCGCGCTGCCGGTGATGGGGACGTTCGAGGTCGACACGCGGGGCAAGATCAGCGCCTGGCGCGACTATTTCGATCTCGCCCAGTTCACCAAACAGATAGCGTGATCGCGCCGTGGCCGTTCGACTCGTCAACGCGCGCGGCCGCTCGGGCCTCTGCGTCGACAAACGGATCGTCGACGTGGAGCGCGCATCCGGGGGCCGCTTCGGCGCGGATCCGATGCAGGCGCTCGCGCGCTGGGAGGAGTTCCGCGGCTGGGCCGAGGGCGTCCGCGCGGGCGCCGGCGATGCGCCGCTCGACGAGCCGGCGCTCGGCCCGGTCGCGCCGCGCCCCGCGAAGGTGTTCGGGATCGGGCTGAACTACCGCACCCACGCGGCCGAATCGAACATGGAGATCCCGAAGCAGCCGCTCGTGTTCACGAAGTTCCCGAACTGCCTGGCGGGACCGCGCGCCGACGTCGCGTTGACGTCCGAGCGCGTGGACTACGAAGTCGAGCTGGTCGCGGTGATCGGCCGGCGCGGCCGCCGCATCGACGAGGCGCGCGCGCTCGAGCACGTGGCGGGATACTGCGTCGGCCAGGATATCTCCGACCGCGCGCTCCAGTTCGCCGACAAGCCGCCGCAGTTCTCGATGGGCAAGTCGGCCGACAGCTTCGGGCCGATCGGGCCCGCGCTCGTGTCGCTCGACGCGTTCGCCGACCCCGACGACCTGCCGCTCTGGTGCGAGATCGGCGGTGAGAGGCTCCAGGAGGATCGGACCCGCAATCTGATCTTCCCGGTCGGCGAGCTCGTGTCGTACCTCTCGCGCTTCTGCACGCTCGAGCCCGGCGACCTGATCTTCACGGGCACGCCCGCCGGCGTGGGCAGCACGCGGCAGCCGCGCCGATATCTCGCGCCGGGAGACGTGATCGAGAGCGCCATCGAGGGGATCGGCGAGCTGCGCAACCGCTGCGTTCCGGGTCTTTAGTGGCGATCGTGCTCGTGCGGCACGGGGAGACCGCGAGCAACGCACAGCGCGTGCTGCAATACCCCGAGACGCCGCTCTCCGACCGCGGCCTCGCCCAGGCGCGCCGCGTGGCGGATCGGCTCGCGCACACGCGGATCGCCGAGATCGCGGCGAGCGATTACGCGCGCGCTCTCTCCACGGCCGAGCTGATCCGCGACGCGAGCGGCGCGCCGCTCGCGATCGATCCCGAGCTGCGCGAGCGCAACTTCGGCGATCTGCGCGGGCGCGCCTATGCGGACCTCGGGTTCGATCCGTTCGCGCCGGGCTACACGCCGCCGGCGGGGGAGAGCTGGGAAGATCTCGACCGGCGCGTG
The DNA here is from genome assembly GCA_035258825.1 of Myxococcota bacterium. Taxonomy (GTDB): domain Bacteria; phylum Myxococcota_A; class UBA9160; order UBA9160; family SMWR01; genus JAHEJV01. Next base: position 4,667 of record DATFWW010000002.1, read on the forward strand.
GACCGGATGTGGGATCGCGTCGCTGCGCGCGCGCCCGGCCTCGCGGGGGACCTCGTGCTCGTGACGCACGGGCTCGTCTGCCACTCGCTGGTGTCGCGGCGGATCGACCTCGGCGGCGCGGCGTACGCCGAGGGCCGGTTCGGCAACACGTCGGTCACGATCGTGGACGCACAGCCGCCCTGGCGGCTGCGGCTGCTCGCCTGCGTCGCCCATCTCGACAGCGATCTCGCGCGCGACCCGCGGGCCGCCGGAATCGCCGCTAGTGGCCCGTGAAGCGCAGATCCGCCGAGCCTCGCAGTATCTCGGGCGTGATCACGTAGTCGCCGCCGACCGAGGTGTCGACGACCGCCATTGCGGCGTCGCGATCGCCCCAGGTCCACAGGAACGATCCGCTGCCGAGTGCGAGTCCGCTGGCCGCATAGATCAGCTTGAGCGGGGAATACACGAAGCTCGCCAACGCGGAGGCCACACCGAGTCCGCCTTCGGTGAGGAGGCTCGGCTTCTCGACGTCTGCGAATGCGGGCGATCCCGCGAGCAGCGCTACGACCGCGAGGAGCGCCG
>DATFWW010000003.1:0-6786 GCA_035258825.1 Myxococcota bacterium
CCGCGCCGTGAAGGCGATCCAGAGCAGCGTGGCCGCGACCTGCAGGAAGCGCTCGCCGCGCTCCTCCAGCAGCGGCCGGTGGTAGCGCACGATGCGCGAGTGGTGCGCGATGCGCGTGCGCAGGGAGGTCCGGTACGCCACCGTCAGCACGCTCCGGGCCGCGTGGACGAAGTAGGTGAGATACAGCGCGAGCAGGATCCCCTGCATGCCGAGCTCGGCGAGCGATACGTTGCCGAACACGTTCGCGACGAAGGAGATCGCCAGCAGCGGCGTCGCGAAACGCAGCGCCACGCCCACCGCGCGCAGCATCATGCTCGCCTCGCCCAGATGGGCGAGGCTTTCCGGACGGCGCAGCCAGCGCACCAGCCAGATGCCGCCTGCGGTCTCGACGAGCAACAGCACGCGCGACGCGAGCGAGTCGTCCGGCAGCAGGAGCGACCGCATCACGTCGGCGGTCAGCCAGACGGCGATCCCGTACAGCGACCGCTGGAGGCCCGGCAGGAGCCCCACCTTCAAGAGGCGGCGCATCGGCCAGAACAGTCCGATCGCGATCGCGGCCCGCGCGAGCGCGGGGACCTCGCGGAACACCACGAGGATCCCGGCCATCAGCACGATCAGCGCGCCGCCCGAAAGCGGCCGCTCGAGGATTCTCGCCGCGCGCGCGAAGTCGGGATCCTGCTCGGCCGAGCTCGCCACCGAGCGGCGCAAGAGCACCAGTGCGACCAGGAACGCGAGTCCGATCAAACCGAACGCGGCGAGCCGAGTCGCATTCTGGCGCGCGTAGGCCTCCGTGAGATCGATCGAGAGTTGCAGCTTGTCGGAGACCGCTGCGCGGTAACCAATCGCAACCCGCGTCGGGACCTCCCAGATCGGCGGGCTGTCGATGCGGAAGAGGTCGATGCGGAGCCGGTGGTGCGCCTCGGAGATGCCATCTTCGACGCGCGACGCGTGCTCCTTCGCCGCGGACAGCTGTCCCTCGAGGTCCACGATCGGCCGGATGCGCTCTTCGATCGCCATGCGCGCGGCGTCGATGCGCGCCAGCATCTCGTCCACGCCGGTCAGCAGGATCTCCGATCCGCCCGTGGCGGCGAGCGCGCTGCGCGTGGCTTCCCATCGCGCGCGCAGCTCGATCAGCTCCCCCAGATCGCGCGCGAGCGCCGAGCTGGCGGTCGACAGCGCGCCCTCGATTTCGTCGATCTGCGCATCCCGCTGCGCCCATGCCGAGGCGAATGCCTCGAGGGTGCGGCTGGTGCGGACCCGCTCGATCTCGGCGAGATCTCCGCTGCCATGAGCCTCGACGTCCGCCAGGAGATCGACGAGCGGCCCTCGCACGGCCTCGAGCTTGGGCTGCGAGGCGCTGCGCGCCTCGACGTCCTTGATCTCGGTCTGGTCCTTCTCGATCTGCTGCGGGATGTCGCGCAGCGCGATCGCGCGCGGCGCTGCCTTGGTGGGCGGAGCCTCCGCCGGCGCCTTCTGGGCGGCAGCGCGATCGCAAACTAGCCCCACCGCGCACGCGGCGAGCAGCTGCGCGATCGCTCGCCGGGTCCGGGGCGCGCGAACTCCCCGCGCCCACCACCCGCTCGGTCTCCTCGAGATGGCGCGCATCTCGGCTCGGCACGCTACCACATGCCCGTTGGGGTGCCGGCGCCCCGCAACGCCCCCATTCATTCGGGAGCGGCGAGAAACTGCCCCGCTTCACCTATGATCGGGCGCTCTCATTGCACGGAGGCCTCCGCATGCGCTCGTTCATCGCACTGCTGCTGGCAGCACTCGTGCTCGCGGGCTGTCAGTCGCCGCTCGGCCGTTCTCGTGCTCCCGCCGGCGCGGGCGACGATCGGCTGTCCCGGATCCTCGCGAGCGGTGCGCTGCGCGTCGCCGTCTCGCCCGACCGCCCGCCGCTGATCCTGAAGGACCGCAGCGGCAGCACCGTCGGCTTCGACGTCGACATCGTGCAGGCGCTCGCCACCGCGATGGGCCTCGAGCTCCATCTCGTCGAGGTCCCGTTCGCGGACCTCCTGTGGGCCGTCGAGACCGGGCGCGCCGACCTCGCGATCTCCGGGCTCACGATGACGCCCGAGCGCAACGCGCGCGTCGCGTTCGCGGGCCCGTACTTCGTGTCGGGCATGTCGGTGTTGGCGCGGTCGCGCGCGATCACCGACGTCGAGAATCCCGCCGCGCTCGATCGCGCCGAGCGCCGCTACGCGGCCGTGACCGGCTCGACGAGCGCGAAGTTCATCGGCGACGTGCTCCCGCACGCCCAGCTCGTCCCCGTGAGCGACTACGACACCGGGATCCAGATGGTGATCGACAAGAAGGTCGACGCGCTGTTCGCGGACCACCTCGTCTGCTCGGTGGCGGTCTGGCGCCATCCGGACGCCGGGCTCTCGACGCTCGCGACGCCGTTCACGGTCGAGCCGTTCGGCATCGCGGTTCCACCCGACGCACCGCTGCTGCTCAACCTGGTGCAGAACTATCTCGCCACGCTCGACCACACCGGACTGCTCGCGGGCTACAAGGCCAAGTGGCTCGCGGACGGGCGCTGGATCGCGGGCATGCAGTAGGGCCATGTCGCGCACCTCCGCAGTGATCGCCTGCCTGTGCAGCGGCGCGCTCGCCGCCGCGATCGGCTGCGCCAGCTCGCCGAAGTCGCCGCCCGCGGCGAAGAAGCGGACCGTGCTGATGACCGAGTACGACGACGCGCGCGTCGGCCGCGAGAGCGCGCAGGACGTGAAGGCCGAGATCGGCGTGCTCGACGACCCCGCGCTCGCCGCCTACGTCGACGGGATCGGGCGCAAGCTGCTGCGGGGCGTGCCGCGCCGCGGCTTCGACTATCAGTTCTACGTCGTCGACATGGTCGAGCCGAACGCGTTCGCGCTGCCGGGCGGCTATATCTTCGTGTCGCGCGGTCTGCTCGCACTCGCGAACAACGAGGACGAGCTCGCGTGCGTAATCGGCCACGAGATCACGCACGCCGCGAACCGGCACGCCGCGGCGCAGCAGGCGCTCGAGGAGAGCCTGCCGTCACTGATCCTGCCGGGCGCCGCGGCCAAGTTCGCGTCGTACAACCGCGAGATGGAGCGCGAGGCCGACGAGGGCGGCCAGATCCTCTGCGCCGCCGCCGGCTATGACCCGATGGGCATGTCGACGTTCCTGAACAGCCTCGCGATGTCGTCGCGGCTCGAGCTCGGCTACACGCGCAATCCGACTTTCTTCGACACGCATCCGGGCTCGGAGGAGCGCGCCGCGGCCAACGCCGTGCGCGCGCGAGAGATCCGCTGGCAGCGCGATCCGGCGCTCGGCGATCCGCGCGCCGCGCTGCTGCGCCGGATCGCCGGGCTCGAGGTCGGACCGCGCCCCGAAGCGGGGATCTTCGAAGGCGATCGCTTCCTCCATCCCGGCCTCGGCTTCGCCGTACGCTTCCCCTCCGGCTGGAACAAGTCGAACAGCAACCGCGCGGTCGGCGCGGTGCAGCCGCGCGGCGAGGCGGTGGTGTTCCTCGAGGCCGACGCGCCGCCGGGCGAGGTGGGGGAGGTGGCGCGGCAGTGGCTGGAGCGACAGAACCCGCCCCTGCACGTGGAGGACTCGCGGCCGATCAAGGTCAGCGGGATCGACGCCTGGCGCGTCGACGCGAGCGCCGTCGGACGCAGCGGCAGCGTGCGCGCACAGCTCACCTTCATCCCGTTCCGCAACGCGACCTGGCGGATCACGGGCGCTGCGCCGGCCCCGCTCGCGAGCCGGCACGAAGCCGCGATCACCGCGACCGCGCGCAGCTTCCGCCCGCTCTCCGATGAGGAGCGCGGCGGCATCGAGGTGACGCGCGTGCAGGTCGAGACCGCGCGCGCGGGCGAGGGCATCGCCGAGCTCTCGAAGCGCTCGCACAACGTGTGGAGCATCAACGACACGGCGGTCTACAATGCCGTGTTCGCGGATCACCGGTTCGCCGGCGGCGAGCTGGTCAAGGTCGCCGTGCGCGAGCCTTACGTGGCTTCCGCGCGTTAGGAGGAGCGCGTCGATGATCCACAAGGCCGCTCGCGCGCTGACCTGCGTGCTCGTTGGGCTCGCTGCCGCCGCCGCGCCGGCCCTGCCGCGCCGCGCCGACGCGGCTTCCGCCGCCGAGATCCGGCGCGATTCGGCGGCGGCACTCAAGAATCTCTACGCGACCGAACCGGTGGCGAAGATGCTCTCGCAGAAGGCGAAGGGGATCCTCGTCTTTCCCTCGATCGTGAAGGGCGGCTTCATGGTGGGAGGACAGATCGGCGAGGGCTCGCTCCAGAAGAACGGCAAGACCGTCGGCTACTACAACTCGGTGGCCGCGTCCTACGGCCTCCAGGCGGGCATCCAGACCTTCGGCTACGCGCTCTTCTTCATGAACGATGCGGCGCTGAAGCAGCTCGATGACACGCGTGGCTTCGAGATCGGCGTGGGGCCGAGCATCGTCGTCGTCGATGCGGGCGTGGCAAAGTCGATGACCACCAATACACTCACGAGCGACGTCTACGCGTTCATCTTCAGCCAGAAGGGGCTGATGGCCGGGCTCGGCGTCCAAGGGTCGAAGATCACCAAGATCGCCAAGTGACCGCCGCGGTCGCACCCGCTCGGCGGGGCGTTACATTCGCAGACTCCGGGGCCACTCCACGCCGATGAACCTGCGCATCTCCTGCCTGTTGACGCTCGTCCTCCCGCTCGTGCTGTCGACCGCGGCGCCGGCCGTCATCATCGACTCGGGCGACGGTACCGGAAACACGAGCGCGCCTTCTCCGGACCCGGGCTTCGACAACGTGGGTGTCTGCAACGGGCTGACCTGCGTCTACGTCGGCGGCGGCTGGATCCTTACCGCGAACCACGTGGGCGGGGGAGACGCCACCTTCGGCGGGGTCGTGTACCCGTGGAAGCCCGGAAGCGCCGTGCGGCTCCACAACCCGGACAACAGCGATGCCGATCTGCTGCTGTTCGAGGTCAACCCGCCCTTTCCGCTGCTGATCCAGCTCACCATCGCGAGTGTCCCGGCGAGCTCGAACAGCGCTCATCCCCTCTACCTGATCGGCAACGGCCGCAACCGCGGCGCTGCGACGTCGTGGAACGGGTTCGGCGGATACTTCTGGGGTCCAGGTACGGCCATGCGGTGGGGAACGAACTTCGTCGAGGCCGCGTCGCACCTGGAGAGCTTCTTCAACACGTATGTCTTCGAGACCCAGTTCGATCACACGGGTCCGGGTCACTCGACCTCCGAAGCGCAGGGCGCCTCGGGCGACTCGGGCGGTGCCGTTTACGCGTGGAATGGATCGAGCTACGAGCTCGCTGGCACCATGATCGGTATCGGGACGTATGTCGACCAACCCCCCGAGACCGCGCTCTATACGAATGTCACCTTCGCCGCCGACCTCTCCGTCTATCACGACGAGATCGCCGCGACGATGCCCGAGCCGCGCGGTGGGCTCCTGGCCGGTGCCGCGCTGCTCGCGTGGCTCAGCGCTGGAACTCGGCGAGCTTGTCGCGGTACTGGCTGCGCAGCGAGTTCGATTCCGCGCGCGTGAATCCGAGCTCCTCGCCGATCTTGGCGATCTCGGCGCTCTCCTCGCTGCGGATCGTGCCGTCGGCGGCGGCCACCGCGTAGAGGCACGCGAGCAGATCGGCGCGCTGCTCGCGCGTCGCGATCAGGCGGAACTGGCGCGTGACGAGGTAGTCCTGCGTACCGCCGAGATTGCGCGCCTGGCTCTGTGCGATCTGCACCACGAGCGCCGACTCGGCGCCGGAGAGCCCCGCGATCCGGTGCACGATCCGCTCCATCTCGGCGGTCTCCGCGGCGTCGATCGAGAGGTCCGCATAGGCGACCCGCGCGAGCACGTACGCGAACGCCGCGAGGTATTTCGCCTGCTCGGCCGGCAGGTGCTCGAGCTCTCCCGCGATCCGGCGGATCGTGTCGCTCTCGCGCTCGTCCGACGCGGCGCGGGAGAGGCCCAGGAATCGCAGCAGCGACATGCGCGAAGATCAGCTGATCCGGCGCCGGCGCGCCAGCCGCAGCAGCGCGAGCACCGCCGGTCGCCGCTCTGCGCGCTCGGCCTTGTCGTTCTTGCTCGCGCGGAGGGGAACGCGTGCAGAACCGAAAGCGCCGCGACGCATCTTACAACGCCCACGGCCCGTTCGGGCGCGCGCGCACGCGATCCGATTGGCTCGCTTCGTGCACGGACTGGAGTTTGCCGTCCTCGGACGGCGTGACACGAACGCGAAATACGAAAGGAATCGATCATGGCGCGTGGGCAGTCAGGACAGTTCGGACAGGGGGGCCCCAGGTTCGGTCAGGGAAACCCCAAGCAGGGCGGTCAGCAGCCGGGCCAGGGCCGACCGGGTCAGCCGGGCCAGGGCGGACAGAAGCGCGACGAGCGGGACACGGAGCGCGAGCGCCAGCGCCGCGAGCAGGGCTCCGGCTATGGCCGCGAGGAAGAGGAAGAAGAGGAGAGCTAGCCCGCTGACCGCTCGGCTTCGCCTCGCTGTTCGTCGGCCGACTCTCGAGTCGGCCTCCCTAGGCGGGTCGTGCTCGCCGCGTGGCGCGGCGAGCTTCTGCGTGCTGAGAGGAGCTCAGCACCTCCGTCCTCGACGAGTCGAATCGTCGAATAGGAATTCCGGGACGGCCGACATCCTGTCCGCCGTCCCGGATCTCCATCGCTGATCCGCGGCGGCGAGATGCCGCCGCGTCCATCAGCCCCTCACGGCAGGCGGGAACCCTCGTAGAACGCCGGAGTGCACGGCGGGTGTCCGGACGCGCACTCGCGGGTCGGCAGCCGAATC
>DATFWW010000004.1:0-30960 GCA_035258825.1 Myxococcota bacterium
CCGCCGTATTCGTCGTCGCGCAGGTTGGTGGATCGGGAGAGGAACGACGAGATCAGGTAGCCGTGGCCCGCGTGGATCTCGACGCCGTCGAACCCCGCGCTGCGCGCGCGCTCCGCGGCGTCGGCGAACCAGCCGCACAGCGCGCTCGCGTCGTCCTCGGTGACGACGTGCAGCGCGAAGCGACTGGTCGCCCGCGTGAACGGCTCGCTGACGGCGGCGATCTCCTCGGGCGACAGCGCCTCGAACAGATCGCCGGGCTTCTCCGGCAGCTCGCTCGGCACCCAGAGCGGGCGCCCCGCGATCACGTCCTGGAGCGAGGTCTTGCCCGCGTGCTGGAGCTGCACCGCGATCGCGGCGCCGTGGGCGTGGACGCGGTCGGTCATCGCGCGGAACGCGGGCACGAACTCGTCGCGCGAGAGACCCATGTTGTTCGGGTTCGAGACCCCGGACGGCCACGCGACACCCGTAACGCCGACGATGATCAGGCCGACGCCGCCCTTCGCGCGTTCCTCGTAGAAGCGCGTGATGCGCTCGCCCGGAGTGCCGTCGTCCGCCTCGAGGTTCGTGCCCATCGGCGTGAGGCAGGTGCGGTTTCGCAGCGCGAGCGACCCGATGCGGCCCGGCGACAGGAGATGGGTGTAGCGTTGGGCGGCGTTCACCGGCGCCCATTCTAGCCACACGGTGCCGCGCGAAATCCCCGGTCGACTTGCCGCTCTGCTGCCGCTCGGGAGCGCCTTCGATCTGGTCGAGTCTTCAGCACCTCATTCGGTCGCGGAACTACTTTTCCTCTGGTGAGGAACGGAGCTTCCGCTCAAGGGCGGCAACCGGGGTTCCGATCCCAAGGGATGATTCGGCCAAAATGATAGCGGTTTCAGGGGGATGGAACGCGTTCTCGAACCTCGAGAACCTCGGCACGACAGTTGCTTTAAGAGTTATTAACTCTTGGGAAGGAGGAAGTTGTCTTGCTGTCTCTACGGTTCTCGTTCTCGCTGTTGGCGGCTCTGCTTTTCGCGGGCTCCGGTTCGGCGGTCACGTACACGTACAACATGACCGGGTCGTCGATGTCGATGACGAACCAGCTCTGCACACCTGCGACCTGCAACGTCGCGGTGACTGGGTCGATGACGATCGACGACGACGGCGCGGGCAACGTCTCGATCACGAGCTTGAGCCTGTCCCATGTGGGCTATGAGGTTGCGAGTCCCTCGCTCCTCAGCGTCGTCCTCGAGCGCACCAGCATCACGCTCGGAGCGGGCTCCGTGGCGGCGTCGCCGGGCGGCTCGACGACGCTCTCGGCCGTGTTCGGGGGGACGACCCTCAATCAGACCGGGACCGTGACGTGCACCAATGGCGCCTTCAACTGCACGCTCGCGGGCTACCCCGGGCCCGGCGTCTTTCCGCTGCCGCCGACGGAGGCGCCCCCCTCTCTGGGCACCTGGACGTTCGACGCGTTCCACAATCTGTTCGCCGCGTCGTTCGTCTACGAGAGCCAGACGACCCCGCAGGCCGCGAGCGAGACGCTCTTCCTGCAGGGCTCGGTCATCCCCGAGCCCGGGACGGGGCTGCTGGTTGGCGCCGGCCTGGTCGGGATGGCAGCGCTGCGGCGACGCGCTCGAGCCTGATCCAGCGCAGACCGCTGTGACGAGCGCGGAGGCCGTCGGCCTCCGCGCTCGAGCGGCTTCGGGCGTCAGAGCGCGGTGAGGATGTGCTCGATCGCCTCGACCGCTCCGCCTTCGGCATTACCGCGCACCACCGCGCGCGCCGCCGCGCGCACCTCGGGCAGCGCGTTGCCCATCGCGATGCCGAGCCCGACGCGGCGCAGCAGCTCGGCGTCGTTCGTATCGTCGCCGACCGCCGCGATCTCGTCGAACTCGACGCCCCACGACGCGGCCAGGCGCTCGAGCGCCTGCCATTTGCCCGCAGCCGGGGACAGGAACTCGAGGATCTGTCCCCGGTAGTTCTTGTTGATCAGGGAGTGGGTCTGGATCCGCGCGCCGAAGCGCGCGTGGGCGCTCCGGCGCAGCTCCTCGAGCGACGGCTCGTCCGCCATGGCGCTGACCATGATCACGCGGTCCCGGCCGACCCGCGCGACGTCGTCGACGATCGTCGCGGCGGCGCCCTGATCGTCGAGGTACTCGCGCTGGAACGGGTGGGCGCGATCGCGGTGCTCCGTGAAGATGTCCACGCCATCGCGGTAGGTGTCGACGTAGACGAGCGGCGGCCCGTGGGAGCGCACGTGGGCGATCACCTGGTCGAATTCCGAGTCGGGCAGATAGGCATGCTGGAGTGTCTCGCTGGTGGCGAGGTCCTTCACGAGCGCGCCGTTGTTCACGACGATCGCGCCGGAGAGCCCGAGTGCCTGCGCGTGCGGCAGCGCGGTGCGGAAGCGGCGCCCGGTGCAAAGTACGACCCTCAGCTCCCGGCGAAACAGCCGGTCCACCGCATCTCGCACCGACCGCGTGAGCTTCCCGTACGGATCGAGCAGCGTGCCGTCGAGATCGAGCGCGACGAGGCGGATCGTCATCGCGGCGCTCTCAGCGCCTCGAGCTCTTCGAGCGACCTCGGCCAGTCCTTCTTGAGCAGCTGGGAGAGCGCGCGGTCGGCGAGTAGCCGGCCGCCGGTCTGGCAGCGCGCGCAGTAGTTGGTCTCGTTGGCGGCGTAGACGATGCGCTGGACGGGCGCACCGCATTCCGGGCACGGTTTGCGATAGCGTCCGTGCACCGCCATCTCGGGGCGGAACGCGGTGACCTTCTCGGGAAAGCCGTCGCCGGTCTGCTCGCGCAGCCGCGCGGTCCACACCTCGAGCGTCTCCCGCACCGCGGAGTACAGGCGGCGCCACTCCTCGTCCGTGAGGCGGCTCGTGAGCGTCACCGGGGACAGCCGCGCGCGGTGCAGGATCTCATCGGAGTAGGCGTTTCCGATCCCGGAGAGGATGTGCGGATCGGTCAGCGCGCGTTTGAGCGTGCGGTTCTCGCGCAGCATCCGCTCCTGGAATGCCTCGAACGGGGCCTCGAGCACTTCGAGGCCGCCTGGGTCGTGCTCGGCCAGCGCGTCGTCGCCGCGCACGAGGTGCAGCGTCGCGCGCTTGTGCGCGCTCGCCTCGGTGAGGATCAGCGCGCCGCTCGTGAACTCGAATGACGCGAGCGCAATCTTGCCGGCGGCGCGCGCGCCGCGCTCGCGCCAGCGGAAGCGCCCTGCGATCATCAGGTGGAAGATCAGGAACAGATCGCCCTCGAGCTCGAAGGCGATCCTCTTGCCGAGCCGGCGGACGCCCAGCACGAGCTTCCCCTCCGCTGCGGAGATCGGCGGATCGACGCTGCGCAACAGCGACGGCCCCGCGATGCGCACGCGCTCGAGTATCTCGCCCATGCACCGCGCCGCGAGGCATTCGACGTAGACGGTGACGTCGGGGAGCTCCGGCATCGCGCAAGCATGTCGTATCGCCACCGAGGTAGCATCCGTTCGTGCGCAATGCGTTCTTCAAGGGCCACGGGCTCGGCAACGACTACCTCGTGGTCGACCCGTCCGAGCTCGACTTCCCAGTCACGCCCGCGCGCGTGCGCAGCCTGTGCGATCGCCACACCGGCGTCGGAGCCGACGGGCTGCTCCTGCTCGTGCCGGCGCAGAGCGCCGATTTCGGCCTGCGCATCTTCAACCCCGACGGCAGCGAGGCGGAGAAGTCCGGCAACGGCTTGCGGATCTTCGCGCGCTACCTGCACGCCACGAAGCGCACCCGCCGCACGTCGTTCTCGGTCGAAACGAAGGGCGGTGTGGCGGGGATCGACCTCGCGCTCGACGGGCGCGGCGTCGCGTCGAGCGCGGCGGTCGCGATGGGCCGCGCGAGCTTCCGACCCGCCGACCTCCCGTGCAGCCTCGACGTGCCCGAGCTGGTCGACGAGCCGATCCGCGTCGGATCCCACTCGCTGCGCTTCACGGGCGTGTCGATCGGCAATCCGCACTGCGTGGTGTTCCGGCCCAGGGGCCGCGACGTGACCCACCGCGAGCTGGTCGAGCTCGGACGCGCGCTCGAAACGCATCAGATCTTCCCGCGCTTCACCAACGTTCAGCTCGTGGCGCCGCGCACGAAGCACCGCCTCGCCGTCTGGATCTGGGAGCGCGGCGCGGGCGTGACGCGGTCGTCGGGCTCGTCCGCCTGTGCGGCCGCCGCCGCCGCGGTGCGGCGTGGGATCGCGAAGAGCCCGATCGAGGTGATCATGCCGGGCGGTGTGCTCTCGGTGCAGGTGGGCGCCGGCTTCGACGTGACGCTCACGGGCGCGGTCGACGAGGTGTGCCGCGGGCAGCTCGCGGAGTCGTGGGTGCGCGCGTTGAACGGGCGCGTGCGCCGCACGCGGCGGCGGTCATAGCAGTCGGTCGAAGACGGGCAGACACGCCCAACGCCAGACGAATTGGCGGCGATCGCCAGTCGGGATCTACTCCCCCGACATCTCGCGCACGAGCGTCTTCTTGAGCAGATCGAGCTCTGCGCCGTGCACGGGTTCCGCAGCGCGGCGCAGCATCGCGAGCGCGGCCATGCCGGACACCGCCGAGATCGAGAACGCCTGCAGCGCGACCACCTTGCGGCGCGGCAGGGAGACGTCGGCGAAGATCGTCGCCCAGACGCGGTTCCACGCGCTGAACATCTCGCTCTCCCAGATCGGCGGCTCGTCGCTGTCGGCCTCGCGCGTGTAGTTGAGCAGGATCTCGAACGTGGAGCGATAGTCGGGGCTGCCGAAGTGCTCCCACGCGATGTCGACGAACGCCGACACGCGCTCGGCGAGCGACGCACCCTCGGTGGGAACCGCAGCAAGACGCACGGCGAAGCGCTCGAACGACTCCTCGAGTACTGCGTCGAGGATCCCGTCCTTGCCGCCGAAGTGGTGCTGTACGGCGCCCCAGGTGACCCCCGCGCGCCGCGTGATCTCGTTCGCGGTCGTCTTCTGGAAGCCGATCTCGGCGATGCTCGCGACGACGGCGCGCATGATCCGCTCGCGCGTGGCGGCGGTGCGCTCGGCCTGGGTGCGGCGGACGGCTCGGACACGGGTCACGCGGGATACCGGTATCGCATTTCCATTGCGGGCACAATGTAAATGAGATAGCGTGCTCCGGCGTGGCCGACGTCGAATACAACCCCTACGCCTACGCGATCCACGAGGATCCGTACCCTACCTACGCCGCGCTGCGCGCCCGCGCGCCGGTCTACCGCAACGACGCGCTCGACTTCTGGGCGCTGTCGCGCCACGCCGACGTGCTCGCGGCGTTCAAGGACACCGAGACGTTCTCGAACGACCACGGGGTTTCGCTCGATCCCGAGTCGTGGGGCCTGCAGGCGGCGGCGGGGACGTCGTTTCTCGCCTTCGATCCACCGCGCCACACTCGCCTGCGCGCGCTCGTCTCGAAGGGATTCACGCCGCGCCGCGTCGCCGCGCTGGAGCAGCGCATCCGCGACATGTCGGCCGCCTATCTCGATCCGCTGATCGGCGCGGGGCGCTTCGACTTCATCGCCGAGCTCGCCGGCAAGGTGCCGATGGACGTGATCAGCGAGATGCTCGGCGTGGCGCGCGCCGACCGGCCCGAGCTGCGCCGCCGCGCCGATCTGCTCGTGCATCGCGAGGAGGGTCACATCGGCCTGCCGCGCGAGGGCGCGCTCGCGTTCGCGTGGATCCGGAGCTATTTCCGCGCGCTGCTGGCCGATCGCCGCGCTCGCCGCGGCGACGATCTGCTGTCGGCGCTGCTCGAAGCGGAGATCGACGGAGAGCGTCTCGACGAGAACGACATCCTCTCGTTCGCGAACCTGATGATCGTGGCGGGCAACGAGACCACCACCAAGATGCTCGCGAACGCGATCTACTGGCTGTGGCGCCACCCCGAGCAGCGCGCGCTCGTGCGCGAGGCACCCGAGGCGCGGATTCCGGCTTGGATCGAAGAGACGCTGCGCTTCGACAACTCCACGCAGATGCTCGCGCGCCGCGTCGCGCGCGACGTGGAGCTGCACGGGCATACGCTGCGCGCGGGCGACCGCGCGCTCCTGCTCGTCGGATCGGCGAACCGCGACGAGCGCGTGTTCGAGCGCGCAGGCGAGTACGACCTTCTGCGCGACACGAGCCAGAGCGTCTCGTTCGGGCGCGGCGTGCACTTCTGTCTCGGGGCCGCGCTCGCTCGGCTCGAGGGCCGCGTCGTGCTCGAGGAGTGGTGGCGTCGCCTTCCGGACTACGAGATCGATCCCGCCGGCGCCGTGCGCGTGCATTCGATCAACGTGCGCGGATTCGCCGCACTTCCCGTGAAGGTGTAGTCATGAGTCAGCTCTCGCCCGCGATCGGTGTGGAAAGTCGGGAACCCGCGCCGGCGGCGAGCGCGCGCCGCGGTAGCGCGCCGCCGCGGCTCTCGGGCGGGTTGCCGCTGCTGGGCCACCTGCTCGACCTGCGCCGGCGTCCGATCGAGCTGTTCTGGCGCGTGCGCAACGAGTGCGGCGAGATCGGCGAGATGAACTGGGCCGGCACGCGCGTCGTGCTGCTCACGGGCGAGGCGGCGCAGGAGGCGTTCTTCCGCGCCGAAGAGGAGCAGCTCGACCAGGCGGCCGCGTATCCGTTCATGACGCCGATCTTCGGGCGCGGCGTGGTGTTCGACGGCACGCCCGAGCAGCGCCGGCAAGCGATGCGGAACCAGTCGCTGCGCGACAAGATGATGCGCGGCCACGCCGAGACGATCGCCGCCGAGACGCGCCGCATGATGGAGGGGCTCGGCGACGAGGGCGAGATCGACCTGCTCGACTTCTTCTCCGAGCTCACGCTCTACACCTCGAGCGCGTGCCTGATCGGGCGCCAGTTCCGCGAGGAGCTCTCGCCCGAGTACTATCGCGTGTTCTACGAGCTCGAGAAGGGCACCGACGCGATCGCCTACGTGAACTCGCACCTGCCGCTCCCGGTGTTCCGCCGCCGCGACCGCGCGCGCGCGCGGCTCGTGGGGCTGCTCACGGCGGTGTTCGAGCGGCGCGCGAAGCGCGAGGGCGCCGAGCGCGAGCTGTTCGACGTGCTGCTCGGCATCCGCGACGCCGCGGGGCGCCCGCGCTACACGATCGACCAGGTCACCGGGATGTTCATCTCGATGATGTTCGCGGGGCACCACACCACGTCGGGCACCGCCGCGTGGACGCTGATCGAGCTCTTGCGCAACGAGGGCGCGATGAAGAAGGTGCGCGAGGAGGTCGACGCGCTCTACTCCGACGGGCGCGAGGTGAGCTACCAGGCGCTGCGCGAGATCCCCGAGCTCGAGGCGGGCATCAAGGAGTCGCTGCGGCTCCACCCGCCGCTGATCATCCTGATGCGCAAGGTCGTCTACGACTTGCACTACAACGGCTTCACGGTGCCCGCGGGCAAGCTCGTCGCGGTGTCGCCCGCAGTGTCGAACCGCATGCCCGAAGTGTTCCCCGATCCCGACCGCTTCGACCCCGCTCGTTATGCGCCCGGCCGCGAAGAGGACCGCCACGTGATGGCGTGGATCCCGTTCGGCGCCGGCCGCCACCGCTGCGTGGGCGCGGCGTTCGCGATGATGCAGCTGAAGGCGATCTTCAGCGACCTCCTGCTGCGCTACGAGTTCGAGCTCAGCGAGCCGCCCGAGAGCTACCGCAACGACCACTCGAAGATGGTCGTGCAGCTGCGCCAGCCGTGTCGCGCGCGCTACCGGCGCCGCGCCGGCCATCGACCGATCCACGAGGAGTAGACGATGCCTGCATTTCCGCGTCAGGAGCTCGAGGAGATGATGCGCCGCTGGGTGGCGGCGAACGACGAGGCCGGCCGCACCGGCGACTGGTCGAAGATGTCGCGCTTCTACACCGAGGACGCGATCTACACCTGGAACAACGGCCAGAACTGGGAGTTCGTGGCGCGCGGCCGCAGGCAGATCCACGAGTGGGCGTTCGGCACCGAGATGGCCGGGCTCGAGCACTGGGTGTACCCGTACGTGCGCACGCTGATCGACGACCAGAAGGGCGAGATCCTCGGCGTCTGGCGCCAGATCGCGCCTGATCGGTCCGCCGAGGGCGTGCCGTACGAGATCGCGGGCACCGGCGGCTCGTGGTTCCGCTATGCGGGCCACTACCAGTGGGACTGGCAGCGCGACTTCTTCGACCACATCAACGCGGGCACGGTGTTCGGCGCCATGATGAAGAACAACCAGCTCAAGCCGAAGATGGTGGAACGGCTGCAGAAGGGCTCGAAGATGCCGGGCTGGACGCGGCGCTCCGACTTCGACTGGTACGAGACGATCGCGAAGCGGGAGGCCTAGCCGTGGGAAGTGAACGGCGCGAGCGCGGCCTCGAGATGATGAAGAAGGTCTACGCGGGTGACGTGGTCGTGCCGCCCGAAGGAGTGAGTCCGTTCGGCGACATCATGCTCGAGCAGGTGTTCGCCGAGGTGTGGACGCGCCCGGCGCTCTCGGTGCGCGAGCGCCGCCTCCTGATCATGGGCGTGATCGCTGCGATGGGTGAGTCGATGACCTGGGGGATCCAGGCGAAGGCCGCGCTCAAGAACGGCGAGCTCACGCCCGAGCAGCTGCGCGAGGCGCTGATCCAGCTCGCGCAGTACGCGGGCTACCCACGCGCGGCGGGACTCATGGCGGTCACCGAGAAGACGATCGCGGAGTTCGGGAAGGACCAGAAGGCGAAGTAGCGCCGTGTCCGAACCACGCCCGAGCCCGCCGCGGGTCGATGATCGGAGCTATCCGGATCGCGTCTTCCCGGCGTGGGCCTTCTCGAGCAACGCGAGCACCTCCTCGCAGATCGCGGCGACATCGGTCGAGAGCGGATCGTACGACCGCGGCCGATCGATGCCGAAGACACACGTGCGATCGATGGCTCGTGCGTGCACGCGCACCCGGTGAATTCATAGATACTGCGCAGTACGCGCGATGGATCCGCGACGAGCTCCTCGTAGCGGCAGGTGCGCACGTCGCTGCGCAGATCGAGCGCCTGTTCGAAGAACAGCACGTTGCGCGCCCACCAGAAGAGCGCCGCGGCATCCCACGGATTCATCGAGTCGGCGAAGCGATCGCGCGCGACGCGTCGTACCTCGGCCGACGCGCCTTCGGCGCGCCAGTCGTCTGCGCCCGACGCGATGCTGCGGAGGTTCTCGATCCCGTTGCGCGCGCCGTACCGCGCGAGATTCGACATCGCCACGTCGGCGTAGTGCCGGAACATCCAGACCGCGCGCGCGTTCGGCAGCGCGTCGAGCAACGCGCGCGCGTTCTGGCTCTCGACGACGGGCTTCAGCACGACGAGCGGGTAGCGGCTCCGCCGGAAGCGCTCTGCCACAGCGTGCAGCGGGTCGAGACGCAGGCCATGCGGATCGCCCGCCGAGATCGCGCTGCGCTCGGGATAGACCTCCACTTCCGGATCCGCGGCGAACAGGTTGGTCATCAGCGTCGTGCCGGAGCGCTGACAGCCCAGCACGAGCAGGACGGATTGCGGGCCTTGTGGCGATCCGGCGAGCCGCCGGCGGAACTCGCCGATCGCGTGCCGCGCGCGCGTGCGCAGCCGCCGCAGCGCGAGGCGCGCCCCGACCGTCACGGCGCCCCCGTACGCGTCCGGCGCCCTCGTCTGGGGCGTTCGACTCATGGGCAACTCGACCGCCTACCGGTGGCCGGTGAAAGGCGAAATCGCGGGAGAGCATCGGCGACGGAACCAACACAACTTCGGGCGCTTCGGCGTGGAGCTTGCGTACGTCCCGCGCACGATAGAATGATCGCAGGCTCGCCACAAATTCGGGGATCGCGCTCGGGGGGGGACACCACGCCCTCCGCGGACCGAGACGGGCCCCGCCATGGGCCGCGCCGTAGAGTGAGCTGTTGCGCGCTCGTGATGCCCTAACGCCAGGCAAACACGGGCTGCTCGTAGTGCGCCACGCGCGTCGCATCGCCGCGCAGCGCCACCTCGCGCAGCTGGAACAGGATCGCCGCAGTCGGCGCGTGGATGTGCGTGCCGAGCAGCGGAATCGAGATCACGGGCCGATCGCTCTCGGGGATCTGCCGCAGGCGCGGCACATCGGGGCGCTCGAGTTCGGCGATCGGCACGCGGTAGACGCTCGCCACCTCGTCCGGGTTCGGCGCGAGCGCGGCTTCGGCGCCCGCCCATACCACGACGGGCGTGATGCAGTAGCCCGAGCGCGTCGGGTAGTCGTCGAGCCGGCCGAGCACGGTGTCGGCGCCGACCTCGAGCCCGACCTCCTCGCGCAGTTCGCGCAGGGCCGCGTCGTCGGGCATCTCACCGGGGTCGAGCCGGCCGCCCGGCAGCGCCCACTGCCCCTGATGCGCCGAGAGCTTCGCGGCGCGGCGCGTCAGCACGAAGCTCGGCGCGCCGCCATCGCCCGGCAGCAGCGCGATCGCCACCGCCGCCGCGCGCAGATCCTCGCGCGCGTGGACGTGGCGCTCGAAGCGCGCGAGATGGGCGCGCACGCGCTCGCGCAGGTCCAGATCGTACGAGAACACGCGCTGCAGGATAGCTGCAGGCGGTGGCGAGGATGGGGAGGGTGGCGATCCACCGCGCGCGCCGCGAGACTCGCGCGCCGTGCTCGAGGACGTCACGCGCCGCCGCATCGCGTTGCCCGAACGCGGCGTGGAGATCGCGCTGCTAGACTGGGGCGGCGCGGGTCCGCTGGCGCTGTTGCACCACGCGAACGGGTTCTGCGCGGCTACGCTCGACCTCGTGGCGCGCCTGCTGCGCGCGCACTTCCGCGTGATCGGCATGGATGCCCGCGGCCACGGCGACTCGTCGCGGCCGACCACTGCGGATGCGTACGAGTGGCGCGAGTTCGGCGCCGACCTCGCCGCGGTGGCGCGCGTCCTCGCCGGAGATCGCGGGCGGGTCGCGCTGGGCCTCGGCCACTCGTTCGGCGGTACCTCGATGCTGCTCGCGGCTGCGGAGGAGCCCGCGCTATTCGAGCGGCTCGTGCTCGTCGATCCGGTGCTGCACGAGCCGCGCGGCACCCACCACTACGACACCGCCCGCCACGAGCGCGCGTCCGAGATGGTGCAGCGCGCCACGCGCCGCCGCGCTGTGTTTCCGGACCGCGCGGCCGCGCGCGAGAACTGGCGCGGGAAGGACATGTTCGCGGAGTGGGACCCGCGCGCGTTCGACCTCTACCTCGCCGAGGCGATCGGCGACCGCAGCGACGGGCAGGTGGAGCTCAAGTGCCGCCCCGAGACCGAGGCGGCGGTCTACATGGCGGGCTTCACCTCGAACGTCTGGGATCCGACCGAGAAGCTCGCGGTGCCCACGCTGATCCTGTGGGCGCAGCGCGGCAACTTCCCGCGCAGCGTGTACGAGGCCTACGTGAGGCACATCGGAGACGCGCGGATCCAGGACGTCGACGCCGGCCACCTGATGGCTATGGAGCGCCCCGAGCTCGTCGTCGACGCGGCGCTCGCGTTCGCGGGCACTCGAGGGCGTTAAGTCTCGATCGGGAAGCCGCGCTCCGTCCAACCGGTCCAGCCCTCGGCCATCGACACCACGTTCGTGAAGCCCATCTGCACGAGCGTCCACGCCGCGAGCGCGCTGCGGTGGCCGCCGCCGCAGTAGAGCACGATCGGGCGAGCGCGGTCCGCAAACCATGGGTCGCGCTTGTAGTGCTCGAGGTCGGCGCGTACCTCGAGGAAGCCGCGAGGCGAGTTGCGCGCGCCGGGCAGGTGGCCGGCCGCGAACTCGTCCGGCTCGCGCACGTCCACGACGTGCCAGCCCTCGCGGCCGGGCGCCGAGAGGCGCCGCAGCGCCTCCTCGGGCTCGATCACGTCGATGTGCTCGAGCGCCTCGCCGACGAAGTCGGCGAGGGCGCGCGGGGGTTTGGGCGGAGGCACGCCCGAAGGTTACCCGTCGCAAAGCGCTGCGACCCGGAGGTAGGATGGCGGGCGCGCGCAGCGCACAGCGTGGAGGAGATCCCATGGCGTTGTCCGATCGCCACCAGCGCTTCCTGATCATCGAACAGGGCGCGGTTCCGACCGCCTTCAACTTCGCGCTGAACGGCGCGATCGCGTGGGCGCTGTTCCGATCCGCCGCCGACGTCCCGCTGTGGGGCCAGTCGAGCCTCGGCGTCGATCTGCTCGCCACCGGGTTCCTGCTGCCGTTCCTGACCTGTCTGATCGTCTCGGCAATCGTGGCGAGGGACGTGCGCGCCGGGAAGGTGCCGCCGCTGCGCGAGGATCAGCTCCCGAACACGCGCTGGTTCGAGCGCTCGCCGCTCCAGCGGGGGCTCGCGCTCGGCGCTGCCGGCGTCGTCTTTGGCGCGGTGCCGCTCGTCTGGGCGCTGCACCTCGCGCAGGCCCGGCCGCTCGCGGTGCCCGCGTTCGTCACGTTCAAGGCGGTCTGGGCGGCGATGCTCGCGCTGGTCGTGACGCCCGTGATCGGCTGGTGGGCGCTCGCCCACGCGTCGGTCAGCCGTCCAGCCCGATGACGCTGCGCCCGATCGTGTCGCGCCGGATCACCGCGTCGAACGCCGCGGGCAGGTCTTCGAACCGCGCGCGCTGACCGATCACGGGCCGGATCGCGCCGCGCCGCAGCAGCGCGAGGATCTCGCGGTGCATGCGCGCGCCGTCCTCGTGCGAGGGGAAGTTGAATCCGGTCTGGCGGCGGAACGCGAGCGGGTCGTCCATGTACGCCCAGCACACGCCGACGAGCGCGAAGTTGCCGAACAGGAGCGGCCGCGGCGTGAGCGTCGCCTGGTCCTCGGCCTCGATCCCGGACGCGAACCCCAGGGAGAGCAATCGGCCCTGGTAGGCCGTGCAGCGGAACGATCGGACCGTGGTGTCGCCGCCGACCGAGTCGAACACGACGTCCACGCCGCGGCCGTCGGTGACCTCGTTCACGACTTCGGCGAACGAGTCCTTGCGGTAGTTGATCGCGACGTCGGCGCCGAGCTCGCGGCACAGCGCGAGCTTCGCGTCGCTGCCCGCGGTCGCGAACACGCGCGCGCCCGCGTTGCGCGCGAGCTGCACCGCGGCCGATCCCACGCCGCCCGCCGCGGCGTGGATCAGCACGTCTTCCCCGCTCGCGAGCCGCCCGCGCTCGAACAGCGCGAACCAGGACAGGTGGAACGGGAAGAAGATCGCGGCCGCTTCGGCATCGGGGAGGTCTTCGGGCATCTCGAACGCGCCCGCCGCCGGGCAGATCGCCTGCTCCGCATAGCCGCCGAACCCGGCGCCCGGAATCGCGCACACGCGCTTGCCCAACCAGTGTTCGGCGCCGGCGCCCGCGGCTTCCACGCGCCCGAGCACCTCCATTCCCGGGATGTAGGGCAGGGGAGGGCGCACCGTGAGATAGCGGCCGGTGATCCCGTCGAGGTCGTTGTAGTTGAGCGTGATCGCGGCGACGCGCACGCGCACCTCGCGCGCGCCCGGCACCGGGGTGGGGACCTCCTCGAGGCGCAGCACGTCGCGCGGCGCCCCGTACTCGTGTAGCCGCCAGGCCCTCATCGACTCCTCCTTCGATCTCGCCACGCCGCTTTATACCCGTTACGTTCCCGACCGGCGACACAACACAGCGTCCCTTTTCCCTCCGATCGAAATCGAGATCAACGAGAAGGAGACCGGGATGACGAAGTACGCCGCAGAAGCGGTCGGAACGTTCTGGCTCGTGCTCGGAGGATGCGGCAGCGCCGTGCTGGCGGCCGCCTTCCCGAGCCTCGGCATCGGTCTGCTCGGCGTCGCGCTCGCGTTCGGCCTCACTGTGCTCACGATGGCCTATGCGATCGGCCACATCTCCGGCTGCCACCTGAATCCCGCCGTGTCGGTGGGTCTCTGGGCCGGCGGCCGCTTCCCCGCCTCGGATCTCCTGCCCTACATCGCGGCGCAGGTCGCGGGGGCGATCGCCGCGGGCGCGGTGCTGTTCCTGATCGCGAGCGGGAAGCCGGGCTTCGACGTGGTCGCGAGCGGCTTCGCGGCCAACGGGTTCGGCGAGCATTCGCCCGGCCACTATTCGCTCGCGTCCGCGTTCGTGTGCGAAGTCGTGATGACGATGTTCTTCCTGGTCGTGATCCTCGGCGCCACCGATTCGCGCGCGGAGACGACGCGGCTCGCCGGCATCGCGATCGGCCTCTGCCTCACGCTGATCCACCTCGTCAGTATTCCGGTTACCAACACGTCGGTGAACCCCGCGCGCAGCACGGGCGTGGCGCTGTTCGTGGGCGGATGGGCGATCGGGCAGCTCTGGCTGTTCTGGGTGGCGCCGATCGCGGGCGCACTGCTCGGCGCGGCGGTGTATCACTTCATCGGCGCGCCGGTGAAGTGAACCAGGATCAGCGCGAGCGCGCGCAGCAGGCCTGGGAGCTCGTCGTGCACGACGGGGCTTCGCGCGCAGTGCTCGCGGCATTGCGCCGCGTGCTGCGCGTGAAGCGCGGGGAGATCGCGCGCGTGTCCGCGGCACTGCCCGGCGTGGTGCGGCGCGGGGCGCGCGCCGACCTCGCGGAGAGCGAGGCGCGGCTGCGCGAGGCCGGCGTGCACTGCGAGCTGCGGCGCCGGAGCGTCTGAGACGCGTCTGATACGATCCGACCGATGTCGGACGCACTCCTCAACGGGCGCTGCCTGTGCGGCGACGTGCGCTTCGAGGTGCACGGCAAGCCCGGTCCGGTCGCCTACTGCCACTGCCGGACCTGCCGGCGCGCCAACGGCGCGGCGTTCGCCGCAAACGCGCCCGTGCGCGCGCGCTACCTGAAGTGGATCTCGGGCCGCGAGGGGATCCGCGAGTTCGAATCCTCGCCCGGGAAGTTCCGGGCGTTCTGCTGGCGCTGCGGCTCGCCCGTGTACAGCCGCCGCGCCGACGATCCGGAGACGTTCCGGATCCGGCTCGGCACGGTCGACGGAGACCCCGGGCGCCGCGCGTTCGGCCACTTCTGGGTTTCCGAAAAGGCGCCGTGGTTCGAGATCTGCGACGCGATCCCGCAGTTTCCCGCCGACACGATTCCCGAGGTCGAGTAGAGGTGGGCGATCGCCTCTGGGCGTTGGCCCACCGGATCAAAGCAACGCCAGTTGCTCCCCGCCCGGCCGCCGGAACGCCGCCGTCGAGAGCCTCGGCGGGTCGGCGTCCACGCCCGCGCGCCGGCACGCGAGCTCGAACAGGTCCGCGATCTGATCGGCGAACACGCCCTCGCCGCGCTGGCGCGTGAAGAACCGCGAGTCGTAGCGGCTGCCGCCTCGCATCGAGCGGATCCGGTTCATCACCTTCGCCGCGCGGTCGGGGAAGTGGCGCGCGAGCCACGCCTCGAATAGATCGGCCACGCCGTGCGGCAGCCGGAGCACCACCTTGTGCACCGAACGCGCGCCCGCGCGCGCGGCGGCGGTCACGAGGGCGGGGATCTCGCGGTCGGTGAGTCCTGGCACGATCGGCGCCACCATCACTCCGACCGGGATGCCGGCCTTCGCGAGCGCCTCCACCGCGCGCAGCCGCTCGTGCGGCGGCGATGCGCGCGGCTCCATCACGCGGCGGATCCGATCGTCGAGACTCGTGATCGACAAGTTCACCACCGCCGCGTCGTGGTCGGCCAGCTCGCGCAGGAGATCGATGTCGCGCGTCACGAGACCGCTCTTCGTGATGACCGAGACCGGGTTGCGGTACTTCGCGAGCACGGCGAGGCAGCCGCGCGTGATCCGCAGCCTCCGCTCGACGGGCTGGTACGGATCCGTCACGCCGCTGATCGCGATCACCTCGGGTTCCCAGCCCGGCGCGCGCAGCGCCTTCTCGAGCAGCGCGGGTGCGTCCTCCTTCACGAGGATGTGGGTCTCGAAGTCGAGTCCTGCCGAGAGGCCGAGATACTCGTGGGTAGGCCGCGCATAACAATTGTGGCTGGCGAGACCGGCCGCGTAGAAGGTGCCGGTCGAGGTCTGGATGTCCACCACATCGCGCGCGGGTCCGGGCTCGATCGCCTCGATCGGCTCCGGGTCGGCCGTGGGCATCGCACCGGAGATCGCCCCGCGCTCGAGCACCCGCTTTCTCAAGCGATCGACATCGGAGCTGGAGATCTGGTGAAGCGACTCACCCGCGAGGAGTCGATCGGTTCGAGACCACCACTCCGGCCGGTGCTGGAGCCAGCGGTGCATGCCGGTGGCCACGACGTCCGCCTTGCGCGTGATCAATCTCAGGGTCGGCTTTCGCGACCACCAGATCGCCTCGACGCGCGCGCGCCGGAGCTTCCGGGCGTGCGCGGACGGTCGAGAGAACTCGTCGAAGCCCAGGAGCTCGTCGCCGACCTGCAGCCCACCGATCGGTCTCCAGACGAGGTCGGCACCGAGTACGGGGGTTTCCGGGCCCAGACAGTAGACGCAGCCGTGCGAGCAACCCCGGTACGGGTTGATGCTCGCGTCGAACCCGACGTCGGGACTCTCGTTGCGCGCGATCAGCGTGCGGGAGGGATCGCGGTAGTAGCGCGTCTGGAGCGCGGGCTCGCGCCCACCGCCCTCGTCGGGCGCCTCGTCGACGAACTCGGGCTCCTCGGCGTACGCGAGCCGCTCGAAGCGGTTCGCGGGGTTCTCCGCGCTGCCGCGCGCGACGAGTCGGCCGCGCGCCGTCGGAGCCGCGACGCGCGCCAGAGGCCGTCGGGGGGCGTCGTCGCCAGAGTCGCTCACGCGGCGAAAATAGAGCGAAAACGAGCGAAGCGCCAATCCGAGCCCGCGTCGCGAAGCCCGGGCGCGGGCGGGTCTAGCGCGATGCCCACCTCACGAGCCGTGACAGAGCCAGAGCGTCGCGAGCGCCGCCGCGGTGCTCGACATGGCCTGCGGCTCGGTTCGCCAGCCGCTCTTCTTGAACTTCAACGCGCTCGCAGGACCCGAGAACGAGAACTCGGTCTTCATCTGACTCTTCTGTCCGACGTGCATGGCAGCCGTCGGCACGCGACTGGCTGTGCGTGGGCCAGTACGCAGGAGCCAGATTGCACGTTCGGCACTTGATTCCGCGAGCGATGGATGCACTCTCGTCGTGAACACGCTGAAGTCGCCGGTTCCATCCGGTGGATGCAGAGGCCGCGGAGAAGGAGGAAGCGATGCGTGGAGGAACGAGCGGGAATCCGATTCGATGGTTTGGCGTGATGGTGGCGGCGGCGGTGATCGCCGGGCAGGCGTTTGCGGCCCAAATCGACTCGGCGAGCGAGAAGGACCTCACCGCACTCGGTCAGAAGGTGGACAAGTCGAGCGCGTCCGCCGATTCCGGCCACGTCGCCGACGCGGTCGTCGACGAGTGGAAGGGCACGCAGTTCAAGTTCGACGCCTCGAGCGCGCCGCGCGAGATCACCGCGCAGGACGTCAGCGATCTGCGAGCGAAGAAGCTCGGGTTCGGCGAGATCTCGATTCTGCTCGCGCTCACCGCCAAGCAGTCCGACCCCGCGACCGCGAAGTCCCTGGGCGAGATCCTCGCGATGCGCCAGGCGGGCGAAGGGTGGGGGAAGCTCGCGCGCGATCTCGGCTACTCCAGCCTGGGTTCGGTGAACCAGAGCGTCAGAGCGACCGACGCGAGGGTGGAGAAGGTCGGCGGCAAGCCGGAGCAGATCGGCGCGGTCGAGAAGACGGAGAAGCTCGACAAGCCGGAGCGCCCGGAAAAGGTCGAGAAGTTCGACAAGCCCGAGCGGATCCACGTCGAGAGGCCCGAGCGGATCGAGCGGCCGGGGCGCTGATCGACGACGAACTGCGACCCCCGCAATCATGTCTGGCCGCGAAGCGATCGCCGTGCTGGCGCTCGCGCTCTGCTGTCCCATCGCCGCGTTTGCCGACGAAGACCAGCCGATCTGGCGCCTCTCGACGTCGTACAACTTTCTGAAGGGCGATTACGGCACGCACGCCGACGCGGAGATCACGTACATCCCCGTCACATTCGGAGTCCAGTTGGACGGGTTCAAGGCAGGTCTCACCGTTCCCTACCTGCGCCAGACCTCGCAGGACGTGGTCGTGACGGGCGGCGGCGTCGCCGTCAACAAGAACAAGCCGCCGCAGACGCCCGCCGGCCCGGTGAAGAGCACCGAGGACGGTCTCGGCGACGTGCTGCTCCGCACGTCGTACGTCGTGCTCGAGGAACGGGACGAGCGGCCGCTGCTTCCCGAAGTCGAGCCCTACCTCAAGATCAAGTTCCCGACCGCGGACGACGAGCGCGGACTGGGGACGGGCGAGTTCGACGAGACGATCGGCGTCGATCTGAGCAAGTCGTTTCTCGAGCGCGCGAGCGCCTATCTCACGCTCGCCTACACGTTCATCGGCGAGCCGCATGGCGTCAACCTGCACGACACGTTCGCAGGCAGCATCGGCGCGGCGTATGCGCTGGCGCGCCCGTTCAGCGTCTTCGCGTTCTTCGACGGCGCGACGGCGATCTCGCCGGGTCAGGACGATCCGCTCGAACTGCGCGTCGGCGCGGAGTATCGGGTGGCAAAGTTCCTGAAGCTGACCGCATCGGGAATGAAGGGGCTCTCGGACGGCTCCGCGGATTGGGGCGCCACGGCGGGCCTGGCCCTGCGCTTCTAGAGGCGTCGCCGCCGCGCATCCTCCGCGGCGCGACCCGCGAGCGTCAAATCGAACTAACCCTGCCCCCCGTCGATCCGGAACACCTCGCCCGTGATCCACGCCGCGTCGTCGGAGGCGAGATAGACCGCGAGCTGCCCGACTTCGTCCGGGCTGCCCATGCGCCGCATCGGGATCGCCTTCACGATCGCCTCGCCGTGCGCCGATACGAGGCCGTCGCCCATGTCGGTGGCGATCAGGCCGGGCGCGATCACGTTGCAGCGGATGTTATGCCGTGCGTTCTCCCGCGCCGCCATGATCGTGAGCGCGTTGACGGCGGCCTTCGAGGCCACGTACGCGCCTCCGTTCGCGCCGCACACGTCGGCGCCGATCGAGGAGATGGTCAGTATCACGCCGCCGTCGCCCTCGCGCAGCACGGGGATCGCCGCGCGCAGCGTGAAGAAGACGCCGTTCAGGTCGATGTCGAGCACGCGCTTCCAGTAGGACGGCTCGATCGCCTCGATCGGCTCGTACCGGGTCGGCACACCCGCGTTGGCCACCACCGTGTCGAGACCGCCGAGCGCGTCGCGCGCGCCCCGAACCATCGTGGCCACCGCGTTCGCGTCGCGCACGTCGGCTGCGAACGCGAACGCGCGCCGGCCCTTCGCCTCGATCGCCTTCACGGTGGACTCGGCCGCCGCGACCTCGCGCCGGTACCCGATCGCCAGGTCGGCACCCGCCTCCGCGAACGCGAGCGCGATGCCGCGGCCGATTCCGCGCGACGCGCCCGTCACGAGCGCGCGGCGGCCGTCGAGTCTTCCCATCTATGCCCCCTCCACCTGGATCAGCGACAGGCGCAGCGCGGGATGGGGTCTCTCCGGGAGCGAGAGCCGGTGCGCGGCCGAGAGCTCGAGCGCCAGCGGGCCCTCGTCGGCGTCGGGCTGCACGCGCACGGCGATGCGCAGCGGAGATTCGGGCCAGCGGAACAGCAGGCGGTCGCGCTCGCGCGCGAGTTCGCCGCCTAGCAGGCTCTGCCACTGCCTGATCGCGCGCGCTTCGCTGCGCGCCGAGAACAGGAGGCCCACCACCTTCGCCGTCCCGGGCGCGCGGCGCATCGCGGGGAATGCCGGGTGCACGCCGCCGGTCCAATCCTCGCCATCCGGCTCCGGGTGCGTCTCCGCGAACTGGACCACGATTCCCTGGGCCTGCTTCGGGTGCAGGAACGCCTCCTTCCAGCTCGGCGAGCGATCGTCGATACCGACCGGCTCGTACCCCAGCGACCGCGCGAGCACGAGCGCCGCGTGGAGGTCCGGCATCTTGAACGTCACGTGATGGGGACCCGCGCCGCGCGCGGCGAGGAAGCGATGGAGGAAGCCGTCGCGCGCGCCGTCCGGAACGATGATCTCGATCCGGCCGCCGTCCGCGAATTCCCACTGCCAGAACACGAAGCCGCCGCCGGGCCCCGATCCGTACTCGCTCCCGCCGAGGTGGCCCGTGAGCAGCTCCGCCACGGGCGCGACGTCGGGCACGCCGAACGCGATGTGATCGAGCCTGGCTTCCACGGCGCCCTACGGTAGCAACGGATTCACTCGATCAGTCCCGCGCGCCGGCTCGCCGCGAGCGCCTCGACGGCGTCGATGTGGCGCAGCGTGGCGCGGATCTGGTCGGCGAATACGCGGCGCCACTGCCCGATCTCGGGCTCTGTCGAGTGCACGAGGCCGCGGTTGTCGGCGAGCTTCAAGGCGGTCTCGAACAACACCTTCGAGACCGATTCTCCGCTGTGGATGCGCCTCTGCAGGTGATACTGGCGCCCGAGTCCGATGCAGGCGTCGAGGAAGCCCCGCTCGTCGATCACGGTGTCCCGCGGTGTTGCTGCGAGGCGGTCGGCCACGACCCGGTAGGCCTCGAGGAACGGGCGCAGCACGCGGTGCGCGTTGAACGGGCGCGAGCGCTTCACCAACTCGTGGGCACCGTCCGCGCTGCACGCGAGCGTCTCCTCCCAATTCGGATCGCGTTGCGCGAGGTCGCGCCGCAATTCGCCGCGAAACGCGTCGCGGTCGGCGAAGAAGAACTCGAATTTGAGCAGATCGCGCAGCTGCATCGCCGCGCGCCAGAATGCCGCGACGCGGTCGTCGTCCTCGCCCGCCTCCGCGGCCTCGAGCAGCGCGAGCTCGGCGATCGCGGGATCGACGAAGAAGTGGATGATCGAGTTGCGGTAATAGGCGGCCGCGATCTCGCGATGGATCCCGATCCGGTAGACCGCCTCGCTCCCCTCGGCGAACCGGTCGACGACCTCGTTCGCCGCGAGCGCATCGAGCACGCGCGTCACCCCTTCGGCGGTCTCGAGCTCGGCGAGGCCTGTGTTGGGCACGTCGCGGCGCGCGACGTCGTAGAGCAGGTTCTTAAGCCGCAGCATCACGCCGGGGACGGTCTGCGCCACGCCGCCCGTGCCGAGCAGTGCCAGCGTCACGAGCGAGATCGGCGTGATCGGCGTGACGGCGTTGATCCGCACGCACACCTCGAACGCGAGCTTCTGCAGCGCGAGCTCGTGCTCGTCGGGATCGGGCTTCGCCTCGGGGTCCGGAGGGCCGAGCGCCTTCGCGAGCGAGAGCGGCTCGCCGAAATCGATGTAGATCGCGCCGTAGGGACGGCGCAGCCGGCGCAGGAAGCCGACGAACCAGCCGAAGCTCTCGCGCTTCTTCTCGCCCCCGAGCTGTTCGTGCGCGTAGTCCTGAACGTCGGAGATCTGGTCGTAGGCGATCGAGACGGGGATCAGCACGACGTCGTCGGCGCGGCCGCGCCGATAGGCGTCCACCACGTAGGCGAGCAGTCCGAAGCGCGGCGGCAGGAGCTTGCCCGAGCGCGAGCGCCCGCCCTCGATGTACCACTCGAGCGCGAATCGCTTCTCGATCAGGTAGTCGATGTACTGGCGCAGGACGAACTTGTAGACCTCGTTGTCCTTGAACGAGCGCCGGATGAAGAACACCCCGCTGCGGCGCGCGAGCTGGCCGAGCGGAAAGAAGTTCATGTTGATGCCGCCCGCGGTGTGGTTCGGCGGGAGGCCGTTCTCGTGCAGCATGTACTGCAGCACGAGATGATCGAGGTTCGACTTGTGCGTGGGCAGGAACACCACGGACTGTCGCTGCGCGAGCGCGCCGATGCGGTCGAGCTTGGCGGGGTCGTAGCGCAGGCCCTGGGCGTAACCCTGCGAGTACCAGCGCCGGATCAGCCGCGCCATCAGATCGATCGCGAACGTGCTGTGCGTGGCCGCGATCTCGCCCAGATAGCGGGCCGCTTCGCGCGCGACGCGCGCCTCGCTGCGCCCGCTCTCGCGCGCGAGCTGGGCGACACCGCCGCGGAACGCGGGCCGGGCGAGGATGTCCTCGCGCACGAAGCGCGGCACCTTGTAGCGGGCACCGCGCAGCCGCCGCTCCGCGCGCTCGAGCGCGAGCGCGGCCTGGCGCGCCACGAACTCGGCGAATCCCGTGGTCTCGCCGATCACGCCGCCCATCGCGTGCCGCCAGCGCTGGCGCAGCTCGCTCGCGGGCGCCGGCTCGCCCGCGACGATGCGGCAGCGGTCGAGCTCGCGGCTAGCGATCCAGCGCTGACGCACGGCGTTCGGGTCGCGCGGATCGCCGGACAGGAGATCGGTCAGGCGCGCGCGCCGCTCGCCGTCGCGCTTGCGCGGGATCCACGCCACGCGCAGCGGCGCTAGCAGCGGATCGCCCGGAGCCGAGAGCGCCGCCTCGAGCTTCTCGAGCGAGACGCGGCGCCCGCGGCGGCGCGAGGGGGCGATGTCCAGCCGGTCCCAATGGGTCGCGCGTGCGTCCTCGGGGCGATTGCGCGCGATCCACGCCAGCAGGATCCGGCGCTCGTATGCGCTCGATGCGTCGAGCAGGAACAGCACGCGGTCCCGGGCACCGGTCGCGACCGGCCATTGAGGCTCGTCGCGGAGCGGCCGGGATCGCGCGGGCGGCACCGCGCGATTATCACCGGGGTCGCGTCAGGGTGTCCACCGCGAGGTGGGCGAGGGCGCGAACACCGACCTCCAGCGCGGCTTCGTCCAAGGTGAAGCGCGGCGAGTGGTTCGGCTCGGCATTCGCCGGATCGACTCCGGGGGGGTCGATGCCGACGAAGAAGAACGCGCCGGGCACGCGGTTCAGGTAGAACGCGAAGTCCTCGGCACCCGTCCATGGCAGAGGCTGGATCACGCGCTCGGGCCCCGCGACACGCTCGAGCGTCGGGCGGATCCGGAGCGCGACATCGGGATCGTTCCAGGTGACCGGGTTGCCGTCGTCGATCACCACGTCGGCCGTCGCGCCGGCGGCCTCGGCGATCGCGCGCGCCGTGCGACGGATCCGCTCGTGGAGCTGCTCGCGCACGTCCGGCGCGAGCGCGCGGATCGTGCCGGAGAGCTCCACCTGATCCGGGATGATGTTGTGGCGCACGCCGCCCTGGATCGCCCCGAACGAGACGACCGACGGGATGCGCGCGTCGACCTGACGCGCCGGCAGCGCCTCGAGCGCCAGGACGATCTGAGCCGCGACCGGGATCGGGTCGACGCCTTTCCATGGATAGGCCGCATGGGTAGAGCGGCCCTTCACCGCGATCGTGAGGCGATCGGAGCTCGCCATCGCAGCGCCCGGCACGAGCCCGATCTCTCCGAAATGGTAGAACGAGGTCACGTGGAGCCCGTAGACGACGTCGGGCACGGGATCGTCGAACGCGCCCTCCTCGAGCATCAGGCTCGCGCCGCCGCGCTCGCCCGGCGGCGCGCCCTCCTCGGCGGGCTGGAACACGAACAGGACCGTGCCGGGCAGCCGGTCGCGCACGCCGGCCAGCACCTCCGCGACACCCAGCAGGATCGCCGTGTGCGCGTCGTGGCCGCATGCGTGCATCACGCCCACCTCCTGGCCCTGATAGGTCGTGCGCACGCGCGACGCGAACGGCAGCCCGGTCTCTTCGGTGACCGGCAGCGCATCCATGTCCGCGCGCAGCGCCACGACCGGGTGCGCCGCGGTGCCGCGCAACACCGCCACCACGCCCGTGTGCGCCACCTTCGTGCGCACGGCCAGCCCGAGCTTCTTCAGCTGCTTCGCGACGAGCGCAGCGGTGCGCACCTCGCGGTTGGCGAGCTCGGGATGCTCGTGAATGTCGCGGCGCCACGCGATCACCTGCGGCTCCACCGCACGCGCGGCGCGATCGACCGCGTCGCGCAGATCGTCGGCCCAAGCGGCGCACGCGGTCAGCGCGGCGAGCCCGAACGCGACGAACCGACTCCGCGCCATGCACACCTCGGCGGCGCAGGGTATCGTCGCAGATGGGGTGTCGCCGCCGCATCGCGGCAGGAGCGTGTGCGAGTGTTCGATCCGGTCCGTTATCCGCACGAGGCGTGGATCCCCCTCGCGAGCGGGATCGCGTGGAATACCGTCGCGGTGGCCGCGGACCTGCCGTGGGGCGTAGTCGAGCTGCTGCCCGGCACGTTCCTGGTCGCGTCGGGCGCGGGGATGCTGCTCTACCCGGGCGACCGCCGGCTCACGCATTTCGCGGCGCTGGGCGCGGTGCTCGGCGTGCTGCTCGCGCCGCTCGCGATCGCGTTCGCGGGCGTCTGGGCGCTCGCGCTCGGGATCGCCTCCGCCGCCTCCTTCCTCGCCGCGGGCTACCACGCGTTGCGCCTCGACGCGCATCCGGAGGGCGTGCCCGCTCCGGCGGTCACTGCGCGCCTCGCCGCCGAAGTCGCGATCGACGAGGCGATGCTCGGCACGATGATCTTCACGCAGCAGTTCCCGTCGTCCGCGGATCACGCGCGCATCGAGCGCGAGGTGGCGCTCGCGCGCGAGCAGTTCGCGGACGCGGGCTGGCTGGAGAAGCCCGAGGGCTATCACATGCGTCCGGTCGAGGCCGGCGCGGGCCGGTTCACGCGGCGCCGCACGCGCGGCGTCGACTTCGAGCACCTCTCGTTTGCGAGCGGGTACGAGCCGCGCGCCGGCGAGCCGGGACGCGAGCGGTGGCTGGGTTATGCGGCCAATCGCACGGCCCACGCCTGGGTCGTGCGGAGCGATCCCGCGCGGCCGTGGCTCGTGTGTCTGCACGGCTACCGGATGGGAACGCCGCTGATCGACCTCTCGGCGTTCCATCCGAACTGGCTGCACCGCCATCACCGGTTCAACCTGCTCGTGCCGGTGCTGCCGCTGCACGGGCCGCGCAGCTTCGGTCGCAGCGGCGACGGCTTCCTCGGCGGCGACCTGCTCGACACGATCCACGCCGAGGCGCAGGCGATGTGGGACCTGCGGCGCATGCTCGCGTGGGTGCGCAGCGAGAGCGACGCGCCGATCGGCGTGTACGGGCTCTCGCTGGGCGGCTACACCACTGCGCTGCTCGCCTCGCTCGACGACGGCCTCGCGTGTGCGGTGGCCGGGATCCCCGCGACCGATTTCGCGCGCACCTTCTATCGGCACGGCGGCCCGTGGCAGGAGCGCGTCGCGATGCACGCCGGCCTCTCCGAGGCCAAGATGGCGGAGGTGCTGCGCGTGATCTCGCCCCTCGCGCTCGCACCCAAGGTGCCGCGCGGCCACCTCGCGATCTTCGCCGGCGTCGGCGATCGGCTCGTGCCGCCCGATCAGGTCCGCGATCTGTGGCGGCACTGGGGCGAGCCGCGGATCGTCTGGTATCAGGGCGGTCACCTCACGCTGAATCTGCACCCGGGTGTGCGAGTGCTGATCGACGAGACGCTTCGCGCACGGCTCGATACCGCCGCCTAACCCGGCCGTCGCTCGAGCGCCGCGCGGATCTCCGCGTGGCGCGCGCGCGTGACGCGGTATCCGCGCGCGAGCCACGCCGCGAGCACCAGGAACGCCGCGGGCACCACGGAGGTCAGCCAGCGCGCGGCGGTGAGCGTCGCCTCGTTGGGCGGCTGGTCGGCGCGGTACCCGAGGGCGCCGAGCAGCGTGAGCGCGAGCCACACCGCGAGCGTCCCCGCGAGCTTGCGCACGAACATGAACAGGCCGTAATAGGTACCCTCGCGACGCTCGCCCGTCTCGAGGTCGTCTTCGTCGACCACCTCGCCGAGCATCGACCAGGGCATCAGGTCCATCACGGCGTAGCCGATCGCGCCGCTCGCGGCGATTCCGATCACGAGCCAGCGCGGCCAGTCGGGTCGCACGAACACGATGACCGCGAGCGCGGCCGCCCACCACAGCGCGCCGATCCGGAACACGGTCGCCTTCTCCGCGCGCTCCGCGAGCCGCACCCAGAACGGCAGCGATGCGAGCACGATCGCGAAGAACAGCGCCATCGTGGGCTCGAAATCGCCGCTGCGCCGGAGCCAGAGCGTGAAGTAGAGGATCAACATCGCGCCGACGAGGTCCATCGCGACGCGCCCGCACAGGAACAAGCCGACGAGGCGGCGGAAGTTGGCGTGGCGCGCCGCGAGCCGGACGCCTGCGAAGAACGGCATCGCCGACTCGCGCGCCTGGAACTCCGGCCGCTCCCAGGTCACCGCGTAGATCGCCGCCCACGGCGCCGCGACGATCGCGCCGTAGAGCGCGCCTGCGGCCGTGAACCCTTCGGGCCCGCCGCCGAATGCGTTGGCGACCGGCCGCACTGCGATCGCCGCGAACACGCCGAGGATCGAGCCCGCGTTGCGCCACGCGTTCAGCGAGGTGCGGGCGTCGTAGCCGAGCGCCATCTCGGGCTGGAGCGCGAGGTAGGGTACCGCGAGCACCGTCATCGAGAGCGACATCAGCACGAAGACCGTCGTGTAGTAGGCGAACATCGCGAGCTGCGACGCTTCGGGCAGGTGCGCCCAGAGCAGCCCGAACCCGGCGCCGAACGGGATGGCGCCGAGCAGGAAGAACGGGCGCCGGCGGCCCCAGCGCCACCGGCAGCGGTCGGAGATACGGCCCATCGCGGGGTCCGCGAACGCGTCGATCGTTCGGCCGATCAGCTGCACCGCACCCGCGAGCTCCGGGCGCAGCCCCGCCACCACGAGCAGGAAGTGCGTGACGTACAGGATCGCGAGCGACGTCAGCACCGTGTTGACGGTGAAGTCGCCGAGCGCGAACACGGCCTTGCGCGCGGGGACGAGGCGCGGGTCCTCGATCGGCGCGGCCGCCGCCTGCCGGACCGCCGCGGTCAGAACCCTTTGCGATACGCGGTGACGACCGCGGCGCCGCCGAGGCCGAGGTTGTGCTGGAGCGCGATCTTCGCCCCGGAGACCTGGCGTCTGTCGGCCTCGCCGCGCAGCTGCCAGTTGAGTTCCGCGCACTGCGCGAGGCCCGTCGCGCCGAGCGGGTGGCCCTTCGAGATCAGCCCGCCCGACGGATTCACCACCACCTGCCCGCCGTACGTCTGGGCGCCCGAATCGACGAACTCGCCCGCCTTGCCCTCCGGGCACAGCCCGAGCGCCTCGTAGGTGATCAGCTCGTTCGCGGCGAAGCAGTCGTGCAGCTCCACCACGTCGACGTCTTCGGGGCCGACGCCGGACTGCTCGTAGACCTTGCGCGCGGCTTGCCGGGTCATGTCGTACCCGACGAGCTTCATCGCGCTCTTCTCGGCGAACGTCGCGTTCGTGTCGGTCGTCATCGCCATGCCGATGATCTCGACCGCCTTCGCCTGGAGCCCGTGCTCCACGACGAAGCGCTCGCTGGCGAGGATCGCCGCGCCCGCGCCGTCCGAGGTCGGGCAGCACTGCAGCTTGGTGAGCGGCGCGAACACCATCGGCGCGCTCTTGATGTCGTCGAGGCTGTACTCGTCCTGGAATTGCGAGTACGGGTTGTCGACCGAGTGTTTGTGGTTCTTCCAGCCGATCTTCGCGAAGTGCTCGGGCGTGGTGCCGTAACGCTCCATGTGTTCGCGGCCGGCGTTGCCGAAGAACTGCGCCGCGGGCGGTGCCTTCTCGAAGCCGCGCTGCTCGATCATCGCCTTCGCGTGCTTGTCCATCGGATTGGTGCGGTCCGTGAACTTCACGCCGAGCGAACCCTTCTCCATCTTCTCGAAGCCAAGTGCGAGCACGCAGTCGGCGATGCCGGCCTCGACGAACTGCTTGGCCATGAACAGAGCGGTCGAGCCCGTCGCGCAATTGTTGTTCACGTTGTAGATCGGGATCCCGGTCAGCCCGAGCGTGTAGACCGCGCGCTGGCCGCAGGTGGAGTCGCCGTAGCAGTAGCCGACGGCGGCCTGCTCGATCTGGTCGTACGCGATGCCGGCGTCGGCGAGCGCCTTCTTCCCCGCCTCCTCGGCCATGTCCGGGTAGTCCCATTCGCGGGAGCCGGGCTTCTCGAACTTGGTCATGCCGACGCCGAGCACGTAGACCCTGTTGCTCATCGGTTCCTCCAGAGGGGCAGCTACGGGCCGGATCGGTCCCGAGCCGAGGGGAAGGTTGGGATGGAAGGGAGCCGGGTGGTCTGGGCGCGACCCGCGGCGCGCGGAAGCTAGCAAACCTCGCCGGGGATTCTCCCCAGGGCCCGAATCACACCCGGAAGTGACGCCGGATCAGGAACAGGCCGAGCCGTTCGGGCAGCCAGCGCCGCGCAAAGGATACGAGGCGCGCGTCCGGGCCCACCGCATATCGAACTCGCGGGTTCAGTGTAGTGAGAGCGCGCACGATCACGCGCGCCACAAGCTCCGGCCCCGGAGCGTTCTCGAGTGATCGTTCGACGACCTCGCGACATCGCGCGGCGCGCTCGCCATAGCTCGAATCGCGGATGAGCTCGAAGTCGGTGGCGTCGTTGAATGCGGTGTGGATGTCGCCGGGCTCGATCAGCGACACGCGAACGCCCGTTCCGAACAGCTCGTTGTGCAGTGCGAGCGCGAGCGCATCGAGCGCTGCTTTGCTCGCCGAATAATGCGCCTGGAACGGGATCGGCGCGCGGCCCGCCAACGAGCCGACGATCGCGATGCGCGCGGACCGGGAGCGCCGCAGCTCGGGCAGCGCGGCGCGCAGCGTGCGCAGCGTGCCGAAGAAGTTCGTCTCGAACTGCTCGCGCGCTGCGTGCAGCGGCACCTCCTCCACGCTTCCGAAGATCCCGATCCCCGCGTTACATACCAGCGCTTCGAGGCCACCCATCCGGTCGATGGCCCGCTTCACCCCTTCCGAGACCGAAGCATCGTCGCGCACGTCCACCGCGACCCACTCGATGTGTGGCGACCGCAGCGCGGCGCGCTCGGGATCGCGCGAAGTGCCCGCCACGCGGAACCCGGTGCGGGCGAGCAGGTCGGCTGCGGCGGCTCCGATGCCCGAGGAGGCGCCCGTGACGAGCACACGATTTGTGGAGGCGGCATTCATTTTCGCGTGTTGTTTGCCTCAGTCTGGGCTTTTCAGGCCAAATCCGTGCGTTTAAGCTCGAAATAATTCGGAAACCTTAAGATTTTTCGATCTGAAAGGTAGTCAGATCACCACTCGTCTGCCTATAATGCTGAATCTGTACCGACTGATCTGGAGGCTCGAACCGTGAGCGCAGACGCAACAACCGTTATTCGGACCCACGCCCATCACCCCAGCTTCGACGCACCGCAGCCGGGCGGGAGCGAGTTCCGGGAAGGCATCCGGCTCCTCGCGCGGCTCGCGCGTGTGGCGGAGCAGACGTGCCAGTCTACCGGGATCAGCTTGCCGCAATACCGGCTGCTCGTATCGGCGGCAGAGGGTCCGCAGCGCGCGAGCGAGCTCGCTGCTGCGGTCGGGGTGAGCCGGCCTACGCTCACCTCGCTGGTGGACGGCCTCGAGCAGGCCGGACTCGTCCGGCGTGTGCCGGTCGCGAGCGACCGGCGCGGCATTCAGCTCGAGCTCACCCCTGCCGGCCGAGAGGCCACCTACCGGGCCGAGCGCGCGCTGAGCAACCGCCTGCTCGCGCTGATCAACGGCGAGGCGCAGAACGTGGTGCCGCTCGTGCATGGCGTCGTGACCGGCATCGGCGCTGCGCTGGACCGCGAGGTCCGCTGATCGTTCTCGGGCATCCCCGCGCGCGCTGCTAGCGTGCGTGGGGTGCTCGAGATCATCGACACCGCCTTTCCAGGCCGCCCCGCCTTCGACGTGGCGGTGTCGCGGGCGCTGCTGCGCGAGGTCGCAGCCGGAAAGCGCGGCGAGACGCTGCGCCTGTATCGGCCGGACGACGTCGTGGCGTTCTCGACCACCGATCTCCGCCGCCCGGGCTTCGCGCGCGCCGTGTCCGCCGCGCGCGCCGCGGGGTTCGACGCCGCGCTGCGGCTCGCCGGGGGTGCGGCGGCGGTCTTCTCCACCGAATCGATCGCGTTCGCATGGTGTACGCCGGAACGCGACGAGCGCGCAGGGATCCGCGCGCGTTTCGCGCGTACCGCACAGTGGGTGGCGCGAGCGCTGCGTCGCCTCGGCGTCGACGCGCGCGTCGGCGAGGTGCCGGGCGCCTACTGTCCCGGAGACTGGAGCGTGAATGCGCGCGGCGCGCGCAAGCTGATGGGCGTCGGGCAGCGCGTGGTGCGCGGAGCCGCGCACACGGGCGGCGTGCTCGTAGTGGGCGGGAGCGCTCGCTTGCGCGCGGTGCTCGAGCCCGTGTACGCCGCGCTCGGTTTCGCGTTCGATCCCGAGACCGCCGGCGCGATCGAGGACGAGGTGGGGCCGATCGGGCTCGGGACGGTGCGCGACGCATTGCTCGCCGAGCTCGCCGGTGAGTGGCGCACGGGTGCGCTCGATGCCGACGCGCTCGAGCAGGCGGCGCGCTTCGAGGACTCTCATCGGATCCCCCCGTAGCCAGGCGTCAGCGAAGCGCACCACTGCGCCACGCGCGAAACAGCACGGGCCACCCGAACAGCCACGGGTGGCGGCGCTGCCGCTCGCTGGCCTCGAGGCGGATCCCCGAGTGGCGTTCGACCTTCCACAGCGCGTAGGGCACCCAGTCCCCGAACGTCGCGGCGGTCTTGGCGAGCTGGAGCAGTCCGATCCATTTCGCGGCCGCACTGTGACCCGGCGCGCGCGCGAGCGGTTCGAGCAGGCGCAGCGCGCCGTCGCTGCCGCGCTCGATCTCCCCGCTCGCGAGCAGCGCTTCGACCGCCTCGGCGAGTCGCGCGTCGAAGCGCGCCGACTGGCTGGCGTAGATGGCGTCGCTGGCGCCCTCGCGCTCGGGGCGCAACTCGGCGGCGTAGGTGGCGCGGAACAGCTCGCACCAGAATGCCCCCGACTCCGCGGCCGAGAGGCTCCGCGGGCGCGCTGCGAGCCCGGCGCGCAGCGCGGTGCAGATCGCGTCCGCGCAGGCCGTTGCGAGTGCGCCGCGCGCCGCCGGGTCGCGAACGCACGCCGCCGCGACGGGCTGCGCGAAGCGCGCCCACATTCCCGCGCGGTGCGTCTCGCCGCGGCACGCGCGCGCGAGGTCGGCGCGCGACACGACTGCGTACTTCGCGCGCACGATCGCCCCGCCGTGAGCGAGCTCGAGGTAGAACACGTTGGGCGGGAGCAGCGCATTGGCTGCGGCGAGCGCGCGCGACTGATAGGCGGACCGGTAGTCGTCGACGATCGCGTAGAAGTCGTGTACGCCCTCGCTC
>DATFWW010000005.1:0-2989 GCA_035258825.1 Myxococcota bacterium
GGTGCGCACGCTCGTGCTCGACGAGGCCGACGAGATGCTCTCGCTGGGCTTCTGGCCCGACATGCGCGAGATCAACAAGTATCTGCCCGCCGACCGCCAGTCGTGTCTGTTCTCCGCGACGATCCCCGAGAAGGTGAAGTCGCTGTCGCGCTTCTTCCTGCGCGACCCCGAATTCGTGTCGCTCAACGATGACACCGCGTCGCCGCAGGAGATCGAGCACTACTACGTGATCACGACCGCGCAGGAGAAGGAGGCGAATCTCCTGCGCATCCTCGAATACGAGGATCCCGAGAGCGCGATCGTGTTCTGCAACACCAAGGACGACGTGCGCTTCGTGACCAGCTACCTCCAGCGCCGCGGGCTCGACGCAGACCAGATCTCGGGCGACCTGTCGCAGGCCGCGCGCGAGGCGGCGATGGCCAAGATCAAGGCCGGGAAGCTGCGAATCCTCGTCGCTACCGACGTCGCGGCGCGCGGCATCGACATCAGCGACCTCACCCACGTGTTCGGCTACGCCGCGCCCGAGTCGCCCGAGGTCTACGTTCACCGCACGGGCCGCACGGGCCGTGCCGGCAAGACCGGCACCGCCATCTCGCTCGTGTCGGGGCTCGACATCGGCAACTTCCGGATGATCCAGAACGTCCACAAGATCAAGATCACGGAGCGCAAGGTCCCCACCGACGCGGAGATCGCCGAGCGCGTGCGCGAGCGCCTCGCCGTGAAGGCCGAACAGGAGCTGCGCCACCTCGACGACCGCGAGCGCCGCGCGCTGCTCGAGCGCTTCCGCCCGGTGGTGAATGCGCTCTCGCGCAGCGACGACGGGCTCGCCGAGCTCGCCACGATCTGCGCGCTGTTCCTGCGCGAGCACCGGCCGGAGACGCCCGCGAGCGGGCCCGCCGCCGCCGACACCGATCGGCCCGAGCACCGCGCACCGCGGCGCGAGGGCGGAGGCGGCCGGCGCGAGGGCGGCCGCGGCCGGCGTGGCGGCCGGCGTCGCCGTTAGTGCGGATCGCGGTCTACTGCGGCTCGAGCAAGCACCTCGCCGCGCCCTATCACGACGCCGCGCGGCGGCTCGGCGCCGCGATCGCGCGTGCGGGGCACACGATGTTCTACGGCGGCGGCCGCACCGGCCTGATGGGTTCGGCGGCCGACGCCGCGCTCGCGGCCGGGGGCGTGGTGGAGGGCGTGATCCTCGACGCGTTCGTCGGTATGGACGTCCACCACCGCGGCCTCCACCGCCTCGACGAGGTCGCCGACATGCGCTCGCGCAAACGCGCGCTCGAGGAGGGCGCGGACGCGTTCATCGCGCTCCCGGGCGGCCTCGGCACGCTCGAGGAGCTCGCCGAGGTGCTGTCGTTCCGCAAGCTCGGCTTTCACGCGCGGCCGCTCGTGCTCGTCGACACGAACGGCTTCTTCCAGCCGCTCGTGGCACAGATCGAGCGCTCGATCCGCGACGGGTTCGACGACCCCGAGATGCGCGAGGCGTTCGCCGTCACCGACGACCCCGAGCTGGCCGTCGCGATGTGCGAACCGGGCTACTGCACGAGGCGCTGATAGGTCGTCGAATATTCGAGCGGCGCTTCGAAGTGGGGGTCGACGATGCGCTGCGAGACGACGAGCCGCTTCTGACCGTCGAGGCGCCACGTCGTGACGCCATGGCTGTCCGACTCCTTCCACGCCTGCTCGATCACTCCGCCCTCGGCGACGCGGCTCGTGACCTCGCGATCCTTCCCGGTGGAGTGCACGCGCCCGTCGATCGGGAACACGGTGCCCTTGTCGTTGCGGATCTGCAGGGCATCGTCGCCCCGCTCGACCACGTACTGCTCGGAGGGAACCATGCGCGTGCGCATCACGCCCCGCGCGACGCCGCGGAACGCGAACGACATCGGCTCGGTAGCGCGCACGATCATGGCGTCGCGCGCGGCATCGTCGCGCTCGCGATCGGCGCGCACCCAGGTGCCGGTCATGCCGTCGAGACCCGCGGCGGGCGCGCGGAGCGCGGCCGCCGCGAGCAGGGCCGTGAGGATCGCCGAACCAAGACCCGCTCTAGCGACTGCGATCCGCATCCTCGAGCCTCCGAGCGCCGTCTTCTACGCGAAGGAGATCCACTCGCCGCCCGCAGAGCGCAGGCGCCGGCCGGCCGGATCCGCGATCACCGCGAGGCCGGCGCCGGGCAGCGACGCGAGCGCATCCGCGAGCGCGGGCTCCAGCACGCCCGCGGCGAGTGGCTCCGCCTTCGTGACCTCGAGACTCGCGTCGCCGAGCACGAGCCACGAGAGCGGTCGCAGCGCGCGTCGCTCGGGCCCGCTCGCGTACACGCCCGCGATCTCGCCGCGCGCGTCGGCGAGCAGCAGCGAACCGCCCGGCGCGGCAGGCCGCGCGAGGCACCAGTCGAGCGCGGGCTCTACGCGCTCGAAGCGCTCGAGGCAATCGCGCGCGAACAGCGCGATCGGCGGCGCGAAGCGGCCCGGCAGCGACCGCTGTTCGGCCACCGCCACCGCGAGCCCTGCCTCGTTCACGCCGATCGCCGGCGCGGTCGCCGCGGGGAGCGCGAACTCGACCGAGCGGAACCGGCCCTGGGGCGCCACGCGCCGCAGCACCGCGCCGCGCGGCACGGCGTTCGCGATGCCCACCGACGCGCCCGACACGGCGCCGACCGCCACGCCCTGCGGCGCCTCCGGCGCGGAGATCGCCGCGAGCGCACCCACGAGCGCGCGCAGCGAAACACCGGAGCCGAGTGCGAGGCCCTCGAGCCACTCCGCGTGGTGTGGGAAATAACGGCGCAGATCGCTGTGGAGCTGCACCTCCGCGTTCGTGCGCCGGAACGCGGCGAGGCGGCCGCGCAGCGACCGCTCGGCCCGGAACGCGGCGCGCAGCTCTGCGCGCAGCGCGCCGCCGAGGTCGCGTCCGAGATCGCGCGGCGCCCCGCTGCACTCGAGCGCGCGCACTGTCAGCGCCCGGATGGCTCGCTGCGGATCGCGAGGACCTC
>DATFWW010000006.1:0-15728 GCA_035258825.1 Myxococcota bacterium
GCCCTCGCGCAGCTCGAGCTCCACCTCGTGCACCGGGCTGCGCCGCTCGCCCGCGGCGATGCTGCCGACGTCGATGTCGAGCGTCCACTCGGTCTCGCCCTTGCGCAGCACCCGCCGCGAGCGACGGAATTCGGTCGAGAAGATCGCGACGAGCGGCTTGCCATCCGAGATCTCGACGAGCCGCGCGCGCAATTCCGGATCGGGGATCCGCGAGAGGTCGGGCTCGTCGCCGTCGACCGCCACCTCGACCTCGGTGCGCTCGAACAGACCTCCCGATGCCGAGCGCTCGCCCTTCACGGTCTGGACGCGCCGCGACCGGTCCCGGCGCACGCGCAATCCGAAGTCGGCCCGCGCGAGGTCGTGGTCTTCCGTGTCGAAATAGACGGACTCAAGGGCTCGGGTGACCGCGCGCCCCTGCGAGAGGCTCCGCACGAGCGGGTGGCGCTGGAGGCGCCGCAGATCCTCCGGCGACGCATCGAGCTTGAGCTCGATCTCGCGATGCGGGTCCACGGCGCGAGGATACCCCGATGCCCACACCCCTTGTCGGCAGGCACTTCAGTGGCATTCATGTGACGTTTTCGTGTATTTCTGTGAGGAACGTGTGGATTTTGCCGATGCTGGCTGCATGGTGGTGAGACGATCCCGGCACATTTGCGCCCTTCTTGCGATGGCGCTCGCGGCAGCGTCCGCGGGCTCGAGCCAGGCTGCGGCCGACCAGGTCGCGCTGCGGCCGCGCTTCCAGGCAGGCGACCGGTACGCGGTGACCCTCTCGCTCGACACGAAGACGCGCGTGGACGCGCGCGAGACCTTCCGCGAGTCCGTCCAGCTGCGGTACGCCGCTCGGGTCGAGGTGCTCGAGACCGACTCCGCGGGCCTCCCGCGGCGCGAGCGGCACGAGGAGGTCGAGCTCACGTCCGTGCGGCCCGACGGAACTCGCGAGCTGTTCGCGAAGGGCACCGCGATCGAGCTCGAACGCCATGGGGACGGCAGCGTCGCGATCGAGTTCCAGGGTGAGCGCGTGGAGGCCCGGATCGAGAAGGTGGTCGCGGATCTGCTCGCACACCAGACCGAATACGCGCTCGCGGCACTGCTCGACCCGGGCCGGCCCGTCGCTGCCGGCGAGCGCTGGGAGCTCGACCCCGCGCGCGTCGTCGAGTTCCTGCGCGCGCGCGGAGTGGGCGACGTCGAGCTCGATGGGGTCGCGAGCGCCGCGCTCCAGGACGATGGGCTCGCGGTCCGCTACCGCATCCCGATCCGCGAGTTCGAGCTTCCAGAGCTGCCCGACGGCGCGCGCTCGACCCACTCCAAGGGCCGCCTCGAGGGCGAGGTGAAGCTCGGCTCGAGCGGGCTCCACCGCGCTCAGGCCCACCGTTCGGAGCTCGTGCTCGACATCGATGGAACGCTCGCCGCCGCGGGTGGCGCGCATGCCGCGCCCTGGCGCCTGCACCGGTCCCAGGCCGTCGATCAGCACACGGAGACGCTGAAGGATCAGCTCGCGTCGGGCCTGTCGGGAGAGAGCTAGCCCGACGACCGCTCGGCTTCGCCTCGTTGCTACTGCTTGATCGCCTTCGGCGACACGAACGTGACGAGCTCGCAGCCGCGCGCGAACTGGCCCCATCGCGGCGAGTGGATCCGGAGCTCCGCGAGCGCGCCGGTCGGGAACTTCCGGCGCAGATCCGCCAGCGCATCGGCATAGCCGCGCACCGAGATCTGGAGCGCGAGCTCGGCGATCCCGGGGTTGTGCCCCACGAGGAGCAGCGAGTCCACGGCGTCCGGAACCCGCTCGATGCGCCTCCGGAGGTCTCGCTCGCTCGCGAGATAGAGATCCTCCTCGTACTCGATCGAGAGCGCTGTGCCGAGTGCCTTCTCCACGAGCTCGATCGTCTCGCGCGTGCGAAGCGACGGCGAACAGAGCGCCAGGTCGGGGCGCACGCCGCGCTCGGCGAGGTGCCGCCCGATGCGCTCTGCCGCCTCGCGCCCGCGCGGAGCGAGCCGGCGATCCCGATCCGCGAGGCCGTCACTCCCCGGGCTCGCCTTGGCATGCCGCAACAGCCAGAGCGTCTTCACAACTGCCCCAAGTGATCTTGCCACGATAGCCGATTACGCAAGCAAAACGTCCCGGGGCCTTCACGCAGGCGCCATCGCGCTTTGATTGTGTGACGAACGCGAATTCATCGAGAGTTCCGCGGTCGTGGCGTCCAAGGTGGTCCTGGTCGTAGACGAAGACAGCGATGTCCGGGCCGAAATCCGCGAGTGCCTCGCGAATCGGCAGCTCGCGTGCAGGGAGGCCGCCACCGCGCGCGAGGCGCTCCGCGCCGCGCTCGAGGATCCCCCCGACCTGATCCTCGTCGACCTCGTGCTGCCGGATCAATCCGGTCTCGGACTGTGCCGGATCGTGCGCGAATCCCCCGTGCTCGCGGCCACGCCGATCATCGTGCTGACCAGCCGCGCCAGCGAGATCGACCGCGTGCTCGCGTTCGAATCCGGCGTCGACGACTTCGTCGCCAAGCCGTTCTACCCGCCCGAGCTCGGCGCGCGCGTCTCTGCCGTGCTGCGCGGTTTCGTGTCGCGATCGGAGGAGACCCCCGCCAACGCGCCCGAGCGAGGCGCGATCCAGCTCGACCCGCGCACGGGCCGCGTGATCGCCGACGGCCGCCGCGTGGAGCTGACGCCGCGCGAGCGCGAGCTGCTCTCCGCGCTGATCGCGCAGGCGGGCCGCGTCGTGCGCCGCAGCCAGCTGATCGATCGGCTGCAGGCGGGCCGCGAGCCGCGCAGCGAGCGCGCGATCGACGCGCACATCAAGAGCATCCGGCGCAAGCTCGGCCCGGCGCGGCGCTACGTGGAAACCGTACGCGGCGTGGGATATCGCCTCGCCGAACACGCGATAGAGCCGCGCGGCGCAGGAGCGTTCAGCGAAACTTAGCGTTCTGCGGTGGGATTCCCCGAAGGGAGCTGATAGAATGCGGGACCTCCCCCTCCGCAGGCCCGATCGATGGAGCGCGAGCGAACTCCGCCGAGCGAGATCAGCGCCGCGCGCCCGGTCGGCGAGCCGCGTTATTTCAACCGCGAGCTGACGTGGCTCGATTTCAACGCGCGCGTGATCGCGCTCGCCGAAGACGACGCGCTGCCCGCTCTCGAGCGCGTGAAGTTCCTCGCGATCGCGAGCCGCAACCTCGACCACTTCTTCCAGGTCCGCGTCGCGGGCCTCAAGACCCAGATCGCGGCCGAGGTGGGCGCGCTCTCGATCGACGGGCGCTCGCCGGCCGAGCAGCTCACTGCGATCCGCCCGCTCGTGACCGGTCAGGTCGCGCGGCTCGACGACATCCTGCACAAGGACCTGCTGCCCCGGCTGCGCGATCTCGCCCTCCCGCTCTGCAGCTGGGACGATCT
The DNA here is from genome assembly GCA_035258825.1 of Myxococcota bacterium. GTDB lineage: Bacteria > Myxococcota_A > UBA9160 > UBA9160 > SMWR01 > JAHEJV01. The sequence continues at coordinate 3,391 of DATFWW010000006.1, forward strand.
CGCCCACGCGCAGCAGCGCGAGCTCACGCACATGTTCGAGACGCGGATCTTCCCCGTGCTCACGCCGCTGTCGGTCGATCCCTCTCACCCGTTCCCGTACATCTCGAACCTGTCCCTCAACCTCGCCGTGGTGGTGCGCGATCCGGACACGCAGGTGCACCGCTTCGCGCGCATCAAGGTTCCGCCGCTGTTCGCGCGGTGGATCGCGCTGCGCGAAGGCGCGGGGTTCGTGCCGGTGGATCAATTGATCGCCGCGCACGCGCAGCAGCTGTTCCCCGGGATGGAGATCGTCTCGTGCAATCCGTTCCGGGTGACGCGCGACGCCGATCTCGCGCTCGACGAGACCGACGCCGAGGATCTGCTGCAGGCGGTGGAGTTCGGGCTCAAGCGCCGGCTGCGCATGAACGCCGCGGTGCGCCTCGAAGTGACCGAGCGCATGTCGGAGCGCGTGCGCAGCCTGCTGCTCGCCGAGCTCGAGCTCGCGGGCGACGATCTCTACGTCGCGCGCGAGCTGCTCGACCCGGGCTCGCTCTGGGAGATCCACGCGCTAGACCGCTCCGACGCCAAGCTGCCGCCCCATGCGCCCGTCACGCCCCCGGCGTTCGCGGCCGGAAGGGATGGCGCCGCGGACCTGTTCGCGGCGATCCGCGCCCAGGACGTGCTCGTGCACCACCCCTACGAGTCGTTCGGCGAATCCACCGAGGCCTTCCTCGCCCAGGCCGCCGACGACCCCGCGGTGCTCGCGATCAAGCACACGCTCTACCGCACGTCGGGCGTCGAGAACACGCTGGTGCGCAACCTGATCGAGGCCGCGGCCGCGGGCAAGCAGGTGGTGACGCTCGTCGAGCTCACGGCGCGTTTCGACGAGCAGGCCAACATCAAGCTCGCGCACGTGCTCGAGGAGGCGGGCGTGCACGTCGTGTACGGCGTGGTGGGTCTCAAGTCGCACTGCAAGATCACGCTGGTGGTGCGCGCGGAGGCCGACGGCATCCGCCGCTACGTGCACGTCGGCACCGGGAACTACCATCCGCAGACGGCGCGCTCCTACGAGGATCTCGGGCTGTTCAGCTGCTCCGACGCACTCGCGGCCGACGCCGCGCAGCTGTTCAACTACCTGACGGGCTGCAGCAAGCAGGCCGCCTATCGCAAGCTGCTGGTCGCACCGCGGTCGCTGCGCGGTGGGCTGCTCGAGGAAATCGAGCGCGAGCGCAAGCTCGGGCGCGACGGTCGCATCGCGATCAAGGTCAACGGCCTCGCCGACGGCGCGCTGATCGACGCGCTCTACGAGGCGTCGCGAGAGGGCGTCGAGATCGACCTGATCGTGCGCGGCGTGTGCTGCCTGCGGCCCGGCGTTCCGGGCCTGTCCGAAACGGTCCGGGTCCGCTCGATCGTGGGGCCGTTCCTCGAGCACTCGCGCATCTATCGCTTCGGCCGCGGCGGGGGTGCCCGCCACTACATCGGCTCCGCCGACCTGATGCCGCGCAATCTCGAGGGCCGCGTCGAGGTGGTGGTACCCGTGGCAGCGAAACCGCTCGCGGCGCGCATCGATGAGATCCTCGAGCTCTGCCTCGCCGACGACGTGCTCGCGTGGGAGCTCGGCTCCGCCGGCGGTTGGCAGCGCGCGCCGCGACGGCAGTGCCTCGCGGCCCAGGACGAGCTCGTGCGCCGCGCGGCGGCTCGCACCGACGCGACCGCGGAGTAGTCGCGGTCTCCGGACGTTGCGACTAGGGCTGGCGCGCGTACAAGCGCGCGGCCGCGATCGCGAAGCCACCCCAGACGCACGTGTAGCTGAAGACGTCGCCCCAGACCCGCGATACCGGGCGCCGCAGGAGCAGCGACAGGAGGTCGGCGGCGAAATGCAGAGGTGGCTCGGTCTGCGGATCGGTTCCGACGGAGCGAAGCCGTGCGCGCGCGCGAAGGCGCTCCTCGAGCACGGTCAGTGGGCAGCGATTTCCGAATGCGCACCAGCCGAGCTGGATCAGCGGATAACCGATCACGGCCGCCCACAGCGCGGCCGTCCACGGCAGGCTCCACGCGACGAGTGAGAGGGCGATCACCGTCACGTGAACCGCCGAGATCGCTCGCGCGAGGAGAATCATGCCCCTTTCCCCCGGCGCGAGGATCGCGTACGCAGGCGACGCGATCGTGGCACGCGCGCGATTCGAGCGAAGTCTTCGCGAAGGATTTGGCTCGATCGCGTCAGTTTTCCGGATCGCAACCGATCCGTAACCCGGATCCTCCACTTTTCCGGCACTCCTCGGCCCCGAACGCCAGCGGAGGAATCCCGCGTGATCGAGCTCGCCGAGGACACCCGACCCGAGTGAGCGCCGAAGGTCTGGCGGTCGCGGCCGTCGCGCTCTCGATCGAGCGGATCGCCTACGCGGCGATCTGGTGGCGCCCCGAGCGTTTCCGCGCGCTGTACCAGCGTCGCGCGCCCGGACGAACACCGGTGAGCGCGCTGCGCCAGCTGTTCTACGCGTTCAAGTTGATCCAGGGCCTCGTGTTCCTCGCCTGGATCGCGGGCCATGGCGCGTGGCTGCGTGCGGAAGGCCCGGAGGTCTGGTCGAGCGATCCGCGCGCGCTCGCGCTCGGCGCTGCGATGATCGCCGCCGGCCAGGTGCTCAACTTCGGCGTGTTCTATCGCCTCGGGTCGGTCGGGGTCTTCTACGGCAACCGGTTCGGCTACGACGTACCCTGGGTGCGCGGGTTCCCCTTCTCGGTGCTGGCGCATCCGCAGTACGTCGGGGCGGTGGTGTCGATCTGGGGACTGTTCCTGGCCACGCGATTTCCGCACGGCGATTGGTTCTCGCTGCCCCTGCTGGAGACGCTCTACTACGCGGTCTCGGCCCGACTGGAGAGCACGGCGATTCCGCGCGCAGACCACTGCTCGCGCGGCGATCCTGTGGTTGAATGCCCGCCGGGAGGAAGCGATGTCGCGTGTACGCTTTCCGGACGGGTTCGCCTGGGGCACGGCCACCGCGTCCTACCAGATTGAGGGCGCCTGGCAGGAGGACGGCAAGGGCCAGTCGATCTGGGACCGCTTCGCGCACACGCCCGGCAAGATCCGCAACGGGCAGACCGGCGACGTCGCGTGCGATTCGTACCACCGCTTCGCCGAGGACATCGCGATCCTGCGCGCGATGAACCTCACGAGCTACCGGTTCTCGATCGCGTGGCCGCGCATCCAGCCGAAGGGCGCCGGGAGCGCCAACGTCAAGGGCCTCGACTACTACCGGCGGCTCGTCGACGGACTGCTCGACGCCGGAATCCGGCCGTTCCCGACGCTCTACCACTGGGACCTGCCGCAGGTGCTCGAAGACCGCGGTGGATGGCCCGAGCGCGACACGGCGGGCCGCTTCGCCGACTACGCCGAGGTCGTGGTGCGCGCGCTCGGCGATCGCGTGAAGCACTGGATGATCTTCAACGAGCCGGGGGTCTTCACGCTGTTCGGATACTTCATCGGGATCCATGCGCCCGGGCGCCGCGATCTCTCGGCCTATCTGCGGGCCAGCCACGTCGTGAACCTCGCCCAGGGCGAGGCATTCCGCGCGATGCGATCGGCGCGCTCGGACGCGGTGATCGGGACCGCGTTCAGCATGACGGCCTGCGAGCCCGCGCGCGACACCGAGCAGGATCAGGCGGCCGCGGAGCGCTGGCATCGCCTCGCCAATCTCTGGTACCTCGAGCCCGCGCTGCGCGGGCGCTACCCCGACGCGTTCGTCGACGCGCCGTTCGATCGCATGGGGATCCGCGAGGGAGATCTCGCGCTCGTGCGCGCGCCGCTCGACTTCGTCGGCATCAACCTCTACACGCGCACGCACGTCGAGCACCAGGACTCGGACCCGCTCGGAATGGGCGCGCGCGCCCTGTTCGGCCCGGTCCGGAATCCCCAGGGACCGAAGACCGACTTCGGCTGGGAGGTGTGGCCCGACGCGCTCTACGACGTGCTGATGCGGATCACGCGCGACTACGACCGACCCCCGATCGAGGTCACCGAGAACGGCTGCGCGTACCACGACGGCCCCGGAGCGAACGGCGCGGTCCGCGACCATCGGCGGATCGACTTCTACCGCGGGTATCTCGAGGCCGTGGCGCGCGCGATCGAGCACGGCGCCGACGTGCGCGGTTATCACGCATGGTCGCTGCTCGACAACTTCGAGTGGGCCGAGGGGTACGAGCAGCGCTTCGGGCTCGTCTGGGTCGACTTTGCCACCCGGGACCGCACGCCCAAGGAGTCGGCGCGCTGGTACGGGCGGGTCGCCGCGGAGAACGGATTCGACGCCTAGCTCCGATCGCGGTGAGCCAACACCTTCGCGTGTGTCCCCCTACGAATCGCTCGCGGACGCGCTCGGAAGCGTGAACACGAACGTCGAGCCGCGGCCGATCGCGCTCTTGACCGAGATCTCGCCGCCCATCGCCTGCACGAGGTGCTTCACGATCGAGAGGCCGAGACCGGTGCCGCCGAGCGCGCGCGACCGCGCGCGATCGACCCGGTAGAAGCGCTCGAAGATGCGCGCGGTGTCCTCGGCTGGGATGCCGATCCCGGAGTCGGCGACCGAGACGCGCACGCGGCCGAGACGCTCCTCGACCGCCACTTCGATCGTACCGCCCGGTTCCGTGTATTTGAGCGCGTTGTCGAGCAGGTTCCCGAGCACCTGGTCGAGCGCGCGCGCGTCGGCGAGCGCGAGCGGGCGGCCATCGCTGCGCACCGAGGGAGTGATCCGGCGCTCCTCGAAGCGCAGCCGCGTATCCGCGATCAGGTTCTCGGCCGTGCGCGCGACGTCGACGGGCGCGAGCTCGAGCCGCAGCGTGCGGCTCTCGATCGTCGAAAGCTCGAGCAGGTCCTCGACGAGGCTCGACAGCCGTTGCGCGTGGCGGTGGATCACCTCGAGGTAGCTCTTCTGCTCCTCTGGCGAGAGCGAAGCGCTCTCGAGCAGCGTCTCCGCGAATCCGCGGATCGCCGCGAGCGGCGTGCGCAGCTCGTGCGACGCATTCGCGACGAAATCGCGGCGCACCTCCTCGAGGCGCATCAGCTCGGTCGTGTCGTGGAATACCGTGACGGTGCCCGTGCGCTCGCCCTCGCTCGGGAAGCGCGCCGCGAGCACCTGGAGCGTGCGGTGATTCGGGCCGGGCAGCGCGATGCTGCGCGCCACCGGCTCGTCGGTCTTCGCCGACTCGGCGAGGATCGCGTCGAGGTCGGCGTTGCGGACGCCCTCGAGCAGCGGGCGCCCGGCGATCTCGCCGTGGATGTCGAACAGCTCGCGCAGCCGCGAGTTGGCGAGCAGGATCACGCCGCGCGCGTCCACCACGAGCACGCCCTCGACCATCGCCTCGAGCACCGCGCCCAGCTGCGCCTCGTCGCGGCTCACCTCGCGCAGACGGGAGCGGAGCTGTCCGGCGATCTGCTCGATCGCGCGCGAGAGGCGCGCGAGCTCGCGGTCCGCCGGGCGCGGCGCGCGCGCGTCGAGGCGGCCGTCGGCCACGGCGGAGGCCATCCGCCGCACGTCGGCGAGCGGCTGGCGGTGGAACAGCCAGACGAAGCCGTGGAGCAGGCCCAGCGCCGCCACTACCGCAATCGCCATCACGCCGAGCGCGTAGCTGCGCGCGAGCGCGACGCGCCGATCGGCGTCGGCGAAGTCGTCCGACACGCGCACGACGCCGCCGCCCGGCGCGGGTACCGCGACATAGCGCAGCACGCGGCCCACCGTGTGACTCATGCGCGTCGCCCGGCCCACGCCGCCCGCGGCCGCTGCGATCACCTCCTCGCGGTGGGCGTGGTTCTCGATTCCGGCGAGGTCCGCAGCCGCCACCTCCGAATCGGCGCGCAGGACCCCGTCTTTGCCGATCAGCGTGACCCGCACACCCGCGGACCGCCCCGCGCGATTGGCGAGCGCGGCGAGCTGCGCGGCGGGGACCGCATCTACGGAATTTCCGCTGAGTTCGGCGGCCACCGCGCGCGCGGTCTCCTCGAGCGAGGCGTCGAGCTGCGCGACGGCCTCGGCGCGCAGGTCGCGGGACGCGCACTGCTCCCACCCCACGAGCAACAGCGTGAGCAGCGCGGCGAATGCGGCGGTTCGAGCGAGCGGGCTCCCTAGCATGGGCACCCCGAATATCGAAGCCGCACGAAGCTTGCGCGAGCGCCCGTTACGCCGCTACTCCGAGAACCGGTATCCGACGCCGCGCACCGTCTCAATCAGATGGCTGGCCGGCCCGAGCTTCTCGCGCAGCCGCTTCAGGTGGGTGTCGATCGTGCGCGTGGTGACGGCGATGTCGGTGCCCCAGACATCATCGAGCAGCTGCTCGCGCGTCATGACGCGCCCCGGCCGCATCATCAATCCGTGCAACAGCGCGAACTCCTTGGCAGTGAGCTCGATCTCCGTCTTCTCCACGAAGCAGCGGTGGCGCTCCGGGTCGAGGCGCAGCGCCGCGCGCTCGAGCACCTGCGACCCACCCGCGCTCGCGGGCTGGCGCCGGCGCAACACGGCGCGCACGCGTAGAGTGAGCTCGCGCGGGCTGAACGGCTTGGTGACGTAGTCGTCCGCACCGATCTCGAGGCCCACCACGCGGTCGACCTCGTCCGCGCGGGCGGTGAGCATGATGATCGGGATCTCGCCGAGAGACGTGTCGGCGCGGAGGTGGCGACACACCTCGGTGCCGGAAAGGTCGGGCAGCATCAGGTCTAGGATCAGGAGGTCCGGCGCGGCGCGCCGCACCCTCTCGAGCGCCTGGCGGCCCGTCTCGGCCGTCTCCACCTCGAAGCCGGCCTGGGACAGATTGACGCGCACGAGTTCGAGGAGATCCGGCTCGTCGTCGACGACGAGGATGCGCTGACCCATATGCGACAGAGGCTATCGTGATCGGGAGGCCCCGGAGACCCGGGCGCGGTCGAGTTCCGAGAAGAGTCCCGGAACCGTCACCAGATCGCCACCCGCCATTCCCCGTTCCGGGAAGGACCCCGACTTGCCCACTGGATTCCTGCTCCAGCCCACCTATCGCGTCCGCGACGGGATCCCGGTCGTGCAACTGTACGGGCAGCTCGAAGACGGGCGGGCGTTTCTGGTCGAGGACGACCGCTTCCGCCCCTACTTCTTCGTCCGCGCCGCGGACGCGGACCTCCTGCGCGGCGACCCGCGCGCGCAGATCGCCGAGAGCGGGCTGCGGGACTTCGCCGGACAAGCGCTCGTGCGCGTGGTGGTGCCCGTGCCCGCCGCGGTGCCGCCGCTGCGCGACCGCGTCGCCGCGACCGGCCGGCCCACCTACGAAGGCGACGTCCGCTTTCCGTATCGCTACCTGATCGACGCGGGTGTGCGCGCGGGGATCGCGATCGAGGGCGAGGGCACCGAGCGCGGCGCGCTCGTCCACTTCGCCAATCCCGCACTCGCGCCCGCCGAGGTGCGCCCCGCGCTGCGCGTGGTCTCGATCGACCTCGAGACGGAGCCGAGTGCGAGCGAGGTCTGGTCGATCGCGCTGCTGGGCGACGGAATCGACGAGGTGCACCTCCTCGGCGCCCGCGCGGGCGCGGAGGCGATCACCCACGCCGAAGAGCGCGCGCTGCTCGCCGCGGCCGCGCAGCGGATCCGCGAAATCGACCCCGACGTGATCACGGGCTGGAACGTCGTCGAGTTCGACCTGCGCATCCTCGCGCAGCGCTGTGCGGCGCTGCGCGTGCCGCTCGAGCTCGGGCGCGTAGCGGGCGAGATGTTGTTCCAGCAGGAGCTCGGATTCACGCGCGAGGCGCGCGCGGTCGTCCCCGGGCGCGTCGTGCTCGACGGGCTCGCACTCGTGCGCGACGCGCTGCGGCTCGACGACTATCGGCTCGGGGCCGTCGCCCAGGAGCTGCTCGGTCGCGGCAAGCGGATCGCCGCGGCCGCGGATCCCGTCGCCGAGATCGTGCGCATGTACCGCGACGACCCGACCGCGCTGGTCGCCTACAACCGCGAGGACGCTCGGCTCGTGCTCGACATCCTCGAACGGGAGGGCCTGCTCTCGCTCGCCGTGGAGCGCAGCCTGCTCTCGGGCATGCCGCTCGACCGCGTCGGTGCGAGCATCGCCTCGTTTGATCGCCTGTATCTGCCCGAGCTGCGCCGGCGCGGATTCGCGGCGCCGAGCGTGGATCCGGACCGCAAGGCGGAGCTCGTGCAAGGCGGCGCCGTGCTCGACTCGGTGCCCGGGCTGTTCACGGACGTCGCCGTATTCGACTTCAAGAGCCTGTACCCGAGCCTGATCCGGACGTTCCAGCTCGACCCGCTCGCGCACGCCCTGGCCGGCGAGGCAAGTTTCGCGCAGCGAGTGCAGGTTTCGCGCAGCGAGCCGCACGCGAGCGAAGTCGATCGGGTGGGCGAGCGAAGACCAGAAGACGCGATCGCCGCGCCCGGCGGCGCGCGCTTCGCGCGCGAGGGCGCGATCCTGCCCGGCGTGATCGAGCGCTTCATGGCGCGGCGCGCGGCCGCGAAGGCGCGCGGCGATCACCACGCCGACCAGGCAATCAAGATCATGATGAACGCGCTGTTCGGCGTGCTCGGCGCCGCGTCGTGCCGCTTCTTCGACCCGGCGATCGCCAACGCGATCACGGGGTTCGGCCAGGAGATCCTGCACCGCACGCGCGACGCGTTCGAGGCCGCTGGCGTACCCGTGATCTACGGCGACACCGACTCGGTGTTCGTACATCTCGGCGCGCGGGCGCAGAAAGGGGCGCGCGGAGAAGCGGAACGGCTGCGCGATCACGTGCAGGAGCGCATCGCCGAGCATGTGCACTCCACCTATCGCGTCGCATCGCATCTCGAGCTCGAGCTCGAGGGCATCTACGAGCGCTTCCTGATGCCGCGCGTGCGCAGCGGCCGCTCCGGCAGCAAGAAGCGCTATGCGGGCTGGCGCGAGGGGCAGCTCGAGGTGGTCGGGCTCGAGTCGGTGCGGCGCGACTGGCCCGCGGTCGCGCGCCGACTCCAGCGCGGCCTGCTCGAGCGCGCCTTCACCGACGCGCCCGTGCTCCCGTTCGTGCGCGAGGTGGTCGACGCGGTGCGCCGCGGCGAGCTGGACGCCGAGCTCGTGTACGTCAAACGCGTGCGCAAGGGATCGCTCGACCGCTACACGGGCCCGGCGCCGCCGCACGTTCAGGCCGCGCGCAAGGCCGGCGCACGCGCGGGCCCGCTCGTGCGCTACGTCGTCACCGCGGGCGGTCCGGAGCCCGTGTTCCACGGCCAGCCGCTGCCGCCCGACATCGACCGGCGCCATTACGTGGAGCGCGTGCTGCGCCCGATCGCCGAGGCGATCCTCGAGCCGCTCGGCCTGCACAGCGAGGACGCGCTGGGCGAGCCGCGCCAGCTCGGCTTGCTCTAGACCGGGTTGGCTCGTGCGATCCGCCCGGTGTACTGGGGCGCGATGCGAAACGCTGCGCGGGCTCTCGCCGCGGCCTGGTTGCTGACCGCCGCCGGCTGCGCCACGACTGCCGCGCTCGACCGGAGGTGGATCGAAGTCCACTCGGCGAACTTCTCCATCTACACCGCGCTCGACGAGGCGAGCGCGCGGCAGATGCTCGAAGACCGCGAGCTGTTCCGCGCCGCGATCCTGGCCGTCACCAAGGTGCGCAGAGTCGTTCCGCATGTGCCGACCGAGATCTACGCGTTCGTATCGAACTACGAGCCCTTCCGGCCCGGCTCGAACATCGCTGGCTACTTCCACCCCACGCTGCGCACCAATCTCGTGGCGATCGATGCACGCCCAGGCAAGCAGCGGATCCTCGCGCGCGCGATCCTCTACCGCGAATACACGCACTTCCTGCTGCACAACGAGGGCCGCGCGGCCTATCCGCTCTGGTTCGACGAGGGCTTCGCCCAAATGCTCAGCTCGGTCGACGTGCTCGGCGCGATGGTCCGGATCGGCGTGGTTCCCGCGCATCGCGTCGATCGGGTCCGGCATGCGCCGAAGCTGCCCTACTCGCGCATCCTCCACGCCCAGAGCTTCACGGGCTGGAGCCAGGCCGAGATCGGATCGTTCTACGCCCAGGCGTGGCTGCTCGTCCACAACCTGACGCTCGGGCAGCTCGGCAACTTCGGCGATCTGCTCGATCGCTATCTCGCGGAGGTCGGCCGTGGGATCGACGAGGACGTGGCGTTCCACAGCGCGTTCGGGATCGACGTCGACGACTTGAGGAGCCGGTTGCTCGCCTATCAGAAGGAGATTCCCTCGTTCGGACTTCCGCGCGGCGAGCTGGCAAAGGGTCTCGCGATCGAGGTAAGAGCCGCTCGATGAGATCGGCACGCGGCTCGGGTGGCTCGCTCTCGTAACCGGGAAGACCTCGTTCGCGAAGAGCCTGTTCGAGCGCGCGCTCGAGGCCAACCCGAGCAACGCGCGCGCGATCGTGGGCATCGCGGAGCTGCACAAATTCGAGAGGAGTGGGTCGCGGCGGAATCCGGGTATCGGCGCGGGCTCGACCTGGCGCCCACGATTGGCAGAACCAGCTCGAGTTCGCCGAGTACTTCGCCCAGCGGGCCTCGTTGGAGAAGGATGGGCGCGACCAGAACCTCGTCGAAGCGCGCGCGGGGCTCGCGCGCGTGATCGCACTCGTACCCGAGATTCCCGAAGGCCATGCGATGCTCGGGATCACCTACACGATCGAAGGTCAACCTCCTGAGCCGGGGATCGACTCGCTCGAGCGCGCGCTCGCGCTGCTTCCGTCCCACCCGCAGATCGAGTACCCGCTCGCCCAGGTCCACGCGCGCGCGGGACACCGCGACCGCGCGATCGAGCTGCTGCGCCGCGTGGTCCACCGCGCGCACGCGTCCTCCGACCCAGGGGCAGCGCGACAGCTCGAAGAGCTCGAGCGAGCGGCGGGCGAGACCCGAGCGCCGAACTAACGAGATGCGTCTGCGACCGCCGCCGCGAACGCGCGGCTGCGCTCGAGGACGCGGCCCGGTTCGAGCTGGAGGCTGCCGCCCACGAGCAGCATCGCGTCTCGCCCGTAGAACTCCACCGCGTCCGGCACGTCGCGCAGCTCGATTCCGCCGCCCGGCACGGGCAGGCTCGGCGCGATCCCGTGCCACGCGCCGCGCAGATTCGCCGCGATCGCGGCGCAGGTCGCGCGCGGGATCCCGAAGCGGCCCGCGTAGCCGACGAAGATCACCGCGTCGGCGCCGTAGAGGCGAAGGAGTTTCCCGAACAGCAGCTCGGCCGCATAGCGCTGCACGCCCGCATGCGAGGGGTGCGCGAGCACCGGCACCGACGCGCGGCGGTGGCACAGCTCCCAGAAGGTCGGGAGCCCGAGCAGCATCGGCGACACCATCACCGCCCGCGCACCGCGCTTCTCGGCGTAGCGGAGCTGGGCGAAGACGCGCTCGGGCGTGCCGATCAGGTTCGGGACGTAGAGCGCGCGGTGCCCGGTCTCGTCGGCAACCTGTTCGGCGGCGGCGAGGCACGCCTCGACGCGCGCCTCGAACGGACAGAACTCGTGGTCGGCCAGACCCTGGTCGTCCTTGATCACGTCGATGCCCGCGCGCGCGAACGCGCCCAGCAGCTCCGCGAGCGCCTCGGGCGTACGCCCGAGCGGCTTCACCGCGGTGCAGGAGAGCGCGCGCTCCCGGACCCCCGTGAGCTCGCGCAGCCCCGCGATCCCCGCGCGCGGACCCCGGAGCGCGTCGCACAGCGACGGCGGAGGATCGAAGTCCACGCACGCCACGTCGGCGTGGAGCGAGGTGTTCCCGAACAGCACCCCGAGCAGCTGGGCGGGATCGAGCGCGGTAGTCGCCACCGGGTAGGCGATCGAGACGCGCTGGCTGCCGTCGGGCGCTTCGTCGATCGACTCGACACGGCCGACGATCTCGCGCTTGATGAACGGCTCGCGCATCGCCACCGCGCGCGGCACCTCGACCGTCTGCTCGAGCGCGATCGCCTCGGCGCGCGACTCGGCGTCCGCGGGATGGCCGTCGAGGCGATAGCTGACGCGCAGGAGCTCCATCGCCAATCCGCGCGCAGCGCCTAGCGCAGGCTCGCGAGGAACTCGAGCGTGCGCCCCTCGCCGCCCTCCTCCACCGGAACCACCGCGGCGTCGAAGTCGGTGACACCCGCGTCGCGCAGGCGTCCGAGCTCGGCGCGCAGTGCGGCTTCGTCTCCCACGAGTGCCACGTCGGCGGGTCCGGCGGCGCCCTCGCGGTCGAGCATCGCGCGGTACGACGGCAGCTGGCCGTAGATCACGAGCGCGCGGCCGATCTTCTCGCGCGCCTCGTCGGGCTTGTTCGTGACGATGACCGGGAAGCCCGCGACGATGCGCGGCTCCGGCCGGCCCGCCGCCTTCGCGGCCTCGCGCAGCGTCGGCGCGATGTGTGACTCGAGCGTCTTCGGCCCGG
>DATFWW010000007.1:0-2464 GCA_035258825.1 Myxococcota bacterium
GGTGAATCCCGCGATGGCGAACTCCTGGCGCCTCGAGCAGCGGATCTTCAGCCACGCGCGCGACCGCCCCGCACGGTACGGCGCGTCGGCGCGCTTCGCGACGGTCCCCTCCACGCCGCGCGCGCACGCGGCGGCGTAGAACTCCGCGCCGCGGCCGACCACGTGCTCGCTGAAGTGGATCCGATCGTCCCGATCGCCTTCGCTCGCCTTCGCGCTGCGCGAAACTCGCGGGGCCGGCGCGCGGGAAAGCAGCGCGCGCAGCAGCTGCTTGCGCTCGAATAGCGGGGCCGCGCGGACGTCGCGGCCGTCGAGGTAGAGGCAGTCGAACGCGGTGAAGTGCACCGCATCCGCCGACGACTTGCGCCCGAGCGCGCCCTGGAGTGCCTGGAAGCTCGTGCGGCCCTCGCGGTCGAACACCACCACTTCGCCGTCGAGCAGCGCCGAGCGCGCAGGCAGCTCCGCGAGCGCGGCCGTGAGGTCGGGGAATCGGTCGGTCCAGTCGAGCCCGTTGCGCGTGAGGAGCCGCGCCGACCCGCGCCCGATCCGGCACAGCATCCGGTAGCCGTCGAGCTTGATCTCGTGCAGCCACTCCGAACCGTCGGGCGGCGCATCGACGAGCGTCGCGAGCTGGAGCTGCACCTTCGACGGCAAGGGGGAGCGGCGCGCGCCGCGCAGCGCCGCGGGGTCGCCCGGCTCGCTCACCGCGCGGCCTCCGCGCGCGCCCGTTCGGCTCGACCACGTGCGATCGGCGTCGCGCGCGACCTCTTCGAGCCCGCGGCCCGAGATGACGCTGCGCGTCTCGCTCTGCACGACCGATTTCGCGGAGGCGGACCGCGCATGCGCGTCGCGCCCCTTGATCAGGAGCCAGCCCGGGCGGCGCTCGCCCTTCCGCATCCGAACGAGGTGCCAGCGGCCGCGCAGCTTCTCGCCCGCGAGCGTGAAGTCGAGCTTGCCCCTGGCGAGACCGCGCCGCGGATCTCCGATCGGCTTCCAGAATCCGCGGTCCCACACCACCACGGTGCCCCCGCCGTACTCGCCCTTCGGGATCACGCCCTCGAAACCGGCGTATTCGAGCGGGTGATCCTCGGTCTGCGCGGCCATCCGCCGCTCGCCCGCGACGAGGCTCGGCCCCTTCGGAATCGCCCAGCTCTTCAGCACGCCGTCGAGCTCGAGGCGAAAATCCCAATGCATGCTGCGCGCGGCGTGTTGCTGGACCACGAACTGGAGCGCCGGGCCCGCTGCGATGCGCGGCGCCTTCGCCCGCGAGCGGCGCGCGGGTTGGGTGCGCCGGTCGCGCGGCTCGGGCGTCCGTGTGAAATCGCGCTTGCGCTCGTACTCGCGGAGACCCGTGGAATGCACTCCCTCGATCGATTGTACGGCTCTCGTCGGCCTGCGGAATTCCACAGCGCGGCGATCGCAATGTAGAAATTACCGGCATCGCCTCCGACACCGCGGGGTTTCGCCACACGACAATGCGCGAGATGCGGCCCGAGTCGTGGCATCGCGATTGCACGATTCACCGCGGACGCCGGGTTCGCGACCGGAAGCCGCACCCTCGACCCCACCACGGGAGCCCACCATGCGCACGCACCACCGAGAGATTGCGCCTGCTGGCCGTGCCCGACGCGGTCGACCGCGCGGCGTCGCCGAAACGGTCGCGAGCTCGGCGGCTCCGCTCGACGGAGAGACCTTGCGCGTGCACGCCGACGCGCTGTTCGGCGACGCACCCGATGGCATCACGATGCAGCTCGCCGGGCGGATCGTGTACGCCAACCGCCGCATGGCCGAGCTGACCGGCCACGGCGATCCGGCCGGGCTGGTCGGGCTCTCGTCGCTGCACTTCTACGCCGAGGACGATCTACCGCCCGTGCTCGCGCGGCTCCAGTCCACCTTCTTCGGCAGACCCACCAGGCCGGCCCGGCACAGGCTGCGCCGCCTCGACGGCACGAAGATCCCCGTGGAGGCCGCGTGCATGCTCCTCTCGCTCGCGTCCTCGCCGGTGCTCGTCGAGGTGGTGCGGAGCCTCGGTCTCTGATTCAGCCGGGGGACACCGGCGGATCGGCGATCCGCGCGTCCACGTCCTCGCACCCGCGCAAGACGCGCAGCACGGTCTCGTCGCCGCTGCGCTCGAGCCGGAGATCGACCGAGCCCTTGCGCACCTCGAGTCCGCGGATCGCGATCCAGTCGCACGCGTCGGGCAGCGTCGGGCGCGCGAACCGCGCGCAGCCGGTGGCCGCGTCGATCGCGAGCCCGAGCACCGACTGGATCAGCAGGAACACCGCGCCCGACGCCCACGCCTGCGGCGAGCACGCCGTGTGGTAGAGCGTGGGCGGCTCACCCGGCTCGCGGTCGAAGCCGCATAGCAGCTCGGGCAGGCGGTCGTGCTCGAGCGCGCGACACGCGTCGAGCAGGCCCGACAGGATCGCGGCCGCGGCGCGCGTGTCGCCGTAGCGCGCCAGCCCCG
>DATFWW010000008.1:0-8705 GCA_035258825.1 Myxococcota bacterium
CCCGCCGTACTCGCTCTCGAAGGGCATGATCGACGAGATCCTCGATTCCACGCGCCGGCTCGCGCTAGAGCTCGGCGTGCGCGGCCTGATGAACGTGCAGTATGCGGTGAAGGAGGGGCGCCTCTACGTGATCGAGGTGAACCCGCGCGCGTCGCGCACGGTGCCGTTCGTGTCGAAGGCGATCGGGAAGCCGCTCGCCAAGCTCGCCGCGCTGGTGATGGCGGGCAAGACGCTCGACGAGCTCGGCTTCACCGAGGAGATCTGGCCGCGCCACTACTCCGTGAAGGAGGCGGTGTTCCCGTTCGTGAAGTTCCCGGGTGCCGACACGCTGCTCGGCCCGGAGATGAAGAGCACGGGCGAGGTGATGGGGATCGACTCGGACTTCGGCCGCGCGTTCGCGAAGTCGCAGATCCAGGCCGGCAACAGCCTGCCGACGCGCGGGCGCGTGCTCGTCTCGGTGCGCGAGGAGGACCGCGCGGCGATCGGTCCGGTCGTGCGCGACCTCGCCGCGGCCGGCTTCGCAGTGCTCGCGACGCCGGGCACGGCGGAGTCGCTCGCGGAGATCGGCGTGGTGGCCGAGAGCGTGTCGAAGGTCGGACGCGCAGCGCGCGGCGAGCTCGACACGGTGCAGCGGATCGAGGCCGGGCACGTTGACCTCGTGATCAACACGGTCGGCAGCGATCCGATCGCCGTGCGCGACTCCGCGTCGATCCGGCGCACGGCGCTCTTGCGCGGGCTGCCCTACTTCACCACCGTTGCGGCCGCCCGGGCGGGGGCCGGGGCGATCCGCGCGCTGCAGAGCGAGTCGATCGGCGTGCGGTCGCTGCAGGAGATCCATCCCCGGGCGTGAGCCCGCAAGCTTCGCGCAGCGAGCCGAAAGCGAGCGAAGAGCAGATGGCCGAGCAAACACCGGTGCTCATCGGGATCGGCGCGGTGGGTCAGCGCGAGAGCGATCCCGCGCGTGCGGCCGAGCCGGTCGAGCTGATGGCGCGCGCGCTCGAGCGCGCGGCCGACGACGCGGGCTCCCGCCGCTGGCTCGAACGCGGCGACGCGATCGCGGTGCCGCGCGGGTTCTGGGACTACGCCGATCCCGCGCGGCTCGTGGCCGAGCGCGTGAAGGCGCATCGCGCGCGCACGCAGCTCGCCGAAATCGGCGTGCTGCAGACAACGCTGTTCGAGCGCGCCTGCCGCGCCATCGCGGAGGGCCTTGCGGAGGTGGTGCTCGTGACCGGTGGCGAGGCGAAGCACCGCGCCTCGCTCGCCGAACGCGCAGGCGGCACCGCGACGATCACCCGACAGCCGGGCGCCGTACCCGACGAGGTCTGGCGCCCGGCCGGCGACATCCTCGCGCCGGTCGAGCTCGCCGCGCATCTGGGCATGCCCGTTCGCCAGTACGCCGTGATCGAGAACGCGCTGCGCTTCGCGGAGGGGCGCGAGATCGGCGCGCATCGCGACGAGGTGGCGGCGCTCTGGTCGGAGATGAGCCGCGTCGCCGCGGGCAACCCGGACGCGTGGAGCCGCGACGTCGTCGCGGCGGATCGGATCCGCGAGGCCGGCGCGGGCAATCGCATGCTCGCGTTCCCGTACACGAAGCTCCACAACTCGCAGTGGAACGTCGACCAGGCGGCGGGCCTGATCTTCACCACGGCCGCGCGCGCGCGGGCCGAGGGCGTGCCCGAGCGGCAGTGGATCCACCCGCGCTCGGTGGTCGAGTCGAACCACATGCTGCCGCTCGTCCACCGCGCCGACCTCCACCGCTGCCCCGCGTTCGGCATCGCCGCGTGCCGCGCCGGCGAGCTCGCGGGGCTGCGCATCGCGGAGATCGACCACCTCGAGCTCTACAGCTGCTTTCCCGTGGCGGTGCGCGTGCAGCAGCGCGAGCTCGCGATTGCGCCCGAACGCCCGGTGACGCTGACGGGCGGGATGGCGTTCGCGGGCGGCCCGCTCAACAACTTCGTGCTCCAGGCCGCGGTGCGCCTCGCGCAGCGCCTGCGCGAGGCGCCCGGCACGAGCGGGCTCTTGACCGCGGTGAGCGGCATGCTCACGAAGCAGGGCGTTTCCCTGTGGTCCGCGCGGCCCGGCTCCGGATTTGCGTCGGCCGACGTCTCGGGGCAGGCGGAGGCCGCGACGCGGCGGGTCGAGGTCGCCGACGGTTTCCGCGGCACCGCGCGCATCGCGGGCTACACGGTGCTCTTCGACGGAGATCGTCCGACCGAGACTGTCGCGCTCTGCGACACCGCGGACGCGAGGCGCGCCGTAGCCGTGAGCGGGGATCCCGCGCTCGCGCAGTTCGGGATCTCGCGCGAGCTGTGCGGCCGCGAGTTGGAAATTGCGGACGACGGGGTCAAGCTGTCCCACTGACGAGGGCGGCGCGTGAAACCGAGTCCGGCGGCGGAGGCGATCGAGGCGGTGATGGCGCCGCTGCGGCTCGCCGCGACGGTGCCCGAGCGCGTGCGGAACGCCGATCGCGCCATCGCGCAGGCCGCGGCGCGCGCGGCGTCGGGCGCGGTGCCGCGCGAGCTGCGCAAGGTGATGTGCGAGGTGCGCGACGCGTTCGGGCGCGAGCTCGACGAGTCCGCGCGCCGCGCCGCCGTCGCACGCGCGCTGGTGCGCCTCGCCCCGTTCCGCGACCCCGGTTATGCCGCGCTTGCGCTCGCGCAGTCGCCGCGCGTGCTCGCCGGGCTCGGGCCGCGGCGCGCGGAGCAGCTCGCGAAGCGCGGACTGCGCACCGTCGAGGACCTGCTCTACCGGCTGCCCGCGGGCTACGACGACCGCCGCACGCTCGCGAAAGTCGAAGCGCTCGCGGTGGGCGCGCGCGTGACCTTCGCCGCGCGCGTGCACGACTGCGGCTTCGGCGGCTGGCGCGGCCGCGGGGGCCGCGGCGGGCGCATGTTCGAGACGCTGGTCGGCGACGAGACCGGCGCGATCTCCCTCAAGTGGTTCCGCGGCGGCGAGGCGATCGAACGCACCGTGCGCAAGGGCGCACTACTGCTCGTGACGGGCGAGGTCAAGCGCTACCGCTTCGACCGGGAGATCCAGCACCCGGAGATCGAGGTACTCGCGGAGCCGGGCGGCGACGCGTCTGCATCGGCCGAAGCGCTGCCGAGGCGGATCGTGCCGCGCTATGCGACACCAGAGGGCGTCCATCCCCGCGCGCTGCGGCGCGCGGTGGCACAGGCGGTGGCCGATTATGCGGACCTCGTCGCGGGGCGGCTCCCGGAGGCGCTCGTCGCGAAGCGCAAGCTCCCGTCTCCGGCGGAGGCGCTGCGCGCGCTGCACGCGCCGGAGGCCGACGCCGACCCCGAGGCGCTCGCTTCCGCGTCGACCCCGGCCCACGAGCGGCTGATCCTCGAGGAGCTCTACCTGCTCGAGCTCGGGCTCGCGCTGCGCCGCGACGAGAAGCGGCGCGCGCCCGGCATCGCGATGCGCGCCGACGGGCCGCGCCTGCGCACCGCGCTGCGCGAGCTGCCATTCGCGCTCACGAGCGCGCAGCGGCGCGCCTGGCGCGAGATCGGGGCCGATCTCGCCCAGGAGCACCCGATGAGCCGGCTGCTCGAGGGCGACGTGGGCAGCGGAAAGACGGTGATCGCCTATCTCGCCGCAGTGGCGGTCGCGGAGTCCGGACATCAGACCGCGCTGATGGCGCCGACCGAGCTGCTCGCGGAACAGCACTACCGCACGCTGCGCCAGCTCGTGGGCAGCGGCGGGCTGCGCGTAGAGCTGTTCACAGCATCGGCGGCGCCCGGCCACGCGGAGCGGATCCGCACCGAGCTCGCCGCCGGCGAGATCGACGTCGCCGTGGGCACCCACGCGTTGCTCCAGGACACGGTGGCGTTCCGCAGCCGCGGGCTCGTCGTGGTGGACGAGCAGCACCGGTTCGGCGTGCGCCAGCGCGCGGCGCTGCGCGGTGCGGGCGAGGACGGCGCGCAGCCACACACGCTCGTGATGACGGCGACGCCGATCCCCCGCACGCTCGCGATGACGCTGCACGGTGATCTCGATCTCACCGTGCTCGACGAGCTGCCGCCGGGCCGGCTGCCCGCGCGCACGCTGCTCGTGCGCGCGGGCGAGGGGCGGGAGGTGTCGCGTCTGCTGCGCGAGACGGCGGCGCGCGGAGAGCAGGTCTACGTCGTGTATCCGCTGATCGACGAGTCGGAGAAGAGCGACCTCCGCGCCGCGAGCGAGTCGGCGCAGCGGATCGCAGCGGCGTTCCCGGACCTGCGCGTCGACCTGCTGCACGGCCGGCTCGACACCGCCGCGCGGCAGGCGGCGATGGCGCGCTTCGAAGCCGGTGAGACGCAGGTGCTCGTCTCGACCACCGTGGTCGAGGTGGGCGTCGACGTCGCGAACGCGACGCTGATGATCGTCGAGAACGCGGAGCGCTTCGGGCTCGCGCAGCTGCACCAGCTGCGCGGGCGCGTCGGCCGCGGAGACAAGCCCGGTCAGTGCGTGCTCGTGGCGCGCGGCACCGGGGAGGGCAGCGAGGCACGCCTCGCGGCGATGCTCGCCACCCCGGACGGATTCGCGATCGCCGAGGCCGACCTGCGCATCCGCGGTCCGGGCGAGTTCCTCGGCACGCGCCAGCACGGGCGTCTGCCCGATCTGCGGATCGCCGACCTCGTGCGCGACCGCAACTGGCTCGCGGTGGCGCGCGAGGCGGCGCGCACCGCGGTGGCGCGCAACCCGGGTCTGCACCGCGACCCCGCGCTGCGCGCGGCGGTGCAGGCGCGCTGGGGCGAGGCGCTCGAGCTCTCGGAGGTGGGGTAGGTGGGCAAACGCTCGCGTTTGCCCACCTACCGCCCCGGCTTCACCTCTCAGTAGGTGATTCCCGCCCCCGCGGCCTGCTGGCGCACCGCATCGCGCACCTTTGCGTCGAACCCGTCGTCCTTGCCGGACGCCGCGCGCCGCGCGCTCTCCTGCGCGACGTACTCGTCTCTCTCCTTGGAGAGATGATCGATGCGCGCCTGGATCTTCTGGCGCTCCTCGAGCTTCTGCTTCACGAACTCCTCGCGCGCGGGCGCGGGCATCGCGCGCAGCGTGTCCGGCAGCTCGGGCTCGGCGAGTTCGGCGAGCTTCTTGTCGCCCGACGAGATCGCGTCGATCAGGTCGGCGCGGCCGGCGTTCAGGCGCCCGCCGATCTTGGAGAGGAAGCCGAGCCGCGACGCGACCGTTGCGGGGCTCGCGGCGGCGGCGCGGTCGCGCTTCGCCTCGAGCTCGGCCTGCTCGGCGGGTGCGCCGTAGGGCACGAGCGTGCTCGCGAGGTCGCGGTTCAGCGCGGAGAGCTCGTCGTCCATCGGCGTGGTGAGCGCGAGCATCCCGCCGTCCTGAGAGATCGCCGCGAACGTGCCGCCGCCGGCCGACGCGATCTGCTGCCAGATCGGCGTCGTCTCCGCGAGGTCGCCGCATTGGACGGCGTTGACCACGATGCCGCGCTGGCGCGCGCGCGCGACGCTCTCGCCGTATTTCACGTCGTCCTGGTAGTCCAGATGGGGCGGCGCGTCGCCGACCAGGAAGATCGCCCGGTACACACCCGCGTCGTTCGACCACGAGAGCTTCGTCACCGCCTCGTGGAGCGCCTGGTTGACCGACTCCGGCGTGTCGCCGCCGCCGTTCGCGGTGAGCTGCTGGAGCTCCGCGTACACCGCGTCGATGTCGTCGGTGAGGTCGCGCACGCGCGTCACGTAGTCGTCGCCGCGGTCGCGGTAGGCGACCAGCGCGAGGCGAACCTTCGGAGTGGGCTGGCCGCTCGCGAGCTGGTTCGCGATCGACCAGATCTTGTGCTTGGCGCCGTCGATCAGCCCGGCCATCGAGCCCGTGGTGTCGAGCACGAACGCCACCTCGACGCGCGGGGCGGCCTTCGGCTGGACCACCGCGGTGGTGCTGGTCTGGATCGGACGGACGCCGCTGCCCGCGCGGGCACCCCAGGCGGTCAGGCCGAGCAATGCCGCGAGCAGCCCCAGCTGCAGGCGCCGCGACGCGTGAATTCGGTCCCACATGATCGGATCTCCTTTGGTTGAGTTCGCGATCAGGCTAGGCGCGCGGGCCCGGGGCGACCGTCAAAGCGCGGTAAATCCGCGCTGCGTCGGTTTACGGTGGCTTTACGCCTCGACTAGACTGGGGCGCTCCCCATGACCGGATCCCGCGACTGCATCTTCTGCAAGATCGTGCGCAAGGAGGCGCCCGCGCACGTCGTCTGCGAGGACGAGCGCACGCTCGTGTTCATGGACATCTTCCCGGTGGCCGACGGCCATACGCTGATCATTCCGAAGGCGCACTGCGACGACCTGTTCGGCGCCGATCCCGAGGATCTGCGCGCTGTGATCGACCGCGCGCGCGAGGTCGCGCAGGCGATCGGCCGCGTACTTGCGCCGGATGGGCTCGGCGTGTTCCAGCTCAACGGTGCGGCAGCCGGGCAGACGGTGTTCCACTACCACATGCACCTGATCCCGCGGAGCCACGGCGCGGGGCTCGCGGTTCACGGCCGCACGCCTGGCGATCCGGCGCGTCTCGCGGAGATCGCGAAGCGGCTCGGCGACGCCGTTCGGTCGGCCTAGCTCGGGCGCTCAGCCAGATGGCGCGTTTCGCCCGCCCTACGCAGGCACTACTTCCACCGGAATCCCGTTCAACACCGCTGTGCCCGAGAGCGGATCGAGCGCGAGCTCGTCGGTGAGCACGTTGCTGTTCGTGCCCGGTCGCTCCGCGGCGACCGCCAGCTGCGTGCCCGGCTCGTCGTGGCCCCAGCCGTGCGGCAGGGATACGACGCCCTGTGCGATTCCATCCGTGATCTCCACGGGCGCCGACACGGTGCCGACGCGCGACGAGATCCGCGCGAACGCGCCGGCCGCGAGCCCGCGCGTCGCTGCGTCGTCGGGGTGGATCTGGAGCGTGCAGCGCGCGGGGCCCTTCGCGAGCATCGGAAGATTGTGCATCCACGAATTGTTCGAGCGCACGTGGCGCCGGCCGATCAGCAGCAGATCCGGCGCGGGGCGCTCGAGCGAGGCCTCGAGCCGCGACAGGTCCGCGATCAGCAGGTCGGGGGCGAGCTCGATCTTCCCGCTCGGAGTGCGCAGCACCTCGGGGATGCGCGGCTCGAGCGCGCCCAGGTCGATGCCGTGCGGCGCGGCGGCGAGCCGGTCGAGCGTGAGCCCATCGGGGCGCGCGCCGAAATGGTCGCCGTAGGGCCCCGAGCGCAGCGCCAGATCCACCAGGCGATCCGGCCCGCGGTGTTTGTCGAGCGCGGCGAGGATCTCGTCCGCGTCGCGGCGCTCGAGCGGCGAGCCCGGAGCGCGCACGGCGGCCCGCACCTGGAGCGCGATCACGAGCGCGTCGAGTGCGTCCACGTCGGGCTTCGACCCCTGGCCGAGCAGCACGCCGAGCAGTCGCAGCAGCACCTGCCACTCCTCGGGTGCGCCGCGCGGCGGCTCGAACACGGGCGGCGAATAGCGCACCCAGTTGCGCACCGAGAGCTGCGGGAACGCGACGTCGAAGTGCGACTGCTCGAGCGGCGAGAGGCCGGGCAGGATCACGTCGGCGTGGCGCGTCGTCTCGTTCAGGTAGATGTCGACGCTGACCATGAACTCGAGCGACGCGAGCGCGCGCGAGAGCCGCGCGGCGTTCGGCGTGCTGACGGCGGGATTGCCCGCGATCGTGATCAGCGCTCGCACCTGCCCTTCGCCCGGCGTCTCGATCTCCTCGGCGAGGCACGCGCACGGGAACTCGCCGAGCACCTCGGGCGCTCCGCGCACGCGCGAGGTGTGGCGGTGCAGGCGCACGCCCGCACCGACACCGGGGGCGCCGCGCGTATTGGCCGCGAACGCGGCCGCCTTCGGGAACATCGCGCCGCCGCGGCGATCGAGCTGGCCCGTGAGCACGTTGAGCACGTCGACGAGCCAGCTCGCCGTGGTGCCGAACTCGGTGGTGGTCGTGCCGATCCGGCCGTAGACGCAGCCGGCCTCGGCCGCCGCGAGCTCGCGCGCGAGCCGGCGGATCACGGCGGGCGGCACCCCGCAGCGCGGCGCAACCTGCTCCGGTGCGAACGGGGCGATCGCGCGGCGCACTTCGTCGATTCCGTTGGTCCACCGTGCGAGCCGGTCGGGCTGGACCAG
The DNA here is from genome assembly GCA_035258825.1 of Myxococcota bacterium. Lineage (GTDB taxonomy): Bacteria > Myxococcota_A > UBA9160 > UBA9160 > SMWR01 > JAHEJV01. The sequence goes on from DATFWW010000008.1 coordinate 8,106, forward strand.
CTCTTCGGCGAACAGCGAGTGGACCATGCCGGCCAGCAGCAGTGCGTCGGTGCCGGGCCGGACCGAAACGTGCGCGTCCGCGATCGCGGCGGTCTCGCTGCGGCGCGGATCTACCACCACGAGCCGCCCGCCGCGCTCGCGCATGCGCCGCGCGCGGCCGCGGAAGTCCGGCACCGTCCACAGGCTGCCGTTCGACGCCATCGGATTGGCGCCGAGCATCAGCAGGTACTTGGTGCGATCGATGTCAGGGACCGGCACGCTGAACGGCGTGCCGAACATGAGACTCACCGCGACCTGCTTCGGATACTGATCCACGGTGCTGGCGCTGTAGCGGTTGCGCGAGCGGAAGCCGGTGAGCAGCGCCTGGTTGTAGAGCAGCAGCGAGGTGCTGTGCGCGCCCGGGTTGCCGAGGTAGAACGCCACGGCGTCGGGCCCGCGCTGATCGATGATCGGCCGCAGACCGCGCTCGACGGCTTCGAACGCCTCGTCCCACGACACTGCGACGTGCGCGTCGTTGCGCCGCACGAGCGGTTGCCGCAGGCGGTCCGGGTCGGCGTCGAGCTCGCGCAGCGCAGCACCCTTCGGGCACACGAAGCCGCG
>DATFWW010000009.1:0-5675 GCA_035258825.1 Myxococcota bacterium
GGTACCGCGGCCGCCGCAGTCGCGCGGACGATCGCCTCGGCGCTCGGCGAGCGCGCGCGACCGTCGATCAAGAGCCTCGCGGTGGACGGCACCGCCACGCTGTGGTTCCCGGATCTCGCGAGCTTCGAGTCGATGGCGTCGGACGAGCTCGGCCGGCCGTAAATCCGTTCGGCACCTTTCGATACCATCGATCCGCGATGGAGCGAGTCGAAGGCGCCCGCACGCCGTACGAGGTCTACTGCTTCCGCTGCCGCGTGACCTTTCCTCTGGAAACGCGACGCTGCCTGTACTGCGGCGGCACGCTCTACGGAGCTGGCGACCGCGCGGCGGCGGCTCGACCGGTCGCATCGGTTGCGCAGCTGCCGATCCCGGCCCGCGAAGACGAGGAGGACGGGCCGATCTCGGCGGTGCGTCGCTACGGCGGCCTCGCGATCTGGGCGATCGTGGCTCTCGGCGCGGTGATCTCGAACCTCTGCTCCCGGGGACCGGGCTGATGGGTGAGCTGACGCCGCGGCTCGCGCTCCTGCGCCTGTCCGGCGAAATCGGCATCAAGGCGCGGGCGACGCGCATGCAGTTCCGCAAGCGGCTCGTGCAGAACCTGCGCGACGCGCTGGAGAGCTCCGGCCTCCCGGCCAACCTCGAGATCTCGCACGACCGCCTGTACGCCTCGCTGCCCGCGCACACGCCGCTCGAGGATCACGCGCTCGCGCGCGTGTTCGGCGTGTCCTCGCTGTCGCTCGTCGAACGCCATGAGATCACGGCACTGCCCGACATCGTGCGCATGGGCGCCTCGCTGTTCGCAGACGAGGTGCGCGGCCGGCACTTCGCGGTGCGCGCGCGGCGCGTCGGTCGCCGCGAGGGCACCACCGCGAGCGCGAGCGAGGTCGAGCGCCGGCTCGGCGCCGCGCTGCTGCCGCACGCGGCCGGCGTCGACCTCGAGCATCCCGAGGTGACGGTCCGGCTCGAGCTAACCGAGCACGACACGTCGTTCTTCACCGGGCGCGCGCAGGGGCCGGGCGGTCTGCCGCTCGGCGTCGAGGGCCGCGCGGTGGCGCTGCTCTCGGGCGGCTTCGATTCGGCGGTCGCGACCTGGCAGATCCAGAAGCGCGGCGTGGAGTGCGACCTCGTGTTCTGCAACCTCGGCGGCGCCGCGCACCTGCTCGAGGTGCTGCGCGTGGCCGTGCACCTCGCGACGCGGTGGTCCTACGGCGCGCATCCGCGCCTGTTCGCGATCGACTTCGAGCCCGTCGCGCACGCGCTGCGCGCCTGCACCACCAGGCGCTACTGGCAGATCCTGCTCAAGCGACAGATGCTGCGCGCGGCGGAGGCGGTGGCGGAGGAGACCGGCGCGTCGGCGATCGTCACGGGCGATTCGGTCGGCCAGGTGTCCTCGCAGACGCTACCGAACCTCGCGGTCGTCTCGCGCGCCACGCCGCTCCCGCTGCTGCGGCCGCTGGTCGGGTTCGACAAGTCGGAGATCGTCGACCGCGCGCGCGCAATCGGCACCTACGAGCTCTCCGAGTCGGTGGGGGAATACTGCGCGCTCGTGCCGAACAAGCCCGCCACGCAGGCGCGGCTCGACGCGGTGCTCGCCGAGGAGGCGCGGCTCCCCGACGATCCGCTGCGCGACGCGCTGGCGGCGCGCACCTCGTTCGACCTGCGCGCGCTCGCGCCCTCCGCGTTCGACGACGCGGACCTCGCGGTCGATGCGCTGCCCGCCGACGCGGTGCTGCTCGACCTGCGCCCGATCGCGCAGTACCGCGGCGCGCACCACCCCGCGGCGCTCCACCTCGATTTCGCGAGCGCGCTCGCGGCGTGGCCGGGCTTCGACCGCACCCGCCGCTACGTGCTCGTCTGCGAGTACGGCCTTCTCTCCGCGCAGCTCGCTGACCACATGCGCCGCGACGGCTTCCGCGTGCACCACTTCCGCGGCGGGCAGCGCGCGCTGATCCAGGCGGATGGGCGCTAGTCAATCCGCCATCGCCCCCGCGATCGCGCGCGCGATCTTGCGGTAGCCACTCGCCTTCAGGTGCTCGTCGAGCGGGTAGTAGTCGGACGCGTCGAGAGCCGGTTCGATCACGCGCAGCTCGGCGATCCAGCGCGGCAGCCGCGCCCCGGGCCCAGCGAGCTTCGCGAGCTCGCGGCTGAAGCACGAGGTCTGGCCGGCGGCGTACATCGCTTCGAAGGCGATCACGCGCAGCGGGCCGGCCCGCAGTCCGGCGCGGTCGAGCACGCGCACGAACGTCGGCGCCTCGATCGTGCAGTCGCGAACGTAGTCGGTCGGATCGCCGCCGCGCGCCGCCCACCAGAAGAGCGGCAGCAGGTGCCGCAGGTGCTTGCCCGGGTAGTAGCGCGTGTCGCCGAGGTGCTGCTCGACCGTCGCCTGGTATTCGTCCGGGGCCATCGTCGAGAGCTGCCCGTTGCGCTTCAAGAATCGGGCGTTCTCGATGAAGTCGTTCTCGCAGTACTGGATCACGAGCGTGTGGGCGGCCGAGAGATCGAGCTTGCGCAGCAGCAGCATCTCGCGCGCGGTGCCATACGAGGGCTGGGCCGCGTTCAGCGTCTTCTCTCCCGTGAGTCCGGCGAGCACGGCGGACAGGGTCTCCTCCTGCGCCACCCCCCACCCGACCGCGAACGAGTCGCCCGTGACGACGATCCGGGGCCGATCGAGGGCTTCTTCCCGGTCGCGCAATCCGGCGGAGTTCACGACGATCTCGACGTCGTACTCGCGATTGTGGAAGCGGCAGCGGCCCGGCTTCAGTCGATAGGCCAGCGTGGGATCGAATTCGGCGCACTCGGGGAGGTACTGGAGGATATGGCGCTCGAACCGCATGTAGTACTCGCGCCGGGCCTTCGTCCAGAGATCGATCCCGAGATCGCGCGCGTCGGCGCGCAGCGCGAGCGCGAGCACGGCCTCGAGCGCGAGCAGTGCGATCGCGACCCCGGCCGCCGAAGCGGCCGCCAGGACCGCGATCTGCGCCCCGCGTCGCCAGGTTTCGATCGGTTGCGTGGGATCGACCCTCCGGAGCCAGTCGCCCTCGTGAAGCCGCGAACAACCTAACTTGTCGACCCGGTCTGACAACTGTGCGCCGCTCTTGTGCGGGCTCGTGCTGGTCCACGCGCTCGTCGCGCTCGTCTTCGCGACCCAGGGCCGTCCGAACATCGACGAGGGCATGTTCGTGTGGGCGGGCAGTCTCGTGGCCGAAGGGTGGCTGCCCTATCGCGACTTCCCGTTCGCGCAGGCGCCCATGCTGGCGTTCGCGTACGCGCCTGCTCCGGTCTGGTTCGGGTCGGCGCTGCTGGGCGGACGCCTGCTCGCGGTCGCGGCCGGGACGGCGGGCGCCGCCGGGGCGCTGTGGCTCGCGCGCCGCCTGGCCGGAGATTTTGCCGCGGTCGTCGCGCTGCTCGTCGGCCTCGCCACGCTGCCCGCGCTGTGGGTGGGGGCGACGGCGCGCGCACAGTCGATCGCGACGCCGCTCCTGGTGCTCGGGGTCGCATCGCTGGCGTTGCGCCGCGACACCGTCTGGCGTTGGAGCGCAGCGCCCTCGCTCTTGCTCTGGGCGTCGAGCGTGCGGCTGACCAACCTGGGCGTGTTCGCGCTCGTGTCGCTCTGGGTGGCGTGGCGGCTGCGCCGCGCACCCGCGCGGCAAGCGGCCGTCGCGGCGATCGTCGCGGTCCAGGGCGCGGTGGCCGCGCTGCCGGTGCTCCTCGCGCCGGAGCGCGCGTGGTTCCAGGTGGTCACGGCGCAGCTCTCGCGCGACACCCGCTTCGGCTACGTCGCGCAGCAGCTGCCGCTCGCGGGCCTGCTGCGCGCGTATCTGGATCTGCTCGGCGACGCGGCCGCGCTGCTGCTGCTCGCGCTCGGCTCGGCCGCGATCGCGATCGCGCGCGCGCGGCGCGGCTGGCGCCCCGCGCTGGCTACTCCGCTGCAGGACCGGGAGACCGCGCCGGTTGCGCTGGCCGCGCTCGGCGCGGTCGCGTTCGCGCCGCACCTCGCGCTCGGCAACGCGTTCCTCGAGTATCTGATCCCGCTCTGGGCGCTGCTCGCTCCCGCGGTCGGGATCGCGCTCGCGGCGGAGTTCGCGCGCCGCGGGATCGGCAGCGCGCCGCGCCGCGCCACCGCGCTCGCGCTGCTCGCGTTCGCGTGCGCCAACTTCGCGTTCCACCGCGACGTCTGGATCGGCAGCGGCGACGCGAGCTTCGCATCGTTCCGGCGCGTGAGCGCCGAGCTCGGCCGGCTCGGCGGGCCCGGCTGCACGATGCTGACGCTCGAGACGGAGCTCGCGGTGGAAGCGGGATGCCGCGTGTTTCCGGGACTCGAGTATTCGTACTTCGCCTACTTCGCCGACCTCCCGACCCGCGAGGCCGGGCGCTACGGCGTCGCCAACCTCGCGATCCTGCGCCAGCGCATCGCGCGGCTCGCGCCCGGGCTGATCGCGCTCGCGCCCGCACAGGCCCATCTGCTGCTCGGGCCAAGGCGCAGCGCGGCGCCGGGACACCCGGGGACGTATCTGCCCGGGAGCGTCGATCCGCTCCAGTTCCTCGGCCCCCTCGCGCGACACTACACGCTGTATGGCAATCCGGTGATCCCGAGCGGCATCCGGCGGCCCGGCGAGCGCGACGCCGCGGAGCTGCGCGTTTACAAGCGCGTCGGAGCCATGAGCGGACGGCGCTAGGAGGCCCCCGCGCGCTTCGCGGGCGGCGCTTCCTGCTGCGCGGCCACGCCGTCCGCACCCATCGGACGCGCCGCCACCTTCTGGCCCGGACGCGCCTTCTGCACGCCCTCGACGATCACGCGCTCGCCGACCGCGACGCCCTCGGTGATCTGCTGCATGCCGTTGTTCAGCACGCCGAGTGTGACGGCGCGCGACTCGACGGTGTCGTCACCCTTCACCACGAGCACGTAGCTGCCGCCTTGCTGATCCTGCACCGCGCGCTGCGGCACGAGCAGCGCGTCGGGCACATCGGGGCGCACGACGACCACGCGCACGTACTCGCCCGGCTTGAGGTTTCCCTCCGGATTCGGCACGAGCGCGCGCACCGCGATGGTGCCGCGCGTCGGCTCGATCGTGGGATCGACGAAGTCGATCACGCCGTCGTTGGGATAGGGCGTGCCGTCGCCGAGCAGGAGCTTCACGGGCACGCCCTCGCTCTGGCGCGGGAATCGGCCCTTTGCGATGTCGCGCAGCACGCCGAGGCGATCGCGCTCGGTGGGTGCAAAGTCGACGTGGATCGGGTCGACCTGCACGATCTGGGCGAGCACCGTGTCCTGGCCGGACTCCCCGACGAGGTTGCCCACGTCGACGAGCGCGCGGCCGATCCGCCCCGAGATCGGCGCTCGCAGCGTCGTGTAGGAGAGATTCAGCTCCGCGGCGCGCACGCGCGCCTCGGAGCTCGCGATCTCCGCCTCCGCAGCGTCGTGGTCGGCGCGGCGCGCGTCGTACACGGCCTGGCTCGCCACGTCGTCCTTCACGAGCTGCTCGGCGCGCGCGAACTCGCGCTGCGCGCGCTCCGCGGTCGCATGCGCGCGCGCGAGCTGACCCTTCGCATCGGCGAGCGCGACCTGATAAGTGCTCGGATCGATCCGGAACAGCAGATCGCCTTTCTCGACCAGCTTGCCGTCTTCGAAGTGCTGCTCGATCAGGTATCCGCGCACGCGCGCGCGGACTTCCACG
>DATFWW010000010.1:0-3913 GCA_035258825.1 Myxococcota bacterium
CGACCTGCTCGACCGGATGGCGCCCGACGGCCCGGTCTACCAGGCCGGCACGCTTTCGGGCAACCCGCTCGCGATGGCCGCGGGCTGCGCCACGCTCGACCGGCTCGCCGGGCCGAGGGTCTATGCGCAGCTCGAGCGCACGAGCCGCGCGCTCGCGGACGGGCTCGCGGCGGCCGCGGCCGGCGCCGGCGTGCCGTTCACGGCCAGCGCGATCGGCGGCATGTTCGGCTTCTTCTTCCATCCCGGGCCCGTGCGCAACTTCGCGGACGCGAGGAAGGCCGACGCCGACGCGTTCCGCCGCTTCTTCGCTGCGATGCTGGATGCGGGCATCTATCTCGCGCCGTCGGCGTTCGAGGCCGGCTTCGTGTCGCTCGCGCACGGGCCCGCGCACATCGCCGCGACGCTCGCGGCCGCGCGCGCGGCGTTTGCGAGTTGCGCGCAGAGAGCCGAAGGAAGGCCATAGGAGTGTGGCAGCCGCGCGTTGAGGCAGGCGGGGGGGTCGGCTAGCATGCGCCGCGTTCCGACCGGCCCGACCGATCCCCAGAACGAAGATCCCGCGTCGCGCGACCAGCAGGCGAGGCGACAAGGGCTCGCCTATCAGGGCGCATTCGAGGCGGTGATGGCGATCCCGATCGCGATCGGGGGCGGTTACTGGTTGGATCGCCACTTCGACAAATCTCCGACCTTCCTGATTCTGGGCGCTGTCCTCGGCTTCTCCGCATTCGTCGTGCGCCTGCTGCGGCTCGGCAGGCAGCTGGAGATGCGGCGCGAGCCGGGCCGGGACGGCAACCAGCCGTGAAGCGCTGCTGAGACCCCCCGTTGACGATCCACCCCATCGAACGCCTGAACCTCGCGCTCTCCGCGGGCGCGACCGCCGCGTCGTGGTGGCTCGTGTCGCCGGTCTTCGGGATGAGCGTGGGCTTCGGCGCGCTACTCGAGGCGGTGAACTTCCGCGGCCTCCACCAGCACGCCCAGCTCCTGTTCTTCGGCGAGATCGGCAGCGGCGGCGGCTGGACGGGCCTCTACATGCTGCGCTTCGCCCTGCTCGTGATCGGGATCGGCGGCGGGCTCGCGCTCGGCGCACACCCGGTGGGCCTGCTCGTCGGGCTCTCGTTGATCATGCCCACGACGGTCTGGGTCGCGTGGCGCAACCGGCCGCCGATCGATCCGAACGCCCCTGCCCTTCCGTTCGATGATCCGTCGTGGAAGGACTGGAATCCGTGGCTCGCGCGCGAGCGCGAAGAGACGGACGGGGACGACGCGTGATCTTCCACGAGCTCGAGCACTACCTCCACGTGTCCTGGGTGATCCAGGCCGCGCTGATCGCGGGGGCGCTGCTGCTGTTCGGCGGCGTGCTGATCCGCCGGCGCGTCGCGACCGCCGACGGTGGGGTGATGCCCGACGAGGGCATCACGGTGCGCAACCTGCTCGAGGTGCTCGTCGAGTGGCTCGCGGGCATGGCGCGCGAGCGGATGGGACCCGACTGGCGGAAGTACTTCCCCGTCGTCGGTACGATGTTCTTCTTCATCCTGATCTCGAATCTGATGGGCCTCGTCCCGGGCCTCGCGGGCGCGACGAGCGACGTCAACACCACGGCGGCGTGGGCGATCATGTCGTGGGTGTTCTACACCGCGATCGGGATCGCCAAACACAAGCACCAGTATCTGGTGAAGTTCATGGGGCCGAGCTTCTTCGAGAAGGAGATCTTCGGCCGCCACGTACACTTCCGGCTGCTGATCCCGATCTTCCTTCCCCTGGAGATCGTGCTCGACCTCGCGCGCATCCTGACGCTCGCGGTGCGCTTGCTCGCGAACATGTTCGCAGACCACACTGTGGTCGCGGTCTGGCTCTCGCTCATGCCGGTGGTGGTGCCGGCCGTGTTTATGGGCCTCGGCCTCGTCGTCGCGTTCCTGCAGGCGTTCGTGTTCGCCCTGCTCACGATGATCTACATCGGCCTCGCGCTCGAGGATCCGCACTAGCGGAAGCTCGCGCGCGTTCGGCCACAACTCACCAAAGGAGTGACTCGAGTGCGCAAGTTTGGATCGACTCTCGTATTGACGGTGCTGTTCCTGATCGCGCCGCTCGCGGCGATGGCCGAAGAGGTCTCGGGCAGCGGTGGCTCGGGCTGGGGCTATGCGCTCGGCGCCGGTCTCGCAGTGGGACTCGCGGGCCTCGGATGCGGCATCGGCCAGGGTCTCACAGCGGGCAACACGACCGCGGGGATCGCCCGCAACCCGGGCGCGGCCGGCACGATGTTCACGAGCTTCATCCTCGGGATGGTGCTGATCGAGTCGATCTCGATCTACGGGCTCGTGATCGCGTTCCTGCTCCAGGGCAAGATCGGATAGCCCGACGCCGAGTTGAACGCCGGGCGGTCGCCAGCCGCGGGTCTCACCCCGTTTGAATACCCGCGGCATACCGTTGCTTCCGCCCGGCGTCCGAGAACCCGCCGACCCCCGGTCCCGTTAGAGGGGTGCTGGCGGGCGTGCGCGAGGCACGGGTTTGCGTGGAGCAAGCCCCGTGCCACGCTCGGGCCATGCGTCCTCGCAGCGCAGCCCGAGTTCGGGTCCGATCGTGAACGGGTCGCCACACCATGGGCGTGAACCGCGGGCTCCTCGTCGCGCTCGAGGGCCTCGACGGCTGCGGCAAGACCACGCAGGCGGCGCGGATCGCGGAGGCGCTGCGCGCGCGAGGCCGCGACGTGCTCGTGACGCGCGAGCCGAGCGACGGCCCGATCGGCCAGAAGATCCGCGCGCTGGCACGCGGCGGTGATCCGCCCGACGCCGAGCGCGAGCTCGCGCTGTTCACGGACGACCGGCGCGAGCACGTCGCGCTCGTGATCGCGCCGGCGCTCGCGGCCGGGCGCTGCGTGATCACCGACCGATACTTCCTCTCGACGGTCGCCTATCAGGGTGCGCGCGGGCTCGACTGGCGCGAGATCCTCGCGCGCAGCGAGGCCGAGTTCCCCGCGCCCGAGGTCGCGCTCCTGTTCGAGCTCCCCGCCGCGGAGGGCCTCGCCCGCGCGCGCGCGCGCGGCGGCGCGCCGGACCTCTGGTTCGAGCACGGCGAGTATCTGATGCGCGTCGCGGAGATCTTCGCTGCGATCGATCGCCCCTACGTCGCGCGCGTCGACGCGTCGGGCAGCGCGGAGACGGTGACAGCGCGCGTGCTCGCGGCGCTGCGCGCCCGGCTCGAGTTGCCCTGATGGCGGGATGCCCTCGCTTTCCCGCCCTGCGATGGAGGGAGCGATGAGCGACGATCGCGCGCCGGATCCCGAGCGACTCAAGGAGTTCGCCCAGCATGTGTTCGGCGCGCTGTCGGGCGCGATGACCTCCGCGATGATCTGCCTCGGCGATCGCCTCGGGCTCTACCGCTCGCTCGCGCACGAAGGGCCCGCCACGAGCGACGAGCTCGCGCGGCGCACCGGCCTCTCCGAGCGCTGGCTGCGGGAGTGGCTGTACCAGCAGGGAGCAGCGGGCGTGCTCGAGTACCGCGGCGAGGGGAGCTTTGCTCTCACGCCCGAGGGCCGGGCGCTGCTCGCCGACGAGCAGCACCCCGCGTTCGGCTGCGGGATGTTCGCGTCGCTGCCCGACACGATCGCGATCGTCGAGCGCATGCCCGAGGCGTTCGCGAGCGGCCTCGGGCTCGACTACGACGCGCTCGGCCCGGGTGCGGCATCCGGCGTCGAGCGCGGATTCGCGCCCTGGTACCGCGCGCTGCTGGTGCCGATGGCGCTGCCGCGCATCGCGGGACTCGTGCCCGTGCTGGAGCGCGGCGCACGCGTGGCCGACGTCGGCTGCGGCGCAGGCGTCGCGCTGCTCGAGATGGCGCGCGCGTTCCCGGCGTCGCGCTTCTACGGCTACGACATCTCGCACCACGCGCTCTCGCGCGCCGAGGCGAACCGCCGCGCGGC
>DATFWW010000011.1:0-4843 GCA_035258825.1 Myxococcota bacterium
CCTCCCGATGGCCTTCGCTCGCCTTCGGCTCGCTGCGCGAAACCTCCCGATGGCCTTCGCTCGCCTTCGGCTCGCTGCGCGAAACCTCCCGATGGCCTTCGCTCGCCTTCGGCTCGCTGCGCGAAGCTTGCACGCGCGACGCGTGGCCGTACACGTTGAACGCGCTCCCGCGCAGGAATCCGACCAGTGCGATGCCCGCGCGCTCCGCGAGCGCGATCGCGAGCGACGACGGGGCGGAGACACCCGCGACGACGGGAATCCGCGCCGCCAGCGCCTTCTGCACGATCTCGAACGAGATGCGCCCCGACACGAGCAGCGCGTGCCCCGAGAGCGGCCACCGCCTTCGGGCGAGGGTCCACCCGAGCACCTTGTCGACGGCGTTGTGGCGCCCCACGTCCTCGCGCGCTGCGAGCAGCCGGCCCGCGGCGTCGAACAGCCCGGCCGCGTGCAGCCCACCCGTGCGCGCGAAGCCCGGCTGTGCGGCCGCGAGCCGATCGGGCAGCGGCGGAAAGAACGCCGCCGTGAAACGCGACGCGTCGTCGACCGGCGGCGCGCACGCGAGCGCATTGTCGATCGTCGCCTTGCCGCATACGCCGCAGCTGCTGCTCGCGTAGAGATTGCGGCGCAGCGCCTCCCAGTCGACCGACACGCCTTCGGCGAGCACCACGCGCACCACGTTGTCGGCCGCCTCGGGCCCGCGCACCTCGCGGCAGTGGCGCACCGACAGCACGTCTTCGCGCGCCGCGATCACCCGCTCGCTGAGCAGGAAGCCGAGCGCGAGCTCGGCGTCGTGGCCCGGCGTGCGCATCACCACCGCGAGCGGCGTGCCGCCGATCTGGATCTCGAGCGGCTCTTCGCGGGCGACGGCGTCGCGATCGGCGCGCCGCGACTGTGCGCCGAAGCGCACGACACCCACGTCGACCACCGATTCGGCGACCGATTCCCCGGGATCCGGTTCCGTGCTCACCGCGCAAGCATAGCCGGGCCCACCGGTCGTTGACGCATTCGCGGCCGCTGCCTAGCATCGTACGGCCGTGACGGACCGCGGGCGCTCCAGGTCGACCGCCTCCGTGTCGCGGGCCGGCCTCTGGGTCGGCGCCGTCGCCATCGCGGCCGCGGCCCGGATCCTCTGGATGATCCATCGGCACGCGGTGAACGTGCCGTTCTGGGACCAGTTCTCGCTCTACGAGGCGTTCGCGCGCGGCACGGGTGCATGGGGGCTCTTCCGCTGGCAGCACGGGCCGCACCGCCAGGGGCTTCCGTTCCTGCTGATCGCGGGGCTCGCGCGCGCGACCGACTGGGATGCGCGCGCCGACGCGTTCGCCGTCGGCGCCGCGGTGTGCGCGGCCGCCGCACTCGCGCTGTGGCTGCGCCGCCGTGTATCCGGGCCATTCCACGCCGCCGACGCGGCGATCCCGCTGCTCGTCCTCACGCCCGCCCAGTACGGGATCTTCATCCATACGCCGAATCCGTCGCACGGCGCCGGACCGCTCGTGTTGCTGCTCGCGCTGTGCCTCGCCTTCACGGTGGAGCGGCGCGCGGTCCGCTACCCGGCTGTCGTCGCGCTGCACTTCCTGATGATCCACACCGGCTTCGGACTGCTCGCCGCCCCGCTCGTGCCGGGGCTGCTCGGCGTGTGCGCGCTGCGCGACGCGCGGGCGAGCGGCGTCCGCGCGGCGATCCTGCCCGCGGCCTGCGCCGCGCTCTCGGTCGCCAATCTCGCGATCTTCTGGATCGGCTACGACACGCGCGATCTCGACGCCGTCGGCCCGCGCGCGCCGCTCGCCGCCTACGCGCTGTACGTCGCCCTGATGTTCGCGAACGTACTCGGGCTCAAGGGCGCGGGCGCGCTCGCGCTGCTCGGCGGCGCAATCGCCGCGGTCGCCGCGATCGCGGTGGCCGCGGAGCAGCTCGTGCGGCTGCTGCGCGAGGAGCGCGGTGGGCCGCGCCGCCTCGCGGTCCTCACCCTCACCTCGTTCTCACTGCTGTTCGCGGCCGCGACCGCGTACGGCCGCATCGCGCTGGGCTTCCCGGGCGCGCAGTCGACGCGCTATGTCCCGTTGCTCGTGCCGGCCTTCCTCGGGATCTATCTGCGGCTCCAGGACGTCCGGCGGCCCGCGCTGCGGGCCGCCCTGCTCGGCGGCAGTGCGCTCGCGATCGCGCTCGCCGGGATCCCGATGCGCGACTCGGAGGCGCGCTTCATGGGGCATCTCTCGCGCGGCAAGCGCGCCTGGGTGGAGGCCTACCTCGCCACGGGCGACGTGGCGCAGGCCAACGCGCGCGCGGGTCTGAAGATCTTCCCGTTCGAGGCACCCGTGGTGCCGGAACTGCTCGCGTACATGCGAGAGCGGCGACTCGGCTTCTTCGCCGATCGTTAGTCCGCTTCGGGGAGTGCAGCGCCCAAGCCTGCGAGGTGGCGCCGGGCGCGCTCCGCGCGCTCGAGCTCGCCGTGGGAGGCGGACCACGCGAGCACCTCGCTCCAGGTCCGGATCGCGTCGTCGCGCCGACCCGCCCGCTCGTAGGCGAGCGCGAGGTTGTTGCGGCTCGAGATGAACCGCGGCCGGATCGCGATCGACTTTTCGTAGCTCGCGATCGCGTCCTGCCAGCGCGCGAGCTCGAGGTATTTGTTGCCGAGGTTGTACCAGGCCATGTGCAGGCTGTCCTCGCCGGTCGGCAGGTCCGCGAGCGCGATCAGCGCGCCCAGCGCCGTCCCCGCGAGCGCGAGCGCGCGCCAGCGCCGCGCGCGCGCGGCATCCCAGAGCCACACGACCGCGAAGCCCGCGAACGCGATCAGCACCGGGACGCAGCCCACCCGGTAGCGCGCGAGCACGAAGAACACGAGTGCGGAGGCGAGGTACACGGCGAGCAGCGCGTGGAGCGGGAACAGCGTCCGCCAGCGCCGCGCGCTGAGCGCCACCCCGAGCCACCCGAGCGGCGCGACCAGGCCGTAGCGCAGGAGCGGCAGCCGCAGCACGGCGGAGAATTCGCGCTCGACGGCGATCGCGCGGATGTTCCAGACCTCGCGCGCATTGAAGAACAGCGCGAGCTTGCGCAGCTCCAGCACCAGCCAGCGCCCCGGTTCGGCCGCGATGAACGCGAGCGCCTCGCGCGCCCAGAACGCCGAGACCTCGGACGGCCGCATCGGATGTCCCGTGCGCGCCTCGGCCGTGCGCGCGAAGGCCTCGCGCATCGCGATCGGATTGTCGACGCGCCGCCCGATCGGCGGCGGCACCCAGGTGCCGTCGGTGTACGGGTTGTTGCCCATGTAGAGATTCGCGCCGCCCGTGTTGTTGACGAGCACGAAGTCCCCGCTCGCGCGGTAGTTGTGGATCGCGAACGGCAGCAACAGCACCGCGACACCGCCCGCGAACACCGCCGCGAGCCCGGCGAGCCGCGGCGCCGCGAGCGCCCGGCGCTGGAGCGCGAACAGGCCGGCGAGCAACAGCGGCGCGTACAGAAGGTCGGTCTGGCGCGCGAGTGAGCAGAGGCCGCACAGGAGGCCGCACACGAGCCAGCGCAGCGGCGTCGGGTCGCGCATCGCCCGCAGCGACATCCAGACGAGCAAGAGGACGAGCGGGACCTCCACGTTCGCCACGAGCAGCGTGCCGCCGTAGAAGATCAGCATCTCGTAGCCCGCGGCGATCGCGGCGGCGACCAGCGCCGCGCGGCGGTCGAAACAGTCGCGCGCGAGCAGGCCGACGAGCGCCACGCTCGCGACGCCGAGCGCGCACTGCACAGCCTTCACCGCGGCGGGCGTCGCGCCGACGATCGCGTACACGAGCGCGAGGAAATAGGCGTAGAGCGGGCCGAGGAACAGCACGCCGTCGTCCGGAGCGCGGCCCGCGAGGATCCTCCGCGCCCACGCGTCGTAGAGCGCGCTGTCCACGTCGTGCAGATCGAAGAACGGATCGTGGGCCGCGATCTCGCGCAGGTGGACGATCCGCAGCGCGGCCGCCGCGAGCAGAATCCCTGCGGCGGCCCATCGACCGGAGAACGCGTCTGCCCGCGACAACGCGCGCCATTGTATCTCGCGCGCGCGGGTCGCCGACCTACCGGCAGCGGAACGGCTCGCCCGTCCCGACGGCGCGCAGAGGACCGCGCAGTGCCACGCGGACCGCTCCATCCCGGCCGGTCCAGGCCATCGGCACCGCGCGGTCGGCGAGCCGCGCGCGGACTTCGGGATGCGGCATCCCGAACCGGCTCCGGCACGGCGCCGACGCGATCGCGAGCCGCGGCGCCACCGCATCGAGGAACGCCGCCGAGCTCGACCCGCGGCTGCCGTGGTGCGGCAACAGCAGCACGTCGGCACGGGGATCGGACTCCACCGCGAGCCACTGCGCTTCGGCGCGCGCGCCGAGGTCGCCGGGCAGCAGCACGCGCGCGCCGCCCGGCGTCGAGATGCGCACCACGAGCGAGCGCTCGTTGCGCGACTCGCGCCCCGCGCGCGCGCGCGGCGGCCACAGCGGATCGACCGCGAGGTCGGCGATCTGGCGCCGCGGGCTGCCGCGGCCGGCCTCGCGCACGCGCGTACCGGCTTCGCGCGCGGCTGCGAGCACGCTGGCGAAGCCGGGATCGGTGCGCGCTCCCCACGGAAGCCACAGCTCTGCGACCTCGAGTCCGCGCAGCACGGCGGGCAATCCACCGCGGTGGTCGAGGTCCGCGTGCGTCGCGATCAGCAGATCGAGGCGCGCGACGCCGAGCGCGCGCAGCGCCGGCACCACGCACCGCGCGCCCGCATCGAAGTCGTCGCGTGCAGGTCCCGCGTCGACCAGCACGGCACCGCGGCGACCCTGCACGAGCGCCGCGTCGCCCTGCCCCACGTCCAGCACGATCAGGCGCGGCG
>DATFWW010000012.1:0-12735 GCA_035258825.1 Myxococcota bacterium
CGCGCGCCGCCACGGACCCACCGCCGCGGCCGCACTGCGCGCGTGGTAGCTCCAGATCACGAGCGGCACGCGGAAGAACGCCGCGTAGGCGGCGGCGAACGCGGTGCGCGGGCCGAGCTCGCTCGACACCACCGCGTCGGGCGCGAATCGGCGCAGCGCGCCGAACGCACCCCACGGAACGTGCAGCGTCGCCCAGTGCTCCGACGACTGCGCGCGGTGCGTCCGCACGCGCCGCCGGAGCGACGCGCCCGCGACGACCTGCACGTCGAGCGACGCGCGCCCCTCCTCGTACGCGCCCGCGAACGCGCGCTGCCAGCTCGGGTCATCGGCGGCGCACAACATCACGCGCAGCTGCCAGCCCGCCGTCGCGGCGAGATCGCGGTAGACGGGCAGGCGGTACGGGGTGAGGATGTTCGTGAGCAGTGCGACGCGCACCTCAGTAGGCCTTGTAGAACGCGGCCGGCGCGGGACCCGGCGGCTCGCCGATGGCGAGCACGAGCAGGCCGCGCGTGCCGTCCGCGTCGAACGCCACGCGGTGGCGTTCCGTGCCCAGGAAGCGCACCTGCCCGGGCGCGAGCGACTCGCCGTCGACGCGGATCGCGCGCGCGCCGCCGATCGGCAGCCAGCGGTAGGGCGCGGCCATCAGCAGGTCGAACTCGCCCTGCTGGCCCGCGTCGCCCTGCAGCCGTCGGCCCGCCACGAACACGGAATCGCGGTAGGGCTGATAGTTCTCGTCCCAGAAGCGCAGCACGGGTGGCGGGAACTGGTTGAGCCGGAACGACTGCACGAGGTAGTGGACGGGCTCGGCGCGGAAGCGCGCGATCAGCTGCTCCACCTCGCGGTTGCGCTGCGGCCCTTCGAAGGTCCGATAGATGCGCTGCGAGAACCACAGCCCGATCGGCTGGCGTACGCCGCAGAACAGCGCGGTCTCCGGCTGGAAACCCGCGCGGTCGGGCGAGAAGTTGCGGTGGACGAAGCGCAGGCTGTCGCGCTGGACGGCCTGGGTGTCGGCGAGCGCGAGGGCGGTATGGAGCACCGCGCCGAGCAGCAGCGCGGACCACACCACGGGCACCGCGAGGCGCACGCTGCTCGGCCAGCGGTCCTCGAACGCGGCGCGCAGCGACGGCAGGGCGAGCGCGAGGGCGGCGGCGGCGAACAGGCCGAGCGTCATCAAGAAGTACGCGAACGCAGCGGCGTGGAACACGCCGATCCCCGCACCGAGCGCGAGCACGGCCCACGCGAGCGCGAGGCGCACGTCGGATGGTCTTCGCTCGCCTGCAGCTCGCTGCGCGAAACTTGCGCGCGCGCGAGCGGCGGTGGCCGCGATCATCGCGGCGAACAGCGCGAGGTGCGGTCCGATCGTCGGCAGCGTGTCGACGTACTGGGAGTAGCCGATCGTGGCGCGGTAGAAGTCGAAGATGTCGAGATAGTTGCGGACGCTATCCGGCGAGGTGCCCGTGATCGCAGCGTGGCCTGCCGGCACCGCGAACCACGCGGAGATCGCCACGCGCCACGCGGCGAGCACGACCGCGGCCCCGAGCGCCGCGCCGGCCGCGCGCGCGAGATCGCGCCGCGCGCGCCAGTCCGCGTGCACGGCGAGGTCGCCCACTGCGAGCAGACCCGCCAGCGCCGCCACGTAGGCGAGCTTCTGCGTGCTGAGCCAGCCGACGCCGAGCGCCGCGCCCGCCGCGAACGCAAGCCAGGGCCGGCGCCGCGAAGCGAGCAGCGCGGCGGTGCCCCATGCGCCGCCTAACAGCGCGATCTGGTCGGTGCGCACCTGGATCGACCACTCGAGGAACGCCGGCAGCAGGCCGAGCAGCGCGGTGCCCAGCGCGGCGTCGTGGCGGCGATGGCGGTCCTCCGGCAGCAGGGCATAGAGCATCGCGAACACGCCCGCGAGGTAGGTCCATGTGATCGCGAGCCACGCGAACCGCGCCGCTCGGCCGACTGCGATCTCGTCCGTGCATCCGCGCACCAGCGGCAGCAGGGCCACCTGCGGAAGGCCGGGGTGGCCCCCCGTGTGGAGCACGCCGCTCTCGGCGGTGAGCGCAGCGTCGTGGAACAGGGCGAACTCGTCCCAGTTGAACGCGGTGTCGAAGATCGCCGCGGCGCGCAGCACCGCAAACCCGAGTAGCGCGCAGAGCAGCGCGATCCGTCCGGTGCCGCGAGGCATGGGTCTGGATCGGCGCCGCGTTGCACGCGATTGAGCCCTGTTCACGCGCGCGCAGGCTGCGGGCGAACCCCTCGGGGTGCATGGCGAATCCGGCGGCGCCCGCGAGGGCCTTCACCCGCGGGCCCCGCGCGCCGATAGAGATGGGGCCCTCGGAGGAAGGGACCCATGCGTCTCGCCCTGGTTCTCGCGATCGGCCTCGTGCTCCTGGCTCCCGCCGGCGCGAGCGCGGGCCCGAAGTCGCGCAACGGCCGGTGCGACTGGATCGCGCGGCAGCTCGTTCACGCCGACGCGATGAAGCAGCGCGCCGCGCAGATCGACGACGAGCTCGGCGTCGACAAGTTCGAGAAGCGCATCCACTACCTCGAAGATCACTTCGCGGAGAAGTGCCCCGAGGAGGCCGCGCGGCAGAAGGACGCGCAGGAATGGGCCGCGCTGCTCAGGACCGCGGCGAGCGCGGCACTGACCTATTTCACGTTCGGAGCCTACTGATCGCGCTCGGCTACACTCGCGCGGCCGCGTTCGCGGCGGTCCGGGATGACGCCCAAGCCTTCGAACCTCGCTGCCATCCTGCTCGCATGCGCCGCGCTCGCGCTGCCCGCCGCTGCGCGCGCGCGCGGTTCCGGTGGCGAATTCGAGAAGCGGCGGTCGTCGCACTTCGTGCTGCAACAGGACGCCGTCACGAACGAGCGCGGAGGCATCCACGGCTCGCGCCGGTTCGAGGAGCAGCTGCTCGGCGAGCTCGAGCGCGCCTACGACGAGCTCGGCGATTGGCTCAAGCTGCGCCCGCAGCGGCGGATCGAAGTCATCGTGTACGACCCCGCGCGCTTCGACGCCACCTTCGCCGGGCGGTTCCGCTTCCCGGCGGCCGGCTTCTACCAGGGCGTGATCCGCGTGCGCGGCGACACGGGGCTCACGGCGGGCCTCTCGCGCGTGCTGCACCACGAGCTCGTGCACGCAGCGCTCGATGCGGCCGCGCCCAGTCTCTGGGTGCCGGGCTGGGTGAACGAGGGAGTCGCCGAGTGGTTCGAGGCGCGCACCTCGGGCCAGCGCGGCCTGGCGTCCGGACAGCGCGCCGCGCTCGCGGGGCTCGCCCGCCAGGGCGGGCTCTACTCGCTCGCAGCGCTCGCCGAGCCGAGTTTCGCCGGGCTGGGGCCAGACGCCGCGCGCATCGCCTATCTCCAGTCGTACGCGCTGATCGACTACCTCGCGCGCCTCGAGGGCGAGCGCAAGCTGGGGAACTTCCTCGCGGAGTTGATCCAGAGCCGCAACCTCGACCGCGCGCTGCATCGCGTGTATCGCCTCGACTCCGCGTCGCTCGAGGCGAGTTTCGTGGACGACCTCGGTTGACGCGTCGCGGTCTCGCGCTCGCGGCCGCACTCGGGGCGTTCGCGTGCGGGCGCGGCGACACGTTCGACGCGGGCGGCGTGGTGCGCGAGGTGCGCGCAGAGGAGCGCCAGGTGACGATCGAGCACGGCGACATCCCGGGCCTGATGCCCGCGATGACGATGAGCTTCGACGTCGCCGACCCGGCACTGCTCGCGGGCCTGGCCCCCGGGCAGTACGTGGAGTTCCGCATCGCGCGGCGCGGCGAACGGTTCGAGATCGTGTCGCTCGGGGCGCCGGAGGGCGCGGGCGAGGCGGGTGCGTCGGAGGCGTCGCGCGGCGATTCGCTCGCGGCGGCGGGCGACCCCGCGCCCGATTTCGCGCTGATCGACCAGGACGCGCACCCGATCTCCCTCGTATCGCTGCGTGGCAAGGCGGTCCTGCTCGACTTCGTCTACACGAGCTGTCCGGGCCCGTGCCCGATCCTGACCGGACTGCACCAGAAGGTGCGCGACGGCCTGTCGGAAGCCGACCGCGCGCGCGTGCAGCTCGTCTCGATCACGCTCGACCCCGAGCGCGACACGCCCGCCGCGCTGCGCGCGTGGGCCGGTGCGCGGCGGCTCGACACGCGCGGCTGGACGTTCGCAACCGGCCCGAGCGCCGACGTCGACGCGGTGGTGCGCGCGTACGGCGTCGGCAGGGTGCGCTCGCCTTCGGGTGAGATCGAACACACCATTGCCACGTTCCTGATCGACCGAGAGGGAAGGATCGTGCGCCGCTACCTGGGCCTCGATCACGAGCCCGACGCGATGCGCGCGGACCTCGAGCGCGTGCTGCCGGCTGAGGCCCGCCCCGGGCGGTCGTGATCGGCGAGGCCCTCACCGGCCGGCGGCGCGGGCGTGAGATTGGTGGCCACGAAGTCCCAGTTGAGCAGGTGATCGAGGAACATCTCGACGTAGCGCGCGCGCTCGTTGCGGTAGTCGAGGTAGTAGGCGTGCTCCCAGACGTCGATCGTGAGCAGCGGCACGAGGTCGCGCAGGAGCGGGTTCTCGGCGTCGTTGCTGTTGCAGACGAACAGCCGCCCGTCGCGTCCCTTCACGAGCCACGCCCAGCCGGATCCGAACTCTCCGATCGCGGCCCCGGCGAACTGGGCGCGGAATTCGATGTAGGAGCCGAACGCCCGATCGATGCGCGCCGCGAGCTCGTGGGCCGGCTCGCCGCCGCCGCCCGGCTGCATGCTGAGCCAGTAGAAGTTGTGGTTCCACACCTGCGCGGCGTTGTTGAACACGTCGCCGCGCGCGGTGCGGATCAGCTCCTCGAGCGAGAGCTCCGCTTCGCGCTTGCCGCGCAGCAGCTTGTTCAGCTTCTCGAGGTAGCCCTTGTGGTGTTTCTCGTAGTGCAGCTCGACGGTCTCGCCGCCGATGAACGGCGCCAGCGCGTTCTTGGGATAGGGCAGCGGAGGGATTTCCCGGTTCATGATGCTCTCCCCGAGCTCCTCGATCGGCGAGGCGATCGCGCGGTGCATCTCGCGCGTCTCGCCGCGCAGCGAGTCGGCGGTCTCGTGGAATCGAGACGGTGTCACCCAGACCCACAGAGCAATCGCCGTGCCGGCGCCCCGGCCGGAGCGGCGACTTCCGCGCCGATGAGCTGCGCGCGCGCCTCCCGTTTGTAGAACCTGCGCCCGACGGTTCAGATCCAGTACTTGAACGCGCTCGCGACCCCCTGGAGAATGCGGTCCTCGAGCGGCCGCGCGCGCCACGCGTCGAGCGTCACCTCGCGCGCGTTCGCGAGGTCGTCGAGGAACATCCGCTCCATCTCGCGCGCGAACGCATGGCCGACGACGATCGCGTTGGCCTCGTCGTTGTGGATGAAGCTCATGTAGTCGAGGTTGCTCGAGCCGACCGTCGACCACACGCCGTCGACCACCGCGGTCTTCGCGTGCAGCACCGGACCCTCGTACTCGAAGATCCGCACGCCCGCGCGCAGTAGATCCCCGTACTGGTCCCGCGACGCCCACAGCAGGAAGCCGACGTCGCTGTTGGCCGGCACGAGCAGGCGCACGTCGCTGCCGCGCCGCGCGGCGCTCTCGAGCGCGCGGCGGAACTCGCGGTTGGGCGCGAAGTAGGCCTGCGTGATCCAGACGCGCCGCTCGCTCTCGGAAATTGCGGCGAGGTAGCTCGCGTAGATCGCGTTCCGCTCGCGCTGGGCGCGCATCCTGCGCACCATGCGCGCGAACGGGGACAGCATCAGGTCGGAGACGTCCTCGCCCTCCTTGGACACGGCGCGCACCAGCTCGTCGCCCGCCGCTGGGAGCGCGGGCCAGTAGCTCGAGTCGTCCGGCACCGGCCCGACCTCGCGGCGCCAGTTCTCGAGGAAGATTCGCTGGAACTCCGCCACTGCGGGGCCGGCGACCCGGATGTGCGTGTCGCGCCAGCCGTGCTCGGGAGACCCGGAGGCCGAGGAACGGCTGTACTGGTCGCTGATCCCGATGCCGCCCGTGAACGCGACGCGGCCATCGACGATCAGGAGCTTGCGGTGGTTGCGCTGCGAGATGCGCCAGAGCTCCGGCTGCTCGAGCGGGTTGATCGAGGCGTATTCGTGCACCTCGACGCCCGCCTCCTCGAGCGCCGAACGGAATCCGGGCCCGAGCGACAGCGCGCCGAAGCCATCGATCATCAGCCGCACATGGACGCCCGCGCGCGCTCGCTCGATCATCGCGTCGAAGTATTGCCGGCCCGTCTCATCGTCGTTGAAGATGTACGCGTTCAGGTGCACGTGGTGGCGCGCGCGCTGGATCGCCGCCAGCTGCGCCGCGTGCGTGGCGGGGCCATCCACGAGCAGCGTCACGTCGTTGTCCGGGACGAGCGGGCGCTGCGTGACGCTGTTCTCGATCGCATAGATCCGGCACAGGAAGCGCCTCTGATCGGGAGCCGGTGCGATGCGCCGGATCGCGGCCGCGCCGAGCGAGTCGGCGCACTCTTCGCGCGCCGGCGCGGCCGCGCGTTCGTCGATCAGCTCCTCGCGCGCCGGGGGCGAGCTGCAGCATACGAGCGCGGCCGCCAGCAGCGACGGGGCGCAAAGTCGCCGATTCATGCCCGGTCACGGAGCAATTCGCGTGCCAGTGGCCCGAATCCTGCATGTCGATGGAGCGAGGACGCGATGAGATCGGCGCATCGTCAGCTCGTGCAAATTCTGCTCGCGACCATCACCGCGTTCATCGCGGTGGGTGCGAGAGCCGCGGGCGATCACTGTCAGGCTGACGCGCTCGAGAAGTGGTATTGCGCGATCGACCCGCGCGGCACGGCCGTGGTGGACAACCTCGGCCGCGTCGTCTGCGCGCCGGGCGCGTGCGTGAAGCAGGACGCACGAGAGCCGGACGAACGGGAGTGGTGGTGCGCGTCGACGCCGGGCGGGAGCGCTACGGCCACTCCGAAGCGCCCCGTGTGCGAAGGCGGATGCCGGCTGCCCGAAGCGACGCAGTGCAAGAAGCTGTGATTCAGCGCGCCACGCCGGGCGGCGCCGCAATCAAGCTCAGGAACTGCGCGGGATCGATCGGCTTGACCAGGAAGTGATCGAAGCCGGCCTCGAGCGCGCGCCGGCGCATCTCATCCGCTCCCCATCCCGTCGCGGCGACGAAGATGATCTTCTCGCCCCACGGCTGATTCCGCACCTGCCGCACCAGGTCCATCCCGCTCATCGCCGGAAGCGTCACGTCGAGCGCCACCGCCTGCGGGCGGAACTGCTCGGCGATCTCCAGCGCCTCGGGTGCGTCGTAGGCGACGCGGACTTCGTGCCCGCGCGACGAGAGCGCCATCGCGAGGCTGTTCGCGAGATCGCGGTTGTCGTCGACGATGAGGATGCGCGGTTCGTCCATCACCGGCGAGGTGCTGCTGTTCGCGCGCCGCCGCCTCGGGGATCCCGCTGCCACCGGAATGCGCACGGTGAACTCGCTTCCGCGCCCGCTCCCTTCGCTGCGCGCCTCGACCGTGCCGCCGTGCAGCTCCACGATCCGCTTCACGAGCGTGAGACCCACGCCGAGTCCGCGCTGCGACTTTTCCATCTCATCGCCGACCTGCACGAACATGTCGAACACGCGCGGCAGCATCTCCGGGGGGATACCCGCGCCGCTGTCGCTCACGGTGATCACGGCGACCTGTCCGCGCCGCTCCGACGACAGCGAGATCCTCCCGCCCGGCTCGGTATACCTGGCCGCGTTGTTGAGCAGATTGGTGATCGCCTGTGCGACGCGCGCGCGGTCCGCGTCGAGGTAGATCGCGTCCGGCGCGTCCTTCGCGGTGAGTGTGTGCCCGCGCTCGTCGATCAGCGGGCGGCTCATTTCCAGGGCGTCGCGCAACACGTGCGAGAGCCTCACGCGCTTCCTGCGCATCGGGAGCTGGTTGCGCGCGATGCGCGAGACGTCCGTCAAGTCTTCGATGAGCTGAAGCATCTGGGTGGTCTGCCGCTCGATCAACTCGAGTGCCGGCTTGGTCTCGGGCGCGGCGCGCTCCTGGGTGATCAGCGCCTGCACCGCGGTGGAGATCGGCGCCAGCCGGTTGCGCAGCTCGTGGGCGAGGATCGCGAGGAACTCGTCCTTGATCCGGTCGGACGCGCGCAACACCTCGCTCGCGCGCCTCTCGAGCGTGATGTCGCGCGCCACTTTCGAGGCGCCGATCACGTGCCCGCTGGAATCGTGGATCGGCGAGATCGTGAGCGAGACGTCGACGCGCCGGCCATCCTTCGCGACGCGAATCGTCTCGTAGTGCCCGATCCGCTCCCCCGCGCGCAGCCGCGCCAGGAGTGCGTCCTCTTCGGCCGCGCGCTCGGGCGGGATGATCAGCAGCACCGGCTGGCCGATCGCCTCGTCGGCGGCGTAGCCGAAGATCCGCTCGGCCCCTCGGTTCCAGGAGCGGATGATGCCGTCCAGCGATTTGCTGATGATGGCGTCGTTGGACGAATCGATGATGGCCGCGAGGCGCACCTGGAGTTCGTGCCGACTCTCGTCGATTGCTCGGGTGGCGGTGCGTTCCTCGCCATCGCCCCCCGAACGCCGCGTCCCCAAGAAGGTTCCCCTCTGCTCGCCCCCGACGATTCGAGCGTACGGGTGATCTCGGTGACGTCAATAGGGGTATTTGAGATCCGCGATCGGGTAGAGCGCGTCTGCACGATCAGGTAGGACGGTATCGGCGCACCGACCCCAGGGGGAGTCGGCAATCGCGCCAACTCAGATACAGCCGGTCGCGCGCGCCGTCGACGGCGGCCGCGGGCGACCATCGCCGCCGCGATCGTCGTCGCCGTGCGGCGCGACGTATTCGCGCGCGCGCCGGGCCTGCTCGCCGAGGCGCTCGCGCACCTCCGCGCCGCGGCGCGGCGCGAACAACATCGTGAGGCCGCTCCCGACGCAGAGCGCGAGGCCGATCCAGCCGGCGCACGACGCGGCGCGCGCGGCGCGCGATCGGCGGCGCTCGAGCCCGATCCGGCTCAACAGGTCGTAGGTGGACGGCGCGTAGCTCGCCAGGTTGGCCATCGCCATGATCATGTTCCTCCAGTTCGTGTCTCGGTCGAGTCCGGAATTCATCGCTCCTCCTGCTGCCCGCCCTCTCCGCTCTCGGGGTCCGGCGGTCGGAGCGGCTCGCCAAGCCAGTTCGCCGCAACGCGCGCACCCGTCTGGATCAGGACTCCGAGCGTCGGTCGCGTCAGCCCCCCTCCCAGGACGAAGCCGATCCCGGCCGCGGTCGCCGCCAGCGGCCGCGCCAATACCGCCGCCTCGAGCAGCGCGCGCAGGCTCGCCAGGTCCGAGCGCATCGTCCGCATGCAATCAGGGCTCCCTCATCGCGCGCGCCACGACGAAGCCCAGCGCGAGCGCGCCGATCAGCACGGGCAGGGGGTGGCGCCGGATGAATTCGCGCAGCCGGGGCTCCTAGCTCGGCGAGTGCGCGCAGCGGATCGGGCCACCGCTCCGCATATTGGTCGCCCGCGCAGGTCCGGACCCGCTCCGGTCCGTCACTGCTCCGTGTCGCGCCGTACGGGTCCATCACGATCTTCGCCCTCCGAGCCACGCGCCCAGCGCGAATGCGCCGGCGGTCCAGAAATACGGTCGCGCCGCGATCCATGCGCGCGCGTCGAGCGTCCGCCGCGCCGCGTGTTCGAGCTGCTCGACCGACAAGCGCAGCGCCTCCTCCTGGTCCTCGACGAGCTCGCGGAGCTCCTCCAGCCGATGGTCGGTCGACGAGCTCGCGGCGCTCTCCGCCCCGCGAGGCGCCTGCGCCCGAGCGCGAAGATCGCGATGCCGGCCGCAGGTGGATGCCGCCGACCGCAAGCGCGACGGCGGAGCGCGCGAAGTGGTCGTCGAGCCAGTCGATCATGCCCGACACGGCGATGAACCAGCCCGCGAGTGTGATCGCGGTCGCGAGGATCGCGCTGATGGCCGCTGTGAGCAGGCTCCAGCTGTGCGCTGCGAGCTCCTCGACGAGCAGATCGATCCGCCGGATGAAGAGCGTCTCGCCGGCCTCCAACACGCGCTCGAGCGCGTCGCCGAGACTCGGATCCAATTGCGTGCCGGCGGGCTCGCCGTAGGACACGCGCGGATCAGTGAGACTCGACATCGCTCTTCCCTCTGAGTTCGAGGAGCTAGGAGCGCAAGGGAGGTGCCAAGCGCTCGGCGGCGCGCAGGGGCGAGTGCCGGCGACCAACGAGTGCGAGCTCCGCGAAGTGTGTTCTCGATCACCTGGCGGATTGCAAGATTTACGCTCGATCCTCGCAAGTGTTGCAATTCCGGCGACGGAGGCGCGCCCCGCAAACGCGCGTGTGGACTCGCAAGGCGCTAGTCCCGTTGGGACGAGGTGGGACGCGCTCTCGCGGCGTTTGGCACGGTCCGTGCTTGAAGCCCCGCAGGAGGAAATCGCGATGCTTCAATGGGCACTCACATTCTTCGTGCTGGCGTTGATCGCCGGAGTCATGGGGCTGACGGGCCTCGCGGGTGCTGCGGCGAACATTGCGTGGATTCTGTTCGTCGCGTTCCTGGTGTTGATGATCGTGGCAGCGGTCGCCAACGCGGTCCGCGGCGGCGGGCCACCCGTTTAGTTCGAGAAAGGAGAAAGACCGATGAGGAAGATTCTCGCGAATGTTCTCGCGAATGGGTTGATGGTGGCCGTCGCAGTTCTGCTCGCGGGTCCCGTGCTCGCGGACCAGCCCAAGGACGCCTACACCACGACCAAAGTGAAGATGGAGCTCCTGACGTCCGAGGGGTTCGAGCCGCTGCACATCAACGTCGACACGCTCGATGGCGTGGTGACGTTGCAGGGCAAGGTCCCGACCGCCGAGGCGAAGGCGAAGGCGGCAGAAGAGGCGCGCAGCGTCAAGGGGGTGAAGGACGTCCGCAACCTGCTGGCCGTCGTCCCCGAGGCGCAGAAGAGGCAGGTCACGGCTTCGGACGACCAGATCCGGAACCACGTCGAGACGGTGCTGCGGCAGGACGCGTCGCTGAAGGACAGCTCGATCAAGGTCCAGTCCGTCAACAAGGGCACCGTGGTGCTCGCGGGCAAGGCCGACACGCTCTCGTCCCATCAGCGCGCGCTCGTCGACGCGCGCAGTGTCGACGGCGTCCGCAAGGTGGCCAGCGAGATCCAGAGCCCCAACGAGCTCGGCGACAAGGAGATCTGGAACGACGAGGGCCCCAAGCCCGGAGCTTCGAATAGCGCGTCCGACGCGTGGCTGACCACCAAGGTCAAGGTCAAGCTGATCGGCGAGCCCGGCGGGTCTCCGATGAAGATCAACGTCGATACGCAGGACGGCATCGTGACGCTGTTCGGTGCCGTGAGCACGCAGGACGAGAAGGCGGCCGCCGAACGCCAGGCGATGAAGGTCGACGGGGTGAAGGGAGTGCACAACGAGCTCCAGGTGGTGCCGGAGGTGGCCGCCAAGCGCGTGGACGCCCGCGACGATCAGGTGAAGGACGCCGTGAAGAAGCGGATCGAGGGGCGCGAGGCGCTCAAGGACGACAAGATCGACATCGAGGTCAGGAACGGCGTCGTGCGCCTCACGGGCACCGTCGACGGGTTCGGCGAGCGCATGACGGCGCTCAGCGTCGCGCGCGCGACCGACGGCGTGAAGTCGGTGATCGACGACCTCCAGATCAAGAAGAGCGGATAGCGGTTCCAACAGTACGGGCGGGACGCGGCGCGAGCAGCGCGCCCGTCCTCGCCCCTTCGCTCGCAGGCGTGTCGTTGCTCGAGCTCACGGCGGAACGAGAGGGAGACCTCATGGAAGCGAGCGAACTGGAAGGTCGAGAGGAGTCCCGGCTGGAAATCGACCCGCATCCCAAGCTGCTCGCGTTGATCGTCGACGACGACGACGAGTTCCGGACGAGCGTGGCGCTGCTCGCAAAGCGCGAAGGCTTCGAGACGCGCGTCGCGGGCTCACTCGGCGAGGCGCGCAAGCTGATTCTGGATACTGCGCCCGATCTCGTGCTCGTGGATCTCCGGCTGCCGGACGGGGAGGGCCTCGAGCTGCTCGCCGATACCGCACCGGCCGCGGACACCGAGTTCGTGGTGGTGACCGGGAACGCGAGCGTCGAGACCGCGATCAGTGCGATGCGCGACGGCGTGATCGACTATCTGACCAAGCCGTTCGACCCGGCGCGGCTCACGGGCGTGCTCGCGAACGTCGCGCGCACGCGCGGGCTCAAGCGCGAGCTCAACGGCCTGCGGTGGCAGCTCCGCCGCCTCGGGCGGTTCGGCAAGCTGGTGGGCGGCTCCGCCCCGATGCAGCAGGTCTACAACCTGATCGCGCGGGTCGCTCCCACGACGGCGACGGTGCTGATCGTCGGCGAGAGCGGCACCGGCAAGGAGCTCGTCGCCGAGACGCTGCACGAGCTCTCGCGCCGCAAGGACAAGCCGCTGTTCGCCGTGAACTGCGGCGCGGTGTCGCCGAATTTGATCGAGAGCGAGCTGTTCGGGCACGAGAAGGGCAGCTTCACGGGCGCGGATCGGCGACACATCGGCTATTTCGAGCGCGCGGCCGGCGGCACGCTGCTGCTCGACGAGATCACCGAGATGAACCCGGAG
Organism: Myxococcota bacterium; assembly: GCA_035258825.1. Taxonomy (GTDB): domain Bacteria; phylum Myxococcota_A; class UBA9160; order UBA9160; family SMWR01; genus JAHEJV01. Next base: position 12,559 of record DATFWW010000012.1, read on the forward strand.
CTCCAGGTGAAGCTCCTGCGCGTACTCGAGTCCGGGCACTTCCTGCGCGTGGGCGGCAACGACCCGATCGAATCCGACGTGCGGATCCTCGCCGCCACCAACCGCGACCTCGCCGAAGCCGTGTCGAGCGGCGCCCTGCGCGAAGATCTCTACTACCGGCTCAACGTCTTCACGATC
>DATFWW010000013.1:0-27436 GCA_035258825.1 Myxococcota bacterium
GGCCACCGCGGGCGTCGCCCAGGATCCCGCGCTGAATCGCTACGTGGAATCCGTCGGACGCGCGGTGGCTGCGCACTCGCCGCGTCAGGACGTCAACTACACGTTCAAGATCGTCGAGATGGACGAGCCCAACGCATTCGCACTGCCGGGGGGACACATCTTCGTGTCGCGCGGGCTGCTCTTGCTCGCGAACACCGAGGCCGAGCTTGCCTACGTGCTCGGCCACGAGATCGGCCACGTCGCGGCACGCCACGCCGCCAAGCTCGACGCGCACGTCAAGACGCTGGGCCTCGCCACGCTGCTCGGCGACATCCTCTCCGGCGGGCGCGAGGAGGAGGAACACGCGTCGGAGACGGCCGGGAGCAATCCGTTCGCGCGCTATGCGCGCAACCAGGAGCGCCAGGCGGACTCGATCGGCCAGCAGATCGCGCTCGAGGCCGGCTTCGACCCGGGCGGCATGGCGCGCTTCCTCACGGAGCTCGACAACTACTCGAAGCTCAAAGAGGGCTTTTCGATGCCGCAGACCTACTGGTCCACCCATCCCGCGACGCGCGAGCGCATGGCGGACGCAGCCTCCCGCGCTCAGACCGAGGCCTGGAAGCACGGGGCCTCCGGCGCTACTCCGCCCTACGAGGACGCGCGCAACGCCTACCTCGACAAGATCGACGGGATGTCGGTGAATCGGCCCGCGAGCGAGGGCGTGTTCGTCGAGGACCGCTTCTTCCACGCCGACCTCGGCTTCTCGCTGCGCTTCCCGTACGGCTGGGAGACGCACAACGAGCCCGCGCGCGTGATGGCGATCGCGCCCAAGCACGACGGCGTCGTGCTGCTCGAGCTCCAGGGGCCGGGCGGCGATCCGATCGCAGCGGCCCGGGAGTACGCGGAGCTGGAGGCGCTTCCGCTCGAGCACGGCACGCCGTTCCACGTCGGAGAGCTCCCGGCGTTCCGCGCGGTCGCGATGGTGCCGACCTCGTTCGGCCCGCTCAATGCCGAGATCACCTGGGTGGCGTTCAACAACCGCGTCTACCGCCTGCTCGGCGGCACGCGCGGCGGACAGGTCAGCAAATATCAGGGCCTGTTCCGCAAGTTCGCGCAGAGCTTCCGCCCGATCACGCCCGAGGAGACGGCCTCGATCGAGGAGCTGCGCGTGCGCAGCGCGCGAGCATTGCCCGGTGAGACGCTCGCCGAGCTCTCGGCGCGCACCCACAACCAGTGGGACCTCACCTTCACCTCGGTGGCCAACGGCGTCTTCGCGCACGAGGCGCTCACGCCGGGGCAGCGGATCAAGATCGCCGTGAAAGAGCCCTACCAGCCCGCGCCGGCGCCCGGCGCGACACCCGGATCGGCCACTCCGCCCGCGCCCCCGCCCGCGGCGAGCGCGGGCGACCACGCTGCCGCGAACTAGCGTTCGCCCTTCAGTCAGGAGTACCGCCGGGATGGTCAGGCTGATGCTCGATACCGCCGTCCTGAGAGCGTGCCGAGCGGCTCGCCCACGCGCTCGGCCAGCGACTCGGCGTGCCGCGCCACGCCGAATGCGCACCCCGCGATCGCGGCGAACAGCCAGCCGAGCACCAGCGCGAACCGCCCGGCGCGGTGAGATCGGCGAGCCACCCGCGGCCGACGCGAGAAACGGCGCCACCGAGTGCGCCGAGCGCGAGCGACCATTCGCGGCGCAGCGGCGCGAACCGCCGCGCGCTAGCCACGCGCGCGGAGCACCGCGGCGATCACCTCCTCGTGGATCGTCCCGCACGTGGCGACGATGCCCCGGTTGTCTGCGAGCGTCGCGCCGCGCGTGAAGTCGAGCGGCGCGCCGTCGGCGTCGGTAACGCGGCCACCCGCGCATTCCACCACGAGGCTGCCCGCCGCGTGGTCCCAGATCTTCTCGCGGTAGTCGGCGCGCGTGGGGAGGCGTAGGTAGATCGAAGCGTCGTTGCGCGCGACGGCCGCGTACTTGCACTGGCTGTCGATCCGGAACGGCTCGCTCTGGATGCCGAGATCCTCCGCGATTCGCGCCGACTCGTCCTGGTCCGAATGCCCGGACTCGACCGACTCGCAGAAGCGCGCCTGATCCGCGCGCTCCAGCGCGGCGACCGAGACCGCGCGCGCGGGCGCACGCGGGTCCCACAGGCTCTGCATCCGCGTGCGCTCGCCGCGCACCGCGGTGAACAGCGCGCCGAGGCCGCCGTCGAGCGGCAGGTTCGGGCAACCGAGCACCCCGATCTCCACACGCCCGTTCTCGAGCAGCGCGAGCGCGATCGCGTACTGCTCGCGGCGCAGGAAGCCCTTCGTGCCGTCGATCGGGTCGAGTGTCCAGTAGCGTCTGGCCGTCGCGTCGGCGGTGCCGCGGTCGATCCACGCGAGCACCTGCTCGCTGCTCACCGCGTCGCGCTGCTCGGCGACGCACTCCACCACCTCTTTCAAAAGCGGCGCCTCGTGACGCAGGGTGGCCGCGTCCTCCTCGCCGACCACCGGGTCCTGCGGCAGCGCGCGCTCGAGCTCCGCGCAGATGATCGCCTGGGACGCGAAGTCGGCGACCGTCACCGGGCTCTTGTCGCCCTTCTCGAGCGCCTCCGGCCGCACGAGCCGCTCCTGGACGGCCCGGCACGCGCGCGCGGCCGAGCGCACTGCCGCCACCGCGGTCGCGAGATCTCGGCTGCGGTCGCTCATCAGGAACCCCCCGGCCGCGCGCGCGGAGCATGCATGTGCTGTCAGGCGATGTCCACCCAGGATACCGTGGCGAATTCAATAACGAGACGTACAGTATCGGAACTCCCCCGAGGTGCGCGTGAGCTCCCAGACCACGGCCGCGACCAGCGCGGGGCGACCGCGCAGCGAAGAGGCGCACCGCGCGATCCTCGACGCCGCGCTCGAGCTGCTCGTGGAGGTCGGCTATTCGGGACTCACCGTCGAGGGGATCGCGAGCCGCGCCGGGGTCGGGAAGGCGACGATCTACCGGCGCTGGGCCTCGAAGCTCCCGCTCGTGATCGAGGCGTTCGCGCAGCTGCCGGCGCTCGAAGAATCCGACACGGGCGACCTCGTCGACGACCTCGAGCGGATGCTGCGCAGCTACCTCGAGGTATTCGTCTCGACGCCGCTCGGCGCGGTAGTGCCTAGCCTCGCCGGGGAGCTGCCCCACAACCCCGAGCTGATGGAGGTGTTCGCGCCCGTGGTGCGCTCGCGCCGCCAGCCGCTGATCCGCGCGCTCGAGCGCGCCGTCGCGCGCGGCGAGGTCCCCGCCGACACCGATCTGAGTCTCGCCGCCGACCTGATCGTCGGGCCGATCACGGTGCGACTGTTCTTCTCGCGCGCGAAGCCGACGCCGAAGCTCGTGCCCGCGATCGTGCGGCTCGCGCTCGACGGGATCCGCGGCGGACGCGCCGCCCGATCAGGCGAAGCGATCCCGTAAGAGCTGCTTCTGGATCTTGCCCGCGGCGTTGCGCGGCACCTCCGGCACGATCTCGAGCTGCTCGGGAATCTTCTGCTTCGCGAGCCCCGCGCTGGTGAGGAACGCCACCATGTCTCCGAACGCGAGCTCCCCGTCCCGGCACGCCACGACCGCGCAGCAGCGCTCGCCGAGCGCGGGATCGGGCAGCCCGATCACAGCGACGTCGACCACCTTGGGATGGGTGTAGAGCACGTCCTCGACCTCTTTCGCGCTGATGTTTTCGCCCTTGCGGATGATCACGTCCTTGGTCCGGCCCGTGATCGTCACGTAGCCGTCCGCATCGAGGCGGCCGAGATCGCCGGTGCGGAAGAAGCCGTCCGCGTCGAACGCAGCGGCGTCGAGCCGCGCGTCGAGGTAGCCGCGGAAGAGCTGCGGTCCGCGGAAGCAGAGCTCGCCCTCCTCGCCCGCCGCCGCGAGCCCACCATCGCTGCGCACCACGCGGATCTCGGCCTCGGGCGGGTTCGCGCGACCCTCGGTATGGGCGAGCTTCGCGTCGGGATCGCGCACGCTGTTCATCGCGATGATCGGGCACTCCGTGAGTCCGTAGCCCGAGACGATCCCGACTCCGCCGAGCTCCCGTTTCACGTCGTAGTGCAGCTGCGGCGGCTTCGGAGCGCCCCCGCCCGGAAACGCGCGCACGCGCGGAAACAGCGGAACGCCGGGCTGCTCGCGCTGCGCGGCGAGATACGCCTGGTGGAAGACCGTGCCCGCACCCGCCTGCGTGACGCCGTGGCGCGCGAGCAGCGGGATCACGCGCTTCGGCTCGAAGATCGCCACGGCGACGTGCGCGAAGCCCGCCACCAGGCTCGCGATCAGCCACCCGATCCCGCCCACGTGGGTGAGCGGGAATACGAACGCATGCCGGTCATCCGGCGCGAGTTCGAGCACGCGCACGAGGCCGACGAAGCTGGCGATCAGGCTTGCGTCCGTGTGGCACGCGCCCTTCGGATCGGCGGTGGTGCCCGAAGAGTACAGGATCCAGCGCACGGGCTGGTCCGCGGCGAGGCGCAGCGGCGGTGCCGGCAGCGCGGAGGGATCGCCCTCGGGCAGCGCGCCGTCCACGATCAGCACATCGAGCTGGTCGTCCTCGCGCGCGAGCCTTTGCGCGAGCGCAGGGTAGTCGAAGCCGCGGAACGGCGGCGGCACGCAGAGCAGCCGCGCGCCGGTCTGGCGCGTGATGAAGCGCGTCTCGCGCTCGCGGTAGATCGGCAGGATCGGGTTCTGGACCGCGGCGAGCCGCGCGAGCGCGGCTGCGAGCACGAGCGCTTCGAGCGTGGTGGGCAGCATCCACGACACCGCCGTCTCCGCGCCGATCCCGCGCTCGTGCAGTCCGGCCCCGACGCGCAGCGCCGCGTCGCGATAATCCCCGAACGTGAGCCGGCGGTCGCGCTCGTCGACCGCGAACAGCGCGTCCGGCGTCGCCGCCGCGCGCGCCTCGACGAGCTCCCAGAGCGTCGCTCCTTCGATCACGCGCGACCCCCGGCGGCGCGCCGGCGCAGCTCCACCTTGTCGACCTTGCCCGCGGCGTTCACGGGCAGCGACGGCACGATCTCGATCCGGCGCGGCACCTTGTAGTTGGCCATCTCCTCGCGACACCACGCGGTGATGGACTCCGGCGTCGGCGCGTGCCCGGGCGCGGGCACCACGAACGCCATCCCCACCTCACCCATGCGCACGTCGGGGATCCCGATCACCGCGATCTGTGCGATCGCCTCGTGCGCGAACATCAGGTTCTCGACCTCGGCCGGATAGCAGTTGAACCCGCCCACGATGAACATGTCCTTGATTCGATCGGTGATCCGGAGATATCCGCGCTCGTCCATCACGCCGACGTCGCCCGTGTGCAGCCAGCCCTCGGCGTCGATCGCCTCGCGCGTCTGCTCCTCGGCGTCGAAATAGCCGCGCATCACGTTGTAGCCGCGCACCCAGATCTCGCCCGGCGCGCCGCGCGGCACCTCCTTGCCATCCGGGTCGACGCAGCGCACCTCGGTACCCGGGATCGCCTTGCCCGAGGTCGTGGCGATTGTCTCGGCGTCGTCGCTCGGGTCGCAGACGGAGACCACGCCGCACGACTCGGTGAGCCCGTAGGCCGTGAGCACGGTCTCGAAGCCGAGCTCGTCGCGCATCTGGTGGACCAGCTCGACTGGGATCGCCGCGGCGCCCGTCACCGCGAGCCGCAGCGAAGTCAGGTCGTAGTCGCGCCAGTTCGGTACCGCGAGCAGCGACTGGTAGATCGTCGGCGGGCCCGGCAGCACCGTGATCCGCTCGCGCTCGATCCGCGCCAGCACCTCCTCCGCGTCGAACACGGGATGCGGGAAGATCGTTGCGCCGCGCATCAGCGCGGAGAGCCAGCCCGCCTTGTAGCCGAACGAGTGGAAGAACGGCGCGACGACGAGATAGCGGTCGCCCTCGCGCAGGCCGACCCAGCCCGACCAGACCTCGAACGCCTCGAGGTTCTGGCCGTGCGCGCAGAGCACACCCTTCGGGCGGCCCGTGGTGCCCGACGTGAACAGCATGTCGGCGAGGTCGTCGGGCGCCACCGCGTCCGCGCGCGCCTGCACGTCCGCATCGCTCGCGCGCTCGCCAGCGGCGAGGAACTCCTCCCAGCGCTGCGCGCCGGGCGCCTCGCCGCGCAGCATCACGATGCGCTCGAGCGCGGGCAGGTCGTGGCCCGCGAGCATGCCGACGTAGTCGGTGTCGAGGAATCCCGCGATCGTGCACAGCACGCGCGCGCGGCTCTTGCCGAGCGCATAGGCGGTCTCGGCGCCCTTGTTGCGCGTGCTGATCGGTACGAGCACGGCCCCGATGCTCTGCGCGCCGATCGCCGCGACCACCCACTCCGCGACGTTGGGCCCCCAGATCGCGACGCGATCGCCGTGCGCGATCCCCTCGGCGAGGAACGCGCGCGCCGCGCGCCGGCCCGCCGCGTCGAGCGCTTCGAACGTGAGCCGGACGTCGCCGTCCTCGACCGCGGTGCGCCGCCCATAACGCGCCACTGCGGCGGCCACCATGCGCGGCACCGTTCGCTCGGCGGCCGGATCGGTCATCGCGTTCTCCGGGCTGGTTGCGAGCCGAAGCGTATCGTAATTTCTCGCACGCTCGACGCGAGCGCGAGGAACCTTCGGAAGGAACACTCGGAGTTTCGGTGCATCTGCGCTTCGATCCCGCCGACGAGGCGTTCCGCCGCGAGGTCGCCGACTGGCTCGCCGCCGAGCTCTCGGGCGACTACGCCGACGCGCGCGGCCGGGGCGGCCCGGGCGACGAGACCGCGTGCATCGACCTGCGCCTCGCGTGGGAGCGGCGGCTCGGTGCGGCCGGGTGGATCGGGCTCGGCTGGCCCGTGTCCGCGGGCGGACGCGGCGCAAGCCTCGCGCGCCAGGTGATCTTCCACGAGGAGTACGCGCGCGCGCGCGCACCTGGGCGGATCGGGCACATCGGCGAGAACCTGCTCGGCCCGACGCTGATCGCGTTCGGCAGCGAGGTGCAGAGGCAGCGCTTTCTGCCGAAGATCCTCTTCGGCGAGGAACTCTGGTGCCAGGGTTATTCCGAGCCCAACGCGGGCTCCGACCTCGCCAACGTGCAGACCCGCGCGCGACTCGAGGGCGGCGAGTGGGTGATCGACGGGCAGAAGGTGTGGACCTCGTGGTCGGAGTGGTCGGACTGGTGCTTCGCGCTGTGCCGCACCGACCCCGCGGCGCCCAAGCACCGCGGACTCTCCTATCTGCTCGTGCCGATGAAGCAGAGAGGCGTCGAGGTGCGGCCGATCCCGCAGATCACGGGCACCGCGGAGTTCTCCGAGACGTTCTTCGACGGGGCGCGCACCGACGCCGCGAACATCGTCGGCGAGCCCGGCGATGGCTGGCGCGTCGCGAACGGCACGCTCGCGTTCGAGCGCGGCGCTTCCACGCTCGGCCAGAACATCCTGTTCCAGAACGAGCTCGCCGAGATCATCGCGGTCGCGAAACGCAACGGCGCCGCAGACGACCCGCTGCTGCGCCAGCGCCTCGCCGACGCATGGATCGGGCTCGAGATCATGCGCTACAACGCGCTGCGCATCCTCTCCGACACGCGCGCCGAGGGCGAGCTCCCGCCCGCCGCGCTCGTCACCAAGATCTACTGGGCCACCTGGCATCGCAATCTCGGCAAGCTCGCGATGGACGTGCTCGGACCCGAAGCCGAGATCGGCGAGGGATTTCCATACCGGCTCGGCGCGCTGCAGCGGTTGTTCCTGTTCACGCGCGCGGAGACGATCTACGCCGGCTCGAACCAGATCCAGCGCAACATCATCGCCGAGCGCGCGCTCGGCATGCCGCGCGAGCCGCGGGCTGGCTGACGTGCCCTCCCCGCCCCCGATCGCGCCGTTCGGACATCATCTGCTCGCGGGCAAGACGGTCGTGATCACGGCCGCCGCCGGCACGGGGATCGGCTTCGCCGCGGCCAAACGCTGTCTGGAGGAAGGCGCCCAAGTGCTGATCAGCGACTACCACGAGCGCCGGCTCGCCGAGGCGAGCGAGACGCTCGCGAAAGTCAACGGAAGCGCACCGCCCGCGCTGCTCTGCGACGTCACGGACGAGGGCCAGGTGCAGGCGCTGATCGCGGGCGCGATCCGCGAGCTCGGGCACATCGACGTGCTGATCAACAACGCCGGGCTCGGCGGCTTCGCGCCCGTGGTCGAGATGCGCGACGAGCAGTGGTCCAAGGTGCTCGACGTCACGCTGACCTCCGTGTTCCGGATGACGCGCGCGGTTCTGCCGCACATGGTCGAGCGCCGGCGCGGCGCGATCGTGAACAACGCCTCGGTGCTCGGCTGGCGCGCGCAGAAGGGCCAGGCGCACTACGCCGCGGCCAAGGCGGGCGTGATGGCGTTCACGCGCTGCGTGGCGCTCGAGGCGGCCGAAGCGGGCGTGCGCGTGAACGCGGTGTCGCCGAGCCTCGCGATGCACGAGTTCCTCTCCAAGGTCACGCCGGACGGCCTGCTCGAGGAGCTGGTGGGACGCGAGGCGTTCGGACGCGCGGCCGAGCCCTGGGAGGTGGCCAACGTGATGGTCTTCCTCGCGAGCGACTACGCGTCGTACATGACCGGCGAAGTGGTGGCGGTCAGCAACCAACACCCGTAGCGGCCACAGAGCCGCCCTCGAGCACCGTGCGCAGATCCGCGGTGCGGATCGGCTTCACGAGACAATCGTCCATGCCCGCCGCGAGATAGGCGGCGCGGTCCTCCGGCGCGACGTTCGCAGTTAGTCCGACGATGCGCGGCTGCACGTCGCGCGGGCTGTCCGCGCGGATCCGCCGCGTCGCCTCCATGCCGTCCATCTCGGGCATCTCGACGTCCATCAGCACGAGGTCGTAGCGGCGCCGCGCGAGCGCGGTGAGCGCCTCGCGGCCGTTCACCGCCACGTCGGCGCGGTATCCCATCCGCTCGAGGATCAGCAGCACCACCCGCTGATTGGTGGCGTTGTCCTCGACCACGAGGATCTGCAGCGGGCGCCGCGCCGCGAGAGCCGGATCGAACTCGGACGCCTGCTCGCGCTCGGGCGCGCGTGCGATGCCGACGCGCACCTCGGCGCGGATCGTGAACCAGAACGTCGAGCCGCGACCCGCGATCCCTTCGCTCTCGACCCCGATCTGACCGCCCATCGCCTCGACGAGGGCGCGCGAGATCGCCAGGCCGAGGCCCGTGCCGCTCGGCTTGCGCGCGCCCGCCATCTCCAGCTGGCTGAACGACTGGAACAGCTGGTCGCGTCGGTCGAACGGCACGCCCACACCGGTGTCGCGCACCGCGAAGCGGAGCTCCCACACGGGCGCCCCGGGCACCGCGCCGTCGCTGACCGGTCGCGCGGAGACCGCGAGAGCCACCTCGCCGCCGTCGGTGAACTTGATCGCGTTGCCGAGCAGGTTGACGAGGACCTGGCGCAGCCGCGTCGCGTCAGCGGAGATCACGGCGGGCACCTCGCGGCCGATCTCGTGCAGCAGCGCGATCCCCTTGTGCGCTGCGCCCGGAGCCAGCAGGTCGATCGCGGACTCCACGCACGCGCGCAGATCGAGCGGCTCGATCTCGACCTCGAGGCGGCCGGATTCGATCTTCGAGAAGTCGAGCACGTCGTTCAGCAGCACGAGCAGGGCGTCGCTCGAGTTGCGGATCGTCTGGATCAGCTCGCGCTGGTGCCCGGAGAGCGGCGTGTCGAGCAGGACGCTCGCCATCCCGATCACCGCGTTCATCGGCGTGCGGATCTCGTGGCTCACCGTGGCGAGGAAGCGGCTCTTCGCACGGTTCGCCACCTCGGCGGCGTCGCGCGCGGCCTCGAGCTCGCGCTCGTGCGCGCGCACCTGCTCGAGCGCCCGGGTCGCGCGGCGCAGCGCGCGCCGCCACGAGTCGAGCGCACCCGCGAGCGCGCTCGAGAGCGCCAGGAACAACGTCACGGAGAGATACGGCGCCGTTCCGCCCGAGGCGGGATAGAGGTAGAAGAATCCGACCAACGCGGAGAGCCCGGCCGCGAACAGCGCCGGTCCGATCCCGCTGAACCACGCCGTGGCCAGCACCCCGGCGAACAGCACCATGTACGGCCGTTCGGAGATGACCGGCGAAGTCGCGGCGTCCTGGAGCGCGCTCGCGATCCCGACGGTGAGCGGCACGGCTGCGATCCGCAGCCAGGGGAGCCACCGCTTCGGAGACGTCGGCGCCAACTCGCACCCCAATGCCGATCGCGCACCCTAGCCTCGCCAGGACCTTCGCGCTCGCCAGTTCGCGCCCGCCGTTTCCCGTTATAGTCGGGATCCCTACACGGAGAGGCGGCCCCCATGCTCTCGAAGTTCGACGACTACCCGATCCACCAGACCTCGCACCCGCTGCGCCAACCGGTCAGCTCCGATCGCCACCACTACGACCGCTATTGGTTCAACGGGTACGACCGCGATGGCGAGTTCTACTTCGGGATCGGCGCCGCGCTGTATCCCAATCTCGGGATCATGGACTGCGGCGTCAGCATCGTGCGCGGCGGCGAGCAGCACGCTTTCCACGCATCGCGCCGCGCGCCGATCGAACCGACCGAACTCGCGGTGGGGCCGTTCCGGATCGACATCCTCGAGCCGATGAAGAGCCTGCGCGTGACGGTCGCCGAGAACGACACGGGCTTCTCCTGCGATCTGCTCTGGATCCCGCGGACCGCCAACTTCAAGGAAGGCCACCAGGTGAGCGGCGGCGCCGCAACCGGCGCGCCGCGAATGGAGGCGACGCGCTTCAACCAGTTCGGCTACTGGCTGGGCGAGATCCGCTACGACGGGCACACCTGCGCGGTCGATCCGCGCCGCGTGTACGGCACGAAGGATCGGTCGTGGGGCGTGCGTCCGGTCGGCGGCGGCGCGCCCGGCGCTCCCCCCGACCGCGTGCCGCAGATCTTCTTCCTGTGGGCGCCGCTGCACTGGCCGGACCGCTGCACGCACGCGGGGATCTTCGCCAACGAGCACGGCGAGATGTGGCACTGGGACGGCATGCTCGTGCCCACCTACGAGGACCCCGCGAAGATCCCCGGCATCGAGGACCCCGCGACCGAACCGCTCGCGGGATTGGAGGAGCAGATCACCTACCTCCCCGGAACGCGGCGCGCGCAGCGCGCGGTGATCACGCTGCTCGAACGAGGCGGCGCGCGGCAGCGGATCGAGCTCGAGCCGCTGCTGTGCTTCCGCATGAAGGGGATCGGCTATTCGCACCCGACGTGGGGGCACGGCCTCTGGAAGGGCGACCTCGCCGTGGGCGGCGAGAGCTGGAAGATCGACGACGTCGACGAGAAGGCGCTCGAGAACCAGCACATCCAACAGGTCGTGCGCGCGACGTGCGGCGATCGCGTCGGCGTGGGCGTGCTCGAACAGATCTGCCTCGGGCCGTACCGCAAGTACGGGTTCACCGAGTTCCTCGACGTGGCGAAATAGCGTCTACGAGAGCCGCGCGGCCACCTTCGGCCACAGCGCACACGCGTTCTCGTAGGTGAACGCGCGGAACTCCGCCTCGTCGATGTGCCCGTGCTCGACGAGCTCCCATGCCTCGGGCAGGACGTCGCGGACATCGGGCACGTCCCAGTGCCCGATGTCCGAGGCGAAGATCGGCCGCAGGCGCGCGCCGAGCGGGTTGCGGTCGGTATCGAATGCGACCGCGGTGAGCGGATCGTCGGCCTCGCAGCCGAAGTAGAAGCGCTCCGTGAACCAGTCCTTGATGTCCTCGGCGCTCGCGACCCCGGAGGCGGCGAACTCGTCGAGGTTGGTCTCGTCGGGATCGGACAGGAAGCGCAGCCCGTCCTCGAGCTGGTCGAGCCGCGCGCGGTAGCGGTCGGAGCCGTACTTGCCGAACAGCTCGATCAGGAGCGTCCGGTCGAGGTGCTTCGGGTTGTAGTGCTCGACCGCCTCGCGGTTGCGCTTCTCGAAATGGCCGACGAGGCCCGAGTAGAGGCTCGCGCCCCATGCCACTCCGCCCTCGAGGAAGGCGAAGCGCAGCGTCGGGAAGCGGTGCAGCACGCCGCCCAGGAACAGCGAGCGCGCCACCGCTTCGCCGCCGGTCGCGAACATCCCAATGTGGTTGTAGACGTAGCTCGTCGGCGACTGGTGGGTCGCCCAGCCCATCGACGGCGTGTGGAAGGTCGGCGCGATGCGTAGCTCGGCGCAGCGCTTCCAGACCGGGTCGTAGTCGTAGAGGCTGTCGACGCCGAGCGTGTCGAGCCAGCGCGCCGCGCGGTGCTCGAGGCCCGGGGTGGGCCGCAGGATCGGCCCGCCCAACATGAACGCGTCGAGGCCCAGCGACGTCGCGTACTCGATCTCCGCGAGCGCCTCCTCGGGCGTGTGCATCGGGATGATGCCGACGGGCGTGAGCCTCGCGCGGTGGTCGCGGAACTCCTCGGCATAGAACGTGTTGAACGCGCGCGCGACCGCGCGGCGCAGATCGCCGTCGTCGAGGTTCGTGGGTACGAGGCCGTAGGTGGGATAGAGCACCGCGTGGTCGATGCCGATCTCGTCGAGCCGCTCCGCGAGCAGCGCCGGCAAGAGCGCCGTGCCGCGGTCGAGCGAGTTGCGCGCGGGCAGGCCCCACCACGGCGAGCGCACGAACGCGTTCGCGCGCATCTGCTCGACGGAGAGCCCGCGCGTGAAGCGGCCGGCCGACGTCACGTAGTCGAGGCCGGTCACGGCCGCATCTCCGGCTTGCTCGCGCAGGATGTCGCGCACGACGGGCAGGTACTCGATCAGGTGGCCATCGGAGTCGATGATCGGGTGGTCGATCCGAGCGCGTATCTGGGCGACGTTCATGACTTCCTCCAATGCGGCATCCTACGCCACCGTGCAGGTTTCGCGCAGCGAGCCGAGGGCGAGCGGAGACCATGAGGGTGGCCCCGATGTCTGGTCCGATTTCTGCCGCGGCCTCGAAGCCGCGGGCCAGGAGATCTTCCGGCCCGGCGCGCCGAAGTCCGCGTCCGATCTCGCCGAGGGCCACCGCTACCTGACCCACGCGCTGCGCTCCGCCCTCGAATTGATCGTCGAGGGCGGCGACGCGGCCCATCCGACGCTGTCGGTCAGCCTCGGCGGCGGTGCGAAGCTCGGCTGGGACAACCCGGACAACCTCCACCACAACGCGGTGCTCTCGGGTGCCCACGAGTACCGGCTCTCCGGGACGCGCGGCGACGCGCACTACTTCTCCCTGGGCGTCTACGCGGGCTCGTATGCGAAGGGCGGCGGCCGCGTGGTGGCGTTCACCGAGATCGACGACCTCGCGATCGCGCGCGACGGCTCCTTCGAGGTGATCCTCTCCGCACGCCAACACGCGGGGAACTGGATCCAGCTCGCTCCCGACACCACGTCGATGATGCTGCGCCAGATCTTCTGGGACCGTACGCGGGAGGCACCGGCCGCGCTCCGGCTCGAGCGGACCGACGCGGGGGGCCCTCCCCCACCGCTCGATCCGGCCTATCTCTCGTCCGCGCTCCAGCGCGTGCTCGGGATGATCCGCGGCACCAACCGGATCGTCTTCGACTTCGCCGACCGCTTTCGCGCTCGCCCCAACACATTCCGGCCCGGCGACCGAATCGCGAACGAGCGGCTCCAGGGGATCCCCGCTCAGCAGATCGCGGCCGGTTGGTGGGAACTCGACCCGGGTCAGGCAGCCGTGATCGACTTCGCGCCCCCGAAGTGCCGCTACTGGAGCTGCACGCTGAGCAACTACTGGGGGCAGTCGCTCGACTACGCGCGGCACCGCACCCACCTGAACGCGCGCGGCGCGGTCGCGCGCGCGGACGGCTCGGTGCGGATCGCGGTCGCGCACCGCAATCCGGGGCTCGCGGACGCGAACTGGCTCGACACCGCGGGCCACGCGTCGGGCGTCTGGCAGTTCCGGTGGCTCGCGCCGGAGAGCGATGTCGAGATCCCGCAGCCCCGAATCGTCGCGGTCTAGCTGTCGATTCCCAGAAACCGCGCGAGGTTGTCGCGCATGATCGCGAGCACCTGCGGCTCCGAGAATCCCGCGAGCTGCGCCGCGACGTAGTCACCCGGAAACGCGAGGCCCTCGGCGTGCGGGAAGTCGGAGCCGAACACGATCGGCTGGATCCCCACCTCGTCCACCACGCGCGCGACGTTCTCCTCGGGGAACGGCGCCACCACGAAGTGTTGCCGGAAGATCTCGCTCGGGCGGCAGTCGAGCTTGCCGAAGCGCGCGGGCCGGCCGAGGTGGTAGGTGGCATCGAGCTTGCGCAGCAGATAGGGCAGCCAGACCGTGCCCTGCTCGGAGAGGCAGACGCGCACGTTCGGGAAGCGGCCGAAGAAGTTGTGGAAGATCAGCGAGGCCACCGTGTCCATCGCGGGCCGGTCGCCCCAGCACAGCGCCCACTGGAAGGCGCCGAAGTCGCGCAGCACCGCGTCGGGGTCTTCGCTGAAGTCGGCGCCGTACTTCTGATAGTCGGTCGGCCCGACGTGCGTGCACACGCGCACGCCCGCCTCGTTCACGCGCGCCCAGAACGGGTCGAAGATCGGGTCGGCGAGCGAGCGACCGCCGCGCGGGTTCGCTCGCCCGCCGTGCGCGTGCCCCGTGATCACCTCGACGAGACGCGCGCCCTCGGCGAGGACGCGCTCGAGCTCCCCGACCGCGAGGCCGACGTCGGCCAGCGAGAGGTAGGGCGGCAGGAACATGCGCTGCTCGTGCGCATAGCCGACCTCGGAGTGGACCCACCGGTTGTACGCGCGCGCGTTGGCGTAGATCGCGTCGACGTCCTCGGCGAACTCGAACTCGAGATTCAGCACATGGCCGGGATAGAGGATCGCGGCATGGATCCCCTGCTCGTCCATGAGCTTGAGGCGCAGGTCGCGATCGCCCCATGCGGTCTGCTGTTCCGCGAACGCCGCCATCAGCGCCTTGCGCTGCTGCTCGTTCAGGCCGCGGTAGGGATTCAGCCGGTTCAGGAACATCCCGGGCGCGCGCGCGCCGCCGTCACCGGGCTTCGCCTGACTCTCGTCGCCGCTCTGCGGCGCCGCGCTGGCGGCGAGCCGCTCGATCTCCTCCTGCGTCTGCGGCGCCGACTCGCGCGTGAACGCGAGCTTCGAAGGCCGATCGCCGTACATCTGCACGCGCCGCCCGGACGCGTCCCGGACGAAGCGCACCGCCTTCGCCCGGTGCTTCGGGTCGATGTAGCGCTGGTACATGTCCTCGGGTTCGAGGAAATGGTTGTCGGCGTCGTTGATCCGGAACGGGAGCGCTTCAGCCATACCGCGCAGAAGCTACAGCACGAACCCCTGCAGCTCTGCGGCGCGTTCGCGCAGGAGCTCCGGCCCGCCGAGCAGGTGGCGCGCGACCGCGATCCGCTTGAACCAGAAGTGCAGGTTCTGCTCGTCGGTCCAGCCGATCCCGCCGTGTACCTGCGTGGCCGTGCTCGCGATCTCGCGCCCGATCTCGGACACGTGCGCGAGCACGTGGCAGGCCATCTGCGGCACCTCGTCGGGCAGTGCGTCGAAGCTGTGCGCGGCGTACCAGAGCAGCGACCGCGCGGGCTCGAGCGCCGCGATCATCTCCGCGCACATGTGCTTCACGGCCTGGAACGAGCCGATCGCGCGTCCGAACTGCCGGCGCTGCTGCGCGTAGGCGACCGCTTGCTCGATCATCGCCTCGCACGCGCCGAGCGCGTCGGCCGCCAGCGCGATCCGGCCTGCGTCGAGCGCGCGCGCGATCGCGCCGCCCGCGCCGTCGAGAACGGCGTCCGGACTGACTCCATCGAGCACCACCTCGGCCGTGCAGCGCGTGGCGTCGATCGTGGTGAGGCGCGCGGTCGAGAGCCCCGGCGCATCGGAGCGCATCACGGCGATCCGATCGCCAATCGGAATCAGGATCCGATCGGCGCCGTGTGCGTCGATCGCCATCATCGCCTTGCCGCGCACGCGATCACCCGCGAGCACCACACCCGCGCCCTCGCGCACCGAGAAGGTCTCGGTGAAGGCGACCCCGAACACCAGCTCGCCGGCCGCGATTCCTTCGAGCCAGGGCTTGGCATCCGCGCCGAACGATCCGAGCGCGACGGGCGCGATCACGGCCGTGGAGAGGAACGCGCAAGGCGCCACCGCGTGGCCGAGCGACTGCGCGACGAGCGCGGCGTCGAGCAGGGCGAGCCCGCTGCCACCGCATGTCTCGGGCACGACGATCCCCGCCGCGCCGAGCTCCGCGAGCCCACGCCAGATCGCCCGGTCGTTCGGGCAGGCCGCGGCGCGCAGCTCGCGCACGCGCGCGATCGGCACGTTGTCTCGCAGCCAGCCGCGGACGCTCTGCTCGAGCAGGCGCTGGTCTTCCGAGAGGCCGAAATCCATCTTGCTAGGCCTGCGCGACCTTCGGCTCGCGGGGCAGCCCGAGCCCGCGCTCCGCGATGATGTTCCTCTGGATCTGCGCGGTGCCGCCACCGATGATCAACCCGAGCGCGAAGAACGAGTGGGCCTGCCAGAACCCCTTCTCGCGCTCGTACTTCGCGTGGTCGTAGAGGCTGCCGAGCTCGCCCATTGCGTCGATCGCGAGCGCCGCGATGTCGAAGCTGAGCTGGCAGTTCGAGAGCTTCACCACGAGCCCCGCGACGCCCGGGGACTCGCCGCGCAGGCCGCACGTGAGCAGGCGCATGCTGTGGTGCTTCATCGCGTGCGCGCGCGCCTGGAGCCGCATCAGCCGGTCGCGGTAGACGGGGCTCGCGATCGCGGGCGCGCCATTGGCCGTCTCCTTGCGCATGAGCCGGATCAACCGCAGCAGGAGCCCCTCGGCGTTCGCGTTCAGACTCGCGCGCTCGTGCGCGAGCGTGGTGTTGGCGATCTTCCAGCCTTCGCCGCGCCGGCCCACTACGTTCGCCTGCGGCACGCGCACGTCGCGGAAGAACACCTGGTTGAACGAGTTCTCGCCGATCGCGCCCGACATCGTCTCGAGCGGTCGCACCTCGATGCCGGGCGTGTCCATCGCGAGCAGGATGTACGAAATCCCGGCATGCCTCGGCGCAGCGGCCTCGGTGCGCACGAGCGCGAACATCATCTGCGCCTTGTCCGCGGTGCTGGTCCAGATCTTCGAGCCATTGATCACGAAGTCGCTGCCGTCCTCGTGGGCGGACGTGGTGAGGCTCGCAAGGTCGCTGCCGGAGCCGGGCTCCGAATAGCCCTGGCACCAGATCACCTCGCCGCGCAGCGTCGGGGCGATCCAGCGGCGCTTCTGTTCCTCGGTGCCGTGCTCGAGCAGTGTCGGCACGAGCATCGAGGGGCCCTGCGCGTTGAGCCCGCGCGAAACGCCCGCGCGGTTGAACTCCTCGTCCATGATCACGGTCGCGAGCAGGTCCGGTTCGGCCCCGTAGCCGCCGTACTCGCGCGGAATCGTGCGCGCAAAGTACCCGTGCTCGATCAGCAGCGAGAGCCAGCGCGCGCGCTCCGCGGGGGTCACCTCGATCAGGCTCAGGGCGGGCTTGTCGCTCTTGTGGCGGTCGAGAAACGCGCGAACTTCGGCGCGGAACGCCTCGTATTGCAGTCCGTATTCGAGGTTCATGAGCACTCGAGTCGCCGGTGGCGCGGCGCACGCCGCAAGGTTGTCGGGCGAGCCTGCGCTTGGCAAGTCGTGGCACCGGTTTTGCTACAGCGGTCGCGAATGTCGGCGCATGCACTCGGACTCGCACTCCCGCTCGCCGCGGGCCTTCCGTTCGCCGCGATGCTGCTCTCGCTCGCGTTGCTTCCGCTCTGGACGCCGCGCTGGTGGGATTCGAACCGGAACAAGGCGATCGTCGCGGCACTCTGCGCGGTCCCCGCCTCGGTCCAGCTGATCGCGGGGTTCGGCGCGGATGGCGCGCAGCTCGTCCTCCACAGCGCACGCGATTATCTGTCGTTCCTCGCGCTGATCGGGGCGCTGTTCGTGATCACGAGCGGGATCCACCTCGAGGGCTCGCTCTCGGGTACTCCGCTGATGAACACGGCGTTCCTCGCGCTCGGCGGTGTCCTCGCCAATCTGTTCGGCACGACGGGTGCATCGGTGCTCTTGATCCGCCCGCTGCTGCGCGCCAACGCACCGCGACAGAACAAGGCCCACGTCGTCATCTTCTTCATCTTCGTGGTCGCGAACTGCGGCGGTCTGCTCACGCCGCTCGGCGATCCGCCGCTATTCCTCGGTTTTCTCAAGGGTGTTCCGTTTGCCTGGACGCTGCAGCTCTGGAAACCCTGGTTGCTCGTCAACGGGCTCCTGCTCGTGCTGTTCAATTTCTGGGACCAGGCGGTGTTCGACCGGGAGGAGCGCGAGCGACCGGGCTCCCAGCTCGAAGAAGTCATGCGGCACGAGCCGCTGCGGGTCCGCGGTGCGCACAATCTCGTGTTCCTGTTCGCGATCGTCGCGATCGTCTTCGCCTCGGGCAGCGGTTGGGGCAATCGGGGCGAGGCGTGGCCGTTCGGCTGGCAGGAGGGGTCGATGGTCGCGATCGCGTGCGCGGCCTATGCCTCGACCTCGGGCGAGAACCGGGTGAGGAACCGCTTCGGCTTCGCACCGCTGCTCGAGGTGGCGGTGCTGTTCGCCGGGATCTTCCTGACGATGGCTCCTGCGCTGGCGATCCTGAACGCGCGCGGCAGCGAGCTCGGTCTCGAGCACCCCTGGCATTTCTTCTGGGCGAGCGGATCGCTCTCGAGCTTCCTCGACAATGCACCCACCTATCTCACGTTCGCGGCGACGGCGGCGGGAATCCACGGGATCGCGGCCGAAGGACGCTACCTCGAGCAATTCCTGGCGCTCGGACCGGCGGCCGCACGGCTGCTCGCGGCCGTATCGGCCGGGTCGGTCTTCATGGGCGCCAACAGCTACATCGGGAACGGGCCCAACTTCGTGGTCAAGGCGATCGCCGAAGAGAACGGCGTCGTGATGCCGAGCTTCTTCGGGTATCTGCGGTACTCGATCGGAATCCTGATCCCGATCTTTGCGATCGTGAGTCTCGTGTTGCTGTGAGCGAGTCTGCGCCGGAAACGGCGCACTCAGATCGCGTCCGGGCCGTGTTCTCCCGTGCGGATGCGGATCGCATCCGCCAGCGGCAGCACGGCGATCGTGCCGTCCGAGAGGCGGCCGCGGTTCGCGGTCAGGACGACCCTCCGCACGACAGCGTCGGCGAACCTGTCCTCGACCACGATCTCGACGCGGATCTTCGGCTGCAACTGCCGATAATCCGCGCCGCTGTAGCGTGTGGTTGCGAACGACTCGGAATGGCTGCCCCTCACCTCGCAGACGGTCATTCCCTGCACACCGATCAGGCCGAGCGCCCCTTTGATCGCGTCGAGCTGGTCCGGATCCAGGATCGCTTCGATCTTGCGCATCGCGTCGAGCTTACCGGGTGTGCGGCGCGGGTCGACGGCCGCATCGCGCCCGCCGAGTCGTCGCCGGACCCGCGACGAACCGCCTAGCAACCCCGGTGGCTGCCCAATCGCCGAGCGGCGCTGCGCAACGAATGAGCAGCTCACGAGTGGCCCTCGCCGCGCGCGGGCGCACGGCGATCCCGCGCGTGGCATCGCGGTTGCACCGCGGTGCGGCGGGAACCTGCCGACTGCTGCACGAACGAATCGACGGATTCGACGGAACCTGCGGCGGTCCACGGTACGCCGCCCCGTGGCAAAGGCGGCCGACCCGATGGCGCGCCGCAGCTTCCACCTCGCTCCAGCTCGATCGCGCGACACCGGTGGTGACGCCGGTGTCTCCAGCACGGCACGATCGCGCTGGATTCGACCGGTTCGTGCCGACGAATTGGGCACCCGACGCGCCGCTTTCGGATCGCGCTGGGACTTGCCTGCGGCTGGTTGAGCCTGAATCGGCCCGCTCGCGCCGAGTTCAGCCGAATCGATCTCGCTTCGATCACATCTCACTTTTCAGATCGCGCTGGTTTCACTGATATACACCGATCGATGTAGACACGACGCTTGCGAGAAGACGGCGTCGCCTAATTGCTCGGCATCGCGTGCTGCGTGAATCCAGCGCCGCTGCACCCATTGCGCTGCTTCTGCGGGATTGCGACTGGCACTCCGCTTGCACTCGCGGGCCGCGAACGACACGTCTAGTGGGGAGGACCATGACGAGGACAGGGATCGATCTCACGAAGTTCGTCTGCAGTGCTGTGATCGCGTGCGCACTCGCGATCGGGATCGCGCCCGCGCGCGTCGCGTGCGCGGAAGACGCAGCCACCACGGCCGCATCAACGACGCCGGTGGCCGAATCAGCCGGGACGGCGGTGCCGACCGATGCGCCACCGGTGGCCGCGGCCCAGCCCGAGGCGCCGCAGGTGCCGGCCTATTTCAGCGGCACCAACGATCCCGCCAAGCCGAGCTGGCCAGACCCCACGGGTGGGGCGACCGGAGTTTGGGCGACCCCGGCGGGTGACGGAAAGGGCGACGTCCCGTCCAAGCTCGGAATCGCCGATCTCTACGACCGGATCTCCCACAACCTGGTCTCGATCAACTTCGTCTGGGCGCTTATGGCGGGCTTCCTCGTCATGTTCATGCAGGCGGGGTTCATGTTCGTCGAGACCGGCCTGTGCCGCGCGAAGAACGCATCACATACCGCGGCTATGAACTTCATGATCTACCCGCTCGGCTGCCTCGGCTTCTGGGCCTACGGGTTCGCGATCGGCTGGGGCAACTGGTTCAACGGCCCGGTGCCGCCGGGCTGGTACGCCTCGCTCGGGCCGGGCCTCGCGACGCTGAATCACGGCTGGGGCATTGGCGCCGCCACCGACACCGCGGGCGCGCTCACAGGCGCATTCCAGTGGGGGTTGATCGGGCTCAAGGGCTGGTTCTTGAACCCGGCGGTCGGCGACGTCGGCGTGATGACGATCTTCTTCTTCATGATGGTGTTCATGGACACCACCGCGACGATCCCGACCGGCGCGATGGCCGAGCGCTGGGCGTGGCGCAACTTCGTTTTGTACGGGCTGTGGATCGCGCTGCCCTACTGCATCTACGCCAACTGGGTGTGGGGCGGCGGCTGGCTCGCGCAGACCGGATTGAACTGGGGCCTCGGCCATGGCGCCGTCGACTTCGCGGGCTCCGGAGTCGTGCACGCGATGGGCGGCATCATAGGCCTCGCCGGGGCGATCGTGCTCGGCGCGCGGATCGGCAAGTACGACAAGAACGGCAAGCCCAACGCGATCCCCGGCCACAACATCCCGATCGTCGTGCTCGGCACGTTCATCCTCGCGTTCGGCTGGTTCGGGTTCAATCCCGGCTCGACGCTCGCCGGCACCGACCTGCGGATCAGCTTCATCGTCGTGAACACGATGCTCGCGAGCATCACCGGCGCGATCGGCGCGATGGTGGCGCTCGAGTTCAAGGGGTTGAAGCACGACCCGTCGATGCTATGCAACGGCATGCTCGCGGGCCTCGTCGCGATCACCGCACCGTGTGCCTTCGTGTCGCCCTGGGCGGGTGCTCTGATCGGCCTGCTTGCGGGCATCATCGTCGTGTACTCCGTGCTCTTCTTCGAGGGGATCGGCATCGACGACTGCGTCGGCGCGATCTCGGTGCACGGCGTGTGCGGGCTCTGGGGCGTGCTCTCGGTGGGAATCTTCGCCAACGGCGACTACGGCGCGGGCTGGAACGGCGTGGTGCGGCCGGAGATGGTCGCTCAGTACGGCGCCGACGGCGTGCGCGGCCTGCTCTATGGCGACGTGTCGCAGTTCTTCGCCCAGGTGCTCGATTGCGGCGTGGTCTCGGTGTTCGGGTTCGCGATGGCGTACTCCTGGTTCAAGCTCTCGAACCTGATCTCGCCGATTCGCGTGCCCGCCGAGGTCGAGATCATGGGCCTCGACATCCCCGAGGTAGGAGCGCCCGGCTACCCCGACTTCGTGATCACGTCGATCGGCTCGATGCACCACATCCCGGCGGACCAGGCGGAGCCGCTCCCGAAGGGCGCGGTGGCTCGCGTTACGGAACCCGTCACCAACTAGCGCGTTCGCCCGGCTTCGGTGGGTCGACCGCACCACCCGCGAAGCACTGGGCGATCACCATCCAGGCCTGTGCAACGTCGCCGATCACCTCGAGCCGGGTGTCGGCGACGTTGCGCACCTGCGTGACCGTGCGACAGAAATCCACCGCAGTGCCGCGCACCGCGCTGGTCTCGCTCGGCCCGTTCCACTCCCAGATCGCGCCCGACGGCGCGATCAGCCGGACGTACGGGGGCGGGCCGGGCACTTCGAGCTTCCGGTTCACGAACGTCCACGCGAACGTGCGCACCCCGATCTCCGCGATGTGGCGAAGGCGATCGGTGTGCGCGCGCGGTGCGCGCACGAGGTCGTAGACCTCCTGGCCGTGGGCCCAGGTCTCCATCAGCCGCGCCGTGGTGAACATGCGCACGCCCATGTCGGGGCCGAACCAGGGCAGGCGGCGCTTCGGATCCGACCCCGCGAGCTCTGCCGCGAGACCGCGCGCGCCCGCGATCCAGCTCGCGAGCAGCTCTGCGGGGCCGAGCGCACCGAACCGATCGCGCGCGAGGTCGGCGTTGGTCACGCCGCGCCCGATCGCACCCACGAGCTTCTTGCGCTGCTCCGAGAACACCTCTTCGCCCGCGAGCGACGCGAGCGAGACCTGGTCGTAGAGGTGCAGGTGCGCGACGACGTCCCAGGGCGTCCAGCGCTGGAACGTGGTGGGGCGGCTCCAGTCGCGCGCGTCGAGCGTGCACAGGAATGCGTGCAGCTCGTCGGCCTCGGCGCGGAAGTCGGTCGCTTCTTCGAGCACGGTAACACCGATTGCGGGTTGTTACCGGAGCCGCTTAGGATCTGTCAATGCAAAGCGCTCCTCCGCTGCTCGCGCCCGCGCTGCGCTCCACGCTCGACCCGCGCACGCCCGAATTCGCCGAGAACCGCGCCGCGATGCTCGAGAAGCTCGCCGAGATCGACCGGCTGCTCGACGAAGCCGAGGCCGGTGGTGGGCCCGCCCATCACGCCCGCCTCGCGCAGCGCGGCAAGCTGCCCGTGCGCGAGCGGATCGCGCTCGCGCTCGACCCCGACAGCCCGTTCCTCGAGCTCTCCCCGCTCGCCGGTTACAACTCCGACTTCGCGATCGGCGGCGGCGCGGCGCTCGGCATCGGCGTGATCGCGGGGGTCGAGTGCGTGATCTTCGCCAACGATCCCACCGTGCTCGGCGGCGCGCTCACGCCGTACGTGCAGAAGAAGTGGATGCGCGCGCTCGAGATCGCGCGCGACAACCGCATCCCGTACGTGAGCTTCGTCGAGTCGGCGGGCGCCGATCTGCGCATGGAGCCGGACGAGGCCCCGCGCGACGGGCGCAGGAAGTCGCGCCCCGCGAAGACGCTGCACTTCGCCGAGACCGGCCGCTTCTTCTACGAGATGATCGAGCTGTCGAAGCTGCGCATCCCGACGGTGTGCGTGGTATTCGGCTCGTCGACCGCGGGCGGCGCCTATCAGCCTGGCATGTCGGACTACAACATCCTGATCCGCGAGCAGTCGAAGATCTTCCTCGCCGGCCCGCCGCTCGTGAAGATGGCCACGGGCGAGGATTCCGACGACGAGACGCTCGGCGGCGCGCAGATGCACGCGGAGAAGTCGGGGCTCGGCGAGTACCTCGCGGAGGACGAGCGCGACGCGCTGCGCCTGTGCCGCGAGGTGATGTCGCACCTGAACTGGCGCAAGGCGGGGCCGCCGCCCTCGCTGCGCGCCGACGACCCCGTGCTCGACCCCGAGGAGCTGCTCGGGATCGTCTCCCCCGACCTGCGCCGCCCGGTCGAGATCCGCGACGTGATCGGTCGGATCGCCGAC
Organism: Myxococcota bacterium; assembly: GCA_035258825.1. Lineage (GTDB taxonomy): Bacteria > Myxococcota_A > UBA9160 > UBA9160 > SMWR01 > JAHEJV01. The sequence continues at coordinate 23,707 of DATFWW010000013.1, forward strand.
GGCTCGCGCTTCGAGGAGTTCAAGCCGCGCTACGGCGCCACGCTCGTATGCGGCTGGGCCGGCATCCACGGCTACCCGATCGGCATCCTCGGCAACAACGGTGTGCTCACACCCGAGTCGGCCGAGAAGGCCGCCCACTTCATCCAGCTCTGCAATCAGATCGACGTGCCGCTGCTGTTCCTGCAGAACCTGACCGGCTTCGTTGTCGGCCGCGATTTCGAACAGGCGGGCATCATCAAGAAGGGCTCGCAGATGATCAACGCGGTCACCAACTCCACGGTGCCGCACTTCACCGTGATCATCGGCGCCTCGTACGGCGCGGGCACCTACGCGATGAGCGGGCGCGCGTTCGACAACCGCTTCACGTTCATCTGGCCGACCGCGAAGATCGCGGTGATGGGCGGCAAGCAGATCGCGGGCGTGATGTCGATCGTGCGGCGCGGCCAGGCGGCGCGCAAGGGCGAGCCGTTCGACGAGGAGGCCGATGCGAGGATCCGCGCGGCGGTCGAGGCGATCCAGGAGAAGGGATCGATCGCGCTCGAGGCGACCGGCGCGATCAGCGACGACGGCATCCTCGACCCGCGCGACACGCGCACCGCGCTCGGCATCTGCCTCTCGGTGGTGCGCAGCGGGGCGATCGCGGGTGCGCGCGGCTACGGGGTGTTCCGGCTGTGACGCAAGCCGGAGGCGCGCAGCTCGCAAGGCCGCGGAGCGGCCGCGTAACGAGGCGAAGCCGAGCGAAGCGCGGGCTCCTGCGAAGGCGGGGAGGCGAGCGAAGTCGATGAGCTTCACCTCCTTGCTCGTGGCGAACCGCGGCGAGATCGCGCGCCGGGTGATGCGCAGCGCGCGCGCGATGGGGATCCGCTGCGTCGCGGTGTACGTCGACGCGGACGCCGCGGCGCTCCACGTCTCCGAAGCGGACGAGGGGGTACGCCTCGCCACCTCGTACCTCGACGGCAAGGCGATCCTCGACGCCGCGCGCGCGACCGGCGCGGGCGCGATCCACCCCGGTTACGGCTTCCTGTCCGAGAACGCCGCATTCGCCGCCGACGTGATCGCCGCGGGCCTGGTCTGGGTGGGTCCGCCGCCCGAGGCGATCGCGCGCATGGGCGACAAGCTCGCCGCGAAGGCGCTCGCCGAGGAGATCGGCGTGCCGCTGCTGCCCGGGTCGAGCGATCCGAATGCGGGCGACGCGGTCGGCTATCCGCTGCTGGTCAAGGCCGTCGCGGGCGGGGGGGGCAAGGGGATGCGGATCGTGCGCTCGGCGGCGGAGCTGCCCGAGGCGGTGGCGGCGGCGCGCCGCGAGGCCGCGGGCGGCTTCGGCGACGACCGCGTGTTCCTCGAGCGCTGCGTCGCGCGCGCGCGCCACGTCGAGATCCAGATCGTCGGCGACGGCCATGGCCACGTCATCCATCTGGGCGAGCGCGAGTGCTCGATCCAGCGCCGGCACCAGAAGATCGTCGAGGAATCGCCCTCCCCGCGCGTCGACGCTCTGCTGCGGGAGCGCATGGGCGAGGCCGCGCTGCAGCTCGCGCGCGCGCTCGACTACGAGTCCGCCGGCACCGTGGAGTTCCTGGTCGACGACGCGAGCGGCGAGTTCTTCTTCCTCGAGGTGAACACGCGCCTCCAGGTCGAGCACCCCGTGACCGAGGCCGTGACGGGCATCGATCTCGTGCGCGAGCAGCTGCGGATCGCCGCGGGCGAGCCGCTCGGGTTTGCACAGCAGGACGTCGCTTATCGCGGTGCGGCGATCGAGGTGCGGCTGTACGCCGAGGATCCCGCGAACGACTTCCTGCCCGCCACGGGCACACTTGCCGCGTTCGAGCCCCCGGCGGCGCCCGCAGTGCGCTGGGACGCGGGCGTCGCGACCGGCACGCGGATCGGCACCGAGTTCGACCCGATGCTCGCGAAGGTGATCGCTCACGCCCCCACGCGGCGCGAGGCCGCGGCTCGGCTCGCGCTCGCGCTCGAACGCCTGCACCTCGGCGGGGTCACCACGAACCGCGACTTCCTCGTCGCGGTGCTGCGCGCGCCGCAGTTCCTCGCGGGTGACACCACCACCGACTTCATCGAGCGCGTCGCGCCTCCGCGGGCGCTCGAGCTCTCCGCGGACGAGCTCGAGCGCGCCGCGCAGCTCGCAGCGCTCTGGATCCAGGGCCGCAACCGCGCCGGCGCGGCGGTGCTCGCGTCGATCCCGAGCGGCTGGCGCAACGCGCGGATGCCGGACCAGAGGGTGGTATTCGAGCGCGGCGGCAGCGAGATCGCGGTGAGCTACCGCTCGCTGCGCGACGGGCGGTTCCGGTTCTGCGACGGGAAGCACGCCCGCGTACACGCCTGGACGCGCGACGCGATCGACGCCGAGATCGAGGGCCGCCGCTCGCGCGCGCGGATCACGCAGCGAGGAGAGCGCGTGATCGTCGGTGGCCCGCGCGGCGACGTCGAGCTCGCGATCGCGCCGCGCTTCGCGATCCCGGGGGACGCTTCGACGGCCGGCGGGTTCGTCGCGCGCATGCCAGGCAAGGTGATCGACCTGCGCGTCGGCGCGGGCGATCGCGTCGCCGCGGGCCAGACGCTCCTGGTGCTCGAGGCGATGAAGATGGAGCACCCGATGAGCGCAGCCGAGCCCGGCGTCGTGCGCGAGGTGCGCGTGTCGGTCGGCGATCAGGTCGAGAGCGGCGCCATCTTGCTGGTCGTCGAGCCGCAGGCGCCGCAAGTCGCGCGCAGCGAGCCGAAGGCGAGCGAAGACCAGCAGGCGGGCGCGCGCAGCGAGCCGAAGGCGAGCGAAGACCAGCAGGCGGGCGCGCACAGCGAGCCGAAGGCGAGCGAAGACCAGCAGGCAGGGCGTGCGCAGCGAGCGGAAGGCGAGCGAAATCCGTCAGGTGGAGTGTCATGAGCAGGAAACCGATCCGCGTCGCCAATTGTTCGGGCTTCTTCGGCGATCGGCTCTCCGCCGCGCGCGAGATGGTCGAGGGCGGCCCGATCGACGTGCTGACCGGCGACTGGCTCGCCGAACTCACGATGCTGATCCTCGCGAGTACCCGCGCCAAGCGCCCTGGCGGCGGCTATGCGCGCACGTTCGTGACCCAGATGGAGCAGGTGATGGGCACCTGCCTCGACCGCGGGATCAAGGTGGTCACCAACGCAGGCGGGCTCGACCCCGACGGCTGCGCCGCCGCCGTCGCGCAGGTGGCCGAGAAGCTCGGCCTCCACCCCGCGATCGCCTACGTGCGCGGCGACGACCTGCTGCCGCGCATGGCGGAGCTCCTCGCGGCGAATCAGCTCACCCACTTCGAGACGGGCGAGCCGATCAAGGACGCGTCGGCGTTCCTGACCGCGAACGCCTACTTCGGCGGCTGGGGCATCGCCGACGCGCTCGCGCGCGGCGCCGACATCGTGATCACGGGCCGCGTGACCGACGCGGCCGTGGTGTGCGGGCCCGCCGCGTGGCACCACGGCTGGTCGCGCGCGGACTGGGACGCGCTCGCGGGCGCGGTCGCTGCGGGTCACGTGATCGAGTGCGGCACGCAGGCCACCGGTGGCAACTACTCCTTCTTCACCGAGGTGGCGGGCATGGCGCGCACGGGCTTCCCGTGGGCCGAGATCGCGGCCGACGGGTCGTCGGTGATCGGCAAGCACGACGGCACGGGCGGCGAGGTGTCGGTCGGCACCGTCACCTCCCAGCTGCTCTACGAGATCGGCGGGCCCGAGTACTTCGGCCCGGACGTGACGA
>DATFWW010000014.1:0-7020 GCA_035258825.1 Myxococcota bacterium
TCCCGCGCTCGCCCAGCGCGCCCGCGATGTGGCCCAGCACGCCAGGCCGGTCGAGCGCGGTGAACCGCAGATAGGCGCGGCCCTCGAGCTCGCCGAGCGGTACGAGCGGGACCGGCCGCAGCGACTCCGGCAAGTACGACAGCGGCGCCACGCGGCCCGCGCCGCCGCGCCGGATCTCGCGCGCGATCTCGACGAGATCGGAGACCACCGCGCTCGCGGTCGGCTGTTCTCCGGCGCCCGCGCCGTAGAACAGCGTCGGCCCGACCGCGTCGCCGGTCACGGCGATCGCGTTCATCGCGCCATCGACGCTCGCGAGCAGGCTCTCGCGCGGGATCAGCGTCGGCTGCACGCGCGCCTCGATGCGCTCGTGTCGATCCTTCGCGATCGCGAGCAGCTTGATCCGGTAGCCGAACTCTTCGGCCGCCTCGAAGTCGACGGGCGCAATCCCGCGGATCCCCTCGGTCGGGATCTCCTTGAACGTGAGCTGCGCGCCGAACGCCATCGCGACGAGCAGCGTGAGCTTGTGGGCCGCGTCGATCCCGTCGAGATCGAAGCTCGGGTCGGCCTCCGCATAGCCGAGGCCCTGGGCGCGCTTCACCACCATCTCCTGGGTCTCGCCGGTGCGCTCCATCTGGGTGAGCACGTAGTTGGTGGTGCCGTTCACGATCCCGTGCACGCTCTCGATGCGATTGGCCACGAGGCCCTCGCGGATCGAGCGCAGGATCGGGATTCCGCCCGCCACGCTCGCCTCGAACGCCACGTCCACGCCGCGGCGCGCCGCGGCGCCGAAGATCTCCGCGCCGTGCAGCGCGAGCAGCGCCTTGTTCGCGGTGACGACGTGCTTGCCGGCCTCGATCGCGCGCAGGATCAGCCGCCGCGCGGCGTCGTAGCCGCCGATCAGCTCGATGGCGATCGACACTTCCGGGTCTGCAATCAGGCCGTCGGCGTCGGCGTCGAAGCGGATGCCCGAGAGATCGACGCCGTCCGCGCGCGACGGATCGAGCTCCGCGATGCGCACGAGCCGCAGCGGAAATCCGAGGCGCTGCTCGATCACCGCGGCGTTGCGGCGCAGCACCTTCGCCACGCCGGTGCCGATCGTGCCGAGGCCGATCAGACCGACGCCCACGCCGCGATCCGCCGCATTCGCGGGGCTCATACGCCCGCGTCGCGCAGGAACCGCCGGATGCCGCGCACCGCCTGGCGGATGCGGTGCTTGTTCTCCACGAGCGCGAAGCGCACGTAGCCCTCGCCGTTCTGGCCGAAGCCGAGGCCGGGCGACACCGCCACCTTTGCCTCGCGGATCAAGCGCTTGCTGAACTCCATCGAGCCGAGCGCCCGGAACGGCTCGGGAATCTGCGCCCACACGAACATAGTGCCGAGCGGCTTCTCGATCTTCCACGCGCCGTCGCCGGGCATCCCGAGCCCGTCGATCAGCGCGTCGCGCCGCTCGCGGTAGATCGCGCAGTTCTCGGCCACCACGTCCTGCGGCCCGCGCAGCGCCACGATCGCGCCGATCTGGATCGCCTGCGGCATCCCGTAGTCGAGATAGCTCTTGATGCGCGCGAGCGCGTGCACCATCTCGCGATTGCCCGCGGCGAACCCCACGCGCCAGCCCGCCATCGAGTGGCTCTTCGAGAGCGACAGGAACTCGATCGCCACGTCCTTGGCGCCCGGCACCTCGAGAATGCTCGGCGGCCTGTAGCCGTCGTAGCAGACCTCTGCGTAGGCGAAGTCGTGGAGCACCATCAGGTCGTGCTCCTTCGCGAACGCGATGATGCGCTCGAAGAACGCGCGGTCGACCACCGTCGTGGTCGGATTGTGCGGGAACGAGATGATCAGCATCTTCGGCTTCGGCCAGGTGCGCGCGATCGCGATCTCGAGGTTCGCGATCAGATCGGAGTCGGGCGTGAGCGGCACGTGGCGCAGGTCGCCGCCCGCGATGATCACCGAATACTGGTGGATCGGATACGCGGGATCGGGGCACAGCACCACGTCGCCAGGGCCGATCGTCATCAGCACGAAGTGGGAGAGCCCCTCCTTCGCGCCGATCACGGCGATCGCCTCGCTGTCTGGGTCGATCTCGACGCCGTGATTGCGCCGATACCACTCGCTGCACGCGGCGCGAAGGTTCGGTATGCCTCGCGACGCCGAATAGCGGTGGTTGCGCGGGTTGCGCGACGCCTCGGCGATCTTCTCGACGATGTGCGCCGGCGTCGGCAGGTCCGGGTTGCCCATGCCCAGGTCGATGATGTCGTCGCCCGCGCGGCGGGCCGACTTCATCAGGTCGATCACCTCGGCGAGGATGTAGGGCGGCAGACGTCGGAGCTTGTCGAAGTGGTGATGGACGCGGTCGCTCATCGCACGGAAATCCCGTAATCCATCAAGATTATTGGAAATTTCCGACCGAGGATAGCGGGGCGAACGAGCCCCGCGCTAGAGGAACGGGATGATCAGCAGCGCGACCACGTTGACGAGCTTGAGCATCGGATTGATCGCCGGGCCCGCCGTGTCCTTGTACGGATCGCCCACGGTGTCGCCCGTGACGGCGGCTTTGTGCGCGTCGGAGCCCTTGCCCCCGTACTGACCCGACTCGATGAACTTCTTGGCGTTGTCCCAGGCCGCGCCACCCGTGGTCATCGAGAGCGCCACGCACACGCCCGATACGATCGAGCCGATCAGCAGGCCGCCGAGCGCCCGCGGACCGAACACGAGGCCGACCACGATCGGGATCACGGCCGGGATCAGCGCGGGCGTGATCATCAGGCGCAGCGCCGCGCGCGTGACGATGTCGACGCACGTGCGGTAGTCCGGTTTGCCGACTCCCTCCATGATGCCGGGGATCTCGCGGAACTGGCGGCGCACTTCCTCCACCACGCTCGTGCCCGCCTGGCCCACCGCCGCCATCGCGAACGACGCGAATACGAACGGGATCATCGCACCGACGAACAGGCCGGCGAGCACGAGCGGCTCGCCGATCCCGAAGGTCACCGGCTTGCCGGCAGCGCGCAGGTCTTCCAGATAGGTCGCGAACAGCACCACCGCGGCCAGACCCGCCGAGGCGATCGCATAACCCTTCGTGACCGCCTTCGTGGTGTTGCCGAATGCGTCGAGCGGATCGGTGACCCTGCGCACCTCGTCGCCGAGCTCGGCCATCTCCGCGATCCCGCCCGCGTTGTCGGTGATCGGGCCGTAGGCGTCGATCGACACCACGATGCCCGCGAGCGAGAGCATCGCCATCGCCGCGACCGCGACGCCGAACAGGCCCGCGAGGCCGAAGGTCGTCAGGATCGCGAGCACGATCACCCCCACCGGCACCGCGGTGGCCTGCATGCCCACGGCGAGGCCACTGATCACGTTGGTGCCGTGGCCGCCCTCGCTCGCGCGCGCGATCCGCTCGACGAAGCGCGAGCCCGAGCCCGTGTACACGTCGGTGATCCACATCATCGCCGCGGTGACGAGGCCGCCGATCACCGCACACAGGAGCAGGCGGAAGCCGCCGACGGTGTGGTTGCTCGCATCGGCGGGCGGAAACGAAACGAACAGGTTGAACACCGCGACGACCCCGACCATCACGCCCGTGGCGATCGCGAGGCCCCGGTACATCGCTCCCATCACCGCGGGCTCCTGGCCGGGAGCCGGCTCGTCGATCGACACGAACCCGAGCGAGAGGAGCGTGCCCGCGACGCCCGCCACACCGATCAGCATCGGATACAGGAACATGCCTTCGCTGCCTGGGAAGATGATGTGCGCGAGATACATCGCCGCGGCAGCGGTCACGCCGTAGGTCTCGAACAGATCGGCGGCCATCCCCGCGCAGTCGCCCACGTTGTCTCCGACGTTGTCGGCGATCACGGCCGGATTGCGCGGGTCGTCCTCCGGGATGTTCGCCTCGACCTTGCCCACGAGGTCGGCGCCGACGTCGGCGCCCTTGGTGAAGATTCCGCCGCCGAGGCGCGCGAACACCGAGATCAGCGACCCGCCGAACGCAAGGCCCACGAGCGCCTCCGGCCTGTCGTAGTGCGCCAGGTGCATGCAGAGCACGAGGAATGCCAGCGACAGGAGCCCCGCTCCCACGACCATCAGCCCGGTCACAGTGCCGCCCTGGAACGCGAGCTGGAATGCGCGACCGAAGCCGCTCTTCGCCGCTTCGGCGACGCGCAGGTTCGCGCGCACCGACACGTTCATGCCGATGAAACCCGCGGCCGCGCTCGCAACCGCACCCACGAGGAACCCGAACGCATACCACTTGCCGAGGAAGAGCAGGACGACGAGGACAATCGGCAGACCGACCATGGCGACCGTCCGGTACTGCCGGGATAGGAACGCCTCGGCTCCGCTGCGGATCGCCGCTGCGACCTCGTTGGCGCGCTCCGTGCTGGTCGGGGACGCGATCACGCGGCGGTAGAGCCCCACGCCTACGGCGAGGGAGGCAATCGCGGCTACGAAGGAGAGGACGATCTGGGGCATGAATCTGGGATCTCCGGGTTGGTCGCGAGAAGGCAGGCTGAGAGGGCAGGCTGAGGGGCATCGCTCGCCCACCCGATGGGCTTCGCTCGCCTTCGGCTCGCTGCGCGCTTGCGCTCGCTGCGCGCAACTTGCGCTCGCTGGGCGGAACATGCAGCGCCCCGGCCTCGGGGCGGGCGGGAAGCTAGCCCAGATGAGCCGCCGCACTAGACGCCCCAAACCGGCATTTTTCCAGGGGTTCCGGCCGTCCGGACGTCCGCGCGGCGCGTTGACGCACGCTGCCCGAACGCCAAACTCCGGAGTCGGAGGGGCGTTTGTCGCGCTGCATCGTCGTCGTTCCGACCTACAACGAAGCGGAGAACCTGCCGCTCTTCGTGCCCGCGGTGCTCGCGCAAGACCCGCGCGTCGAGGTGTTGGTCGTGGACGACGACTCGCCCGACGGGACCGGAAAGTGCGCCGACGACCTCGCGATCGCGGACCCGCGCGTCCACGTGCTGCACCGCTCTCACAAGCAGGGCCTCGGGCCGGCCTATCGCGCGGGGATCGCGCGCGCGCTCGAGCTCGGCGCGGAGTGCGTGGTGCAGATGGACGCCGACTTCTCCCACCCGCCGGCGATGCTCACGCCAATGCTCGACGCGCTCGCCGATCACGACGTGGTCTCCGGCTCGCGCTACCTCGAAGGCATCACCGTGGTCAACTGGCCGATCGAGCGAATCCTGATCAGCTATTTCGGCAACGCCTACGTGCGCCGCGTGACCGGGCTGCGGATCACCGACACGACGGGCGGGTTCCGCTGCATCCGGCGCGAGATGATCGAACGGCTCGGGATCGAACGGGTGGCCGCCAACGGCTATGCATTCCAGATCGAGCTCAACTACCGCCTCGCGCGCGCGGGTGCCCGCGTGAAGGAGATCCCTTTCTTCTTCACCGACCGCCGCCGCGGCACGTCGAAGCTGTCCTGGCGGATCGGCTTCGAGGCGCTCTGGATCGCGACGCGGCTCCGCGTCGCGGACGCGCTCGGCCTGCTCTAGCCGGCAGTGCGCATCCTGATCCTCAACGAGCGCGACCCGCGCCACCCGAAGGCGGGCGGCGCCGAGACTCACGTGCACGAGCTGTTCCGCCGGATCGCCGCGCTCGGGCACGCCGTGACGGAGCTCGTCTCGGCGTTCGCGGGAAGTGCCGAGCGCGAGGAGCTCGACGGGGTCCGGTTCGAGCGGATCGCCCCGCTCTCCACCTTCTATCCGCGCGCGGCGGTGCGCTGCGCGCGCGCGACGCAGCGCGGCGAGTTCGATGTCGTGGTCGAATGTCTGAACAAGATGCCGTTCCTCGCGCCGCTCTACTCGGCGCGTCCCGTGCTCGGGCTGTGCCACCACCTGTTCGGGAGCACCGCGTTCCGCCAGGTCGCGTGGCCGGTCGCAGCCGCGGTCGTGGCGATCGAGCGCGCGATCCCGATCGCGTACCGGCGCGCGCCGATCGTCGCGATCTCCGAGAGCACGCGCGACGACCTCGTCGCACGCGGGATCGCGGCCGAGCAGATCGAGGTGCAGCATCCGGGCATCCGGCGCCCGAAGGCGCTCGCCGCGCCGATCGCGCGCCGCGAGCCGATCGTCGTCTACGTCGGTCGGCTCGAGGCCTACAAGCGCATCGACGTCGTGCTCGAGGCGGTCGCGCGAATCGCCGCGCGGCGGCCGGATGTGAAGCTCGCGCTGCTCGGCCGCGGCGCGGAGCGGCCGCGCCTGGAACGCCGCGCCGCCGCGCTCGGCATTGCCGACCGGGTCGCGTTCGCGGGCTTCGTTCCGGACGCGGAGCGCGACGCATGGCTCGCGCGGTCGCGCGTATGCGTGTGCGCGTCGCGCAAGGAGGGCTTCGGGCTCACGGTGATCGAGGCGAACGCGGTCGGCACACCCAACGTCGCGAGCGACGCGCCCGGCCTGCGCGACACGGTGCGGCACGGGGAGACCGGCTTTCTCGTGGCGGACGGCGACGCCGTGCAGTTCGCCGAGCGGATCGAGTCGCTGCTCCGCGACGACGCACTCGCCGAGCGGATCTCGCGCGCCGCGCTCGCGTGGTCGCAGCGCTTCGACTGGGAGATCGCTGCGGCGGCGATGGAGCACTCGCTTTTGCGCGCGGCCGGGTCCGATGCATGATGGATGGGGAGGGAGGCATAAGTCGGATGACCGCGAGATGGCGAATCGGCCTGCCGCAGCTGCTGCCGGCCGCGGTGAGTGTCGGGATCCTGTACTGGCTGCTGCGCGGTGTCGATCTGCCCGCCGTGGTCGCCGCCGTGGACGCGCGAGTGGCGGCGGTGATGGTCCCGGCGCTGGTCGCGTTCTGCGCCGTGACGCTCTGGATCGAGGCGCTGTCGATCCAGCGCCTGCTGCTCTCGCCTCCGCCGAGCTTCGGGCTCTGGACGGCCGCGCGGATCAAGTGCGCGAGCTATCTGCCCGCGCTGATCCACTACACGCTCGGTCTCGGCGGGCTCGCGGTGCTGCTGCGGCGGCGCACGGGGCTCTCGCTGGGTGAAGCGCTCGGGCTCGTGCTGCTGATCTCGACGAC
>DATFWW010000015.1:0-8726 GCA_035258825.1 Myxococcota bacterium
GTAGAACGCGGCCAGGTGCTCCCATTCCCGCGCCGTGTAGCCAGTCTCCTCCTCGAGCTCGCGGCGCCCCGCCGCGATCGCATCCTGGCCGTCGAGCCCACCCGACGGGCATTCGAGCAGCGTGCGCTTCACCGTGTGGCGGTAGACGCGCTCCATCACCACGCGGCCGTCGTCGAGGATCGGCACCACCACGACGTATCCGCCGTGATCCACCCAGGTGTAGGTGATGTCCTCGCCGCTCGGCAGCCAGATGTCGTCCTGGCGCAGGTGCAGCCACCGGCTCCTGAACACGGTGCGCGACGCCCGGGTGATCCATCCACCGGGCCATCGCGCGCGCTGATCGCTCGCGCTCGGGCTCCGGCCTTCGCTCGGCTTCGCCTCGCTGCGCGTCGGCCGACTTTCGTCGGCTTCCTTGCGCCCATCTTTCATCGCGCGCGGTCCTCGCCGGCCGGGCGCTCGAGCTCCCAACCCAGGAACGTGAGCAGGTCGTCTGCGGTGTCGTCCGCGCGCGCGCGCACGGCCGCGCTCGGATCGTGCAGCGCGATCTCCACGAGTCGGCGCACGCGTCCCGGATCGAGCCGGCCGAAGCGCCGCGCGAGGTTTCCGAAGCTCGCGATCGCACTCGCGCGAACGCCGGCGCTGCGGTGGCGCGCGAGCTGCACGCAGCAGCTCTGGGCCCACTCCCAGGGCTCGCCCGTGAGGCCCACCTCGAACGCGAGATCGGCGAGCTCGGCGGGGTCGTCGCGCTCGATCGCATCCTCGACGCGCGCGCGAAAAGCGGCGTCGTCCGGGGCGTTTCCCATCGCCGCGACGCTAGCAGGCCCGCTCGCTCTCGTGGGAATGCTCGCGTCCGGACGCAGACGCGGTCGGGGGTCCACGGACCCGCAATTCGTGCGGGCGAGGCGGAGCCGCCGGCCAATCCGGTCCTGCCCGCTACTGGGCGGTACTCCCTACTCGGAACCCGGCGTCCAGGGCCGCAGCCGCGGCAGGAAGCGGCGGACGTGGTTGCAGTAGTCGCGGTACGGCTCGCCGAAACGCTGCGCGAGCTGCGGCTCCTCGAATAGCGGGATGTAGGTCAGGTTGAGCAGTAGGAACGCGGCCGCCCAGACGGCGTGGGGCCGCGACAGCAGAACGAGCGCCTCGCCGAACAGCACGAACACGACGCCCGAGATCATCGGATTGCGCACGAACCGGTAGGGTCCGCGGACGACGAGCGCGCGCGGCGGGTCCCAAGGCGCGAGTGTTCCCTTCCCCTCGGTGGCGAAGCGCCGCAGCGAGGCGGCGAACAGCAGCAGGCCGATCGCGCAGAATGCGATCCCCACGACCTGGATCAGCACGTTAACCGGGGAATCGCCCAGGCCCGCAACGATCGCATAGCGCCGCGCGATCCAGCGCGGAACGAGCACGGCGACCGTGAACGGCAACACCGCGATCGCGATCAGATGACGAAGCACCGCGCTCATTCGAGCGGATGCCCGGGCCCGGTATGCACGCGCACAGCGTGCCTCTAGTCGAGCCGCTTCTCCAGGCAGATCTCGCGGGCCGCGAAGCCCTCGGCCTCGTAGAGCGACCGGGCCCCGGCGTTTCCCGCCTTCACCGAGAGGCGAACCACACGGGCGCCCGCTTCGCGCGCGCGCGCTTGGGCGGCGTTCAGCAGCGATCGGCCGATACCGCGGCGGCGGTGCGGGGCAGACACCACGAGGTCCGACACGAAGCCGTGCTCGCTCGGATCGTCGTCGGGCTCGGAAGAGCGGAACCGCGTCCAGAGCGTCAGAAATCCGACCACCGCCCCCGCTTCTTCTGCCACCAGGACCACGCCCTCGAACTCGCGGCATCGGCTCAGCATCGAGTCGAGGTAGGCATCGGCGATCTCTGCGCCGGGCGGGATTCCCGGCTCGATCTGCCGCTCGAAGTCCTGGAGTTCGACGAAGCACGCGCGCACGGCCGCGCGATCGCTCGCGGGATCCCACTCGCGGATGCTCACGGCGCGTGCGCTAGGCCAGCGGCGACCGCGGGTGGGGAGACGGCTGCGCGGACGTCCGATCGCGCCGCGGCGGCGGTCTCGAAGAACGCCCAGGTGAACTGGACCCTCTCTGTGGCGGACAGAGCGGCCGGATCGACCACGCCTCTCCCGATCAGTCGGCTCAACTCCGGATCCGCGCTGATGCGCGCCTGCATCGAGGCGACGCGGTCCAATGCGCGGGCGTAGTTCTCGGTGCGCAGGGATTCGGTGTTCTGCCGGACCTGATAGGCCACGTACACGAGCGACAGTACGACGGCCACCGCGCTGATGAACTCGCCGAGATTCGCCAGCGTCTGGAGGCTCAACGGCCGGTCCTCCGCAGCGCGCCAACTCTAGCGCCGCGCTCCGCGATAGCCCGCGACGCTGCGCCGGCGGACCGCCAGCGAGAGCCGTCGCAGCCAGCGCTCGAAGAGCGGCAGGCGCAGGCGCGCGTCGGGCAGCCCCGGCCGCACGAGCGTCGTCCATTCACCCTCGACGATGCGCTCCTCGCCGTCCGGCAGCAGTACGCAGAAGCGCCGCGCGGGGTCGAGCACGTCGGCGGTGTCGCCGATCCGCACGGGCATGCTCCGGCGGTACTCCTGCGCGATCTCGCGCAGCCGCGGCGAGCGCTCGTAGGCGCCCGGCTCCGCCTCGCGTATCTCGAGCCACGTCGAGGCGCCGGTCGAGACCACGTCGAGCACGGCGCCGAGCGCGTCGGGGCGGTCACCGTCGCGCAGGGCACCGCCGAGCCAGAGGCAGCGGTAGGCGCGGCAGATGCCCGGGCGCGTGGCATGGATCCGGCAGCCGTCGCCCGCGTGTTGGTGCACGCACGGCGTGCCGCCGAGCTTGCGCAGCTCGTCCACGCGCAGCACCGTGCAGCAGAGCGAGCACGCCCCGCACTCGCGTCTCCCGCCGGGCCTTCGCTCGCCTCTGGCTCGATGCGGGTCTTCGCTCGCCTTCGGCTCGCTGCGCGAAACTTGCGGGGCCAACTTCGCCGGCGTCCTTGCGCGCTCAGGCGAACCGGCGCAGCGCGAAAACCGCGATCATCGAGATCACGAGCGCGAGCTTCGCGGCGCCGCCGAGCAGCATCCCGAGCCAGGTCGCCACGCCCACGCGGCTCGCGCGCGCGAGGTCGCCGCGCGCGGAGAACTCGCCGATCACCGCGCCCGCGAACGGTCCGATCAGGAGGCCCGGCAGCGCGAAGAACAGGCCCACGAGTGCGCCGAGCGCGGCGCCGATCACGGCGCGGCGGTGCGCGCCCGCGCGCTTCGCGCCGAGCGCGCTCGCCGCGAACTCGACTGCGGTCGCCATCATCGCGAGCAGCGCGAGCAGCGTCAGCGTGCCGCGGCCCACGTAGTGGAAGTCGTCGATCCACGCGCCGAGCACGAGGCCCGCGAGCACGAGCGGGATGCCGGGCAGCCCGGGCACAACGACGCCAGCCACGCCGAGCGCGACGAGCAGCGCGGCCGCGATCCAGAGCAGGGCAGGGTCCACGGCGCGAGCTTCCACTACTCTCGGGCCGATGTCACGCGGTGAATTAGCGCCGGGCTGGACGGTCGAGAAGATGGCCGCGCTCGGCTCGCTGCACGCCGAGCTCGAAGGCCGCGGGGAGCTCGCGCCGCTGCTCGCCACGCTCGCGCGCGACCCGGTCTACGAGTTCCATCCGATCGGCCTCCGCATGCACGGCGACGACCGCGTGCGCCGCTTCTACGCCCACTTCTGCGAGCACTTCCTGCCGCTGCGCTACAGCTATGCGCTGGTCGCCGAGTGGGTGGACGCGGGCTCGGTGGCGCAGGAGTACGAGATCGCGCTGCGCGTGGACGGCGCGATCGAGCGCTTCCGCGTGCTGGGGATCCTGTACGCGCGCGGGGAGAAGCTGGGCGGAGAGCGGGTCTACGCGAGCGAGCGCTTCATCCGCCTGATGACGGGCCCGCTGTTCGACGAGCTCGAGCCGCTCGAATGACCTCTTCGTGGTTCGGGAAGCGGCCTGCTTCGTCCTTCGAGAACACGATCTCGCCGTCGACGGCCACGTCGAAGATGCCGTCCGTTCCCCGGATCAGCTTCGACTCGACGCCGAGCGCCTCCTTCAGTGCGGCCGCCAGACCGGTGGCCCGAGGCAGGTAGTTTCAACGCACGCAGTAGGTGATTTCGACCTTCACGGGGCCCTCCTCTGCGTCGCCCACGCCGCCAGCCGCTCGGCCGGCCACGTATTCGCGACGCGCTCGCGCGGTGTCCACGCGCGCTCGGCGTTGCGCGCCGCGAACTCCACGCGGTCGAGCTCGCGCGCGAGATGGGCGTCGCTCGTGAGCACGAACGTCACGTCGCGCGCCTGCGCGCGCCGCAGCGCGTCCACGGAGAGGTCGAGGCGCGGCAGCGATCCGTTTACCTCGAGCGCGGTCTCCGTCTCCTCGGCGGCTGAGAACACTGCGTCGAGATCGAGGTCGATCGGCGGGCGTCCGCCGATCATTCGCGCCGAGAGGTGCCCGATCATGCGCACCGACGGGTCGCGCATCGCGGTGACGACGCGCTTCGTCTGCGCGGCGCGGTCGAGCTCGAAGTGGTCGTGCACCGAGGCGAGGCACCAGTCGAACCCGCTGCGGAACTCCGCGTCGTAGTCGAGCTCGCCCTCGGGGCCGATGTTGAGCTCGACCCCGTGCAGCAGCACGAGCGAATCGCCGAGCGCGGCGCGCATCGCCTGGATCCGGGCGCGCTGCGCGAGCAATTCGTCGCGGCCGACACCCGAGAGCGTCCCCTCCGCGTGCTCCGTGATCGCGAGCACGCGGCACCCGCGCGCGCGCGCCGCCGCCACCACCTCCTCGAGCGTCGAGCGCCCGTCGCCCGAGAGCGACGTGTGCACGTGGAAGTCGCCGATCGAATCGCCGATCGGCTCCGGGAGCCGCCCGTCCTCGGCGATCTCGATCTCGCCGACGTCCTCGCGCAGCACGGGCGGGATCCACGGCAGGCCGAGCGCGGCGTAGATCTCCTCCTCGGTCTCGCCGGCGACGACCTTTCCGCCCTCGATCTCGGACAGCGCATACTCGTTCAGCGTGAGTCCTCGCGCGAGCGCGCGCTGGCGCAGCTTGATGTTGTGCCCCTTCGAGCCCGTGAAGTAGAGCAGGGCGGCGCCGAGCTGGTGCGCCGCCACCACGCGCAGGTCCACCTGCGTGTTGCGCTGCGAGACCACGCTCGTCTTCGACTCGCCGCGCGCGAGCACCCGCTCGACGAAGTTCATCGAGACGAGCGCCTCCATCACGGGCGCGGGATCGCTCGCCACCACCACGAGGTCGATGTCGCCCACCGTCTCGGCGAAGCGCCGCAGCGATCCGCACCACGCCGCGTGCGACACCCCGGGCACTTCGCGCAGGCGCGCGACGATGCGGTTCGCGAGCGGCAGCGCCACGGAGATCGGCGTGCGGCCGACTTCGCCCTGCGCTTCGAGACGCTTGATCGCGCGCGCGAGCTTCTCCTCGGACTTCGCGCCGAAGCCGGCGAGATCGCGCACCTTGTGCTCGGCGAGCGCGCGGCGCAGGTCGTCGATCGACGCCACGCCGAGCTCGGCGCGCAGCTTCGCGAGCGCCTTCGGCCCGAGCCCCTGGATGCGCAGCAGCGCCACGACGCCGGGCGGGTGCTTGCGCCGCAGCGCTTCGAGCTTGGCCACCTTTCCCGTCTCGATCTGTTCGCGGATCTTCTCCGCGGTGCCCTTGCCGATCCCGGAGATCTGCTGGAGCTCCCTCACCGTGAGCCCGGCGAGATCGCCGGTGAGCTGTCCGATCGCGAGCGCAGCGGTCTCGTAGGCGCGTACGCGGAACGACTGCGGCGTACCCTCGTCGAGCTGCGTCAGCTCCGCGAGGTCGCGCAGCATGTCGAGCACGTCCTGCTTCGTGTCGGCCATCTCTCTTGTGTAGCCTTCCGACCGTGGCCGAGAAAGATCCCCCGCAGATCCTCGAGATCGACGGGCGCGAGGTGCGGATCACGCACCCGAACAAGCCGTATTTCACCGCGCAGGCGCGTCTCTCGAAGCTCGACGTCGTCCGCTACTACCTCTCGGTCTCGGAAGGCGCGCTGCGCGGGATCCGCGACCGCCCGATCGTGCTGAAGCGGTTCGTGGACGGCGCGGAGGGCGAGGCGTTCTACCAGAAGCGCGCGCCGTCCGCGCGGCCGACGTGGGTGCGCACGGTGACGCTCGCGTTTCCATCGGGGCGCACCGCCGAGGAGGTCGTGGTCGACGACGCGGCGGGCCTCGCCTGGATCGCCAACCTCGGCTGCATCGAGCTGCACCCGCACCCCGTGCGCACGGGCGCGCTCGAGCACCCCGACGAGCTGCGCGTGGATCTCGACCCCGGGCCGGGTGTCGAGTGGGCGGACGTGCGGCGCGTGGCGCTCGAAGTGAACGCGCTGCTCGCGCAGGTCGGCCTGGTGGGCTGGCCGAAGACCAGCGGATCGCGCGGCATGCACGTGCTCGTGCGGATCCTGCCGCGCTGGACGTTCTCGGAGGTGCGGCGCGCCGCGCTCGCACTGTCGCGCGAGATCGAGCGGCGCGCGCCCTCGCTCGCGACCTCGAAGTGGTGGAAGGAGGAGCGCCACGGCGTGTTCCTCGACTACAACCAGAACGCGAAGGACCGCACCACCTGCTCGGCCTACTCGGTCAGGCCGCTGCCCGACGCGCGCGTCTCGATGCCGCTCTCGTGGGACGAGGTGCCCGATTGCGAGCCGGCCGATTTCACCGTGGCCACGGTGCCGCCGCGCGTCGCGGAGATCGGCGACCGGCACGCCGGGATCGACGCCGCCCCGGGTGCGCTCGATGGTCTGCTCGAGCTCGCAGCCCGCGACGACGCGGCGGGCCTCGGCGACGCGCCGTGGCCGCCGCACTTCGCGAAGGGCGAGCGCGAGGTGACGCGCGTGGCGCCGTCGCGCGCCAAGCGCACCAGCAAGAAGGCACCGCGCGCCAAGATGCCGCTGATCGTGGTCGCGAATTCGCCCGACAAACAGGCAGCGCTCGCGGGCCTCGCGCGGTGGAAGGCGCGCCATCCCGAAGTCAGCGAGAAGCTCGCGGACGACGATGTGCTCGTCGACTCGATGCGCGGTCGGTCGTCCACCTGGACGCGGATCCGCGTCAACCTGCGCAGCGTCCCGGAGGCGATGCGCCCGCCCCCGGAGCCTCCGGATCCCGACGACGACCCGACACGCGAGTGGCGCGCCAGGATGCGGCGGCGGCCGAACTAACGGCAAAACGCGCGGACGGTCAGCGGCCACACGACGGTGCGCTCGCGCGCTTCGCCCCACGCCGCGCGCAGCGCCGGGACGATCGCCTCGAGCGGATCGAAGCCGCGCTCGCTGCGGAAGCGCTTGAGCGGTGACCAGGTGCCCAGGTAACCGACGAGGTCCTCGAGCGTCCAAGCCGCGCGCATGTCGAATGCGGGGACGGCGCGCTCCGGAAACGGGAAATCGATCGTGCGGTATCCGGTCTCGACGAGCTTGCGCTCGGGCTCCCAGTAGGCGTCGAGGTAGCCCTGATAGAGCTCCATCACGACCGCGTCGATTTCCGGCGTGATCTTCGAGAGCTCGTAACACGACACGGCCAGCACGCCACCCGGCGCGAGCACGCGTCGGACCTCGCCGAAGAACGCGCCGTGCTGGAACCAGTGCAGCGCCTGCGCGACATAGATCGCGTCCGCGCTCGCGTCGGCGGTGGCGAGCTGTTCGGCGCGCGACGAGCGGTATTCGACGCGCGGGTGTCTGCGCGCGCTGCCGAGCTGGGCCTCGCTCGGATCCAGTCCGATCACGCGCTCGAAGTGTTCGGCCAGCGCAACTGCCGCCTGGCCGTTGCCCGTGCCGACGTCGATCGCGAGCTTCGCGCTCGGCACCTGCGCCGCGAGCCATGCGAACAACGCCGGAGGATAGGTCGGGCGATAGCGCGCGTAGGCGTCGGGCCGCTCGGAGAAGAGATCCTTGAACGACATCAAGGGCCCGCCTGATGATCTTCGCTCGCAAGCGGCTCGCTGCGCGCTCCGCTTGCAGCAAAGATCGTCTCGAGCTCGTGCGGCGCGACGACCTCGAGCTGTGCGTAGGTGCACGCGCGCGGGTCTTTGTCCGGTCGCCAGCGGCGGAACTGCGCCGTGTGTCGGAAGCGCGTGCCCTCCATGTGGTCGTAGCCGACCTCGGCGACGAGCTCCGCGCGCAGCGGCTCCCACGAGAGGTCCTTCCCCTGGCTCCAGCGGCTCTTGCCGCCCGGCATGCGCTGGCCATCGTGTGCAGGGGCCCGCCTTCGTTCGGCTTCGGCTCGCTGCGCGTCGGCCGCGTCGCCCCATTTCCGCCACGGGTGATCCGCGAGCGCGTCCCTGCGATACGGCTCCAGCAACGACACGAGCTCGCAGCGCTTCGCATCGCTGAAGCTCGCCGCAACACCCACGTGGTGGAGCGCACCCTCGTCGTCGTAGAGGCCGAGCAGCAGCGAGCCGACCCGCTCGCCCGTGCCGCCCTTGTGCCAGCGGAAGCCCGCCACCACGCAGTCGCACTCGCGCTCGTGCTTCACCTTCAGCATCGCGCGTTTGTTGGGCTGGTAGGCGCCGTTCGCGAGCTTCGCCATGACGCCGTCGAGCCCGGCGCCCTCGAAGCGGAGGAACCAGTCCTCCGCGACGCGGCGGTCCGACGTGGCGGGCGTGATGTGGAGCGGCGGGCGCGCGCGCGCGAGCAGCTCCTCGAGCGCGGCGCGGCGTTTCCCGAA
>DATFWW010000016.1:0-15668 GCA_035258825.1 Myxococcota bacterium
GGTCCGGCCGATCGCCACCCCGGCCAGGTCGGCCTCGCTGCGCACCTCCGGGATCGCCCGAGAATCGGGCCGGGAGGGGTCACCCGAGTACAGACTGTCCACATCGGACAGCAGGACCAGCAGGTCGGCGTGCACCAGGGCGGCGACGAGCGCGGCGAGCCGGTCGTTGTCGCCGAACCGGATCTCCTCGGTGGCGACCGTGTCGTTCTCGTTCACGATCGGCACCACGCCGAGCCGCAGCAGCTCGTGCAGCGTGTGCCGCGCGTTGAGGAAGCGCTCGCGCGGCTCGAGCCCCGATCGCGTGAGCAGGATCTGCGCCACCTCGAGCCCGTAGCGCGCGAAGCGCCGGCGGTACATCTCGATCATGCCGATCTGGCCCACCGCTGCGGCGGCCTGCTTCTCGGGGATCGAGCGCCCGGGGTGCTTCCAGCCGAGCTTGTGGCTGCCCACTGCGATCGCGCCCGACGACACCAGCACCACCTCGCGCCTGTCGGCGATCAGCCGCGTGACCTGGCGCGCGATCTGGCCGAACGCGGCGGTGCGCACCTGCCCGCCGTCGGTGAGAAAGCCGCTGCCGACCTTCACCACGATCCGGCGCGCGCGGCGCGGCGCCTCGCGCGGCTCGGCCGGGCTCACGCTGCGGCCTCTGCGTCCACTTCGCCGAGCACTTGTGCAGCTCGTGCGATGAGCTCGGCCACGCCCTCACCGCTCGCGCCCGAGATCGGGAACACCTCGCGCCCGAGCGCGCGAAGCGCGCGCTCGATCGGCGCGATCCGCTCGCGGTCGGCGATCAGATCGATCTTGTTCAGCGCGACGATCTCGCGCCGCTGCGCCAGCTCCGCGGCGTAGTCGGAGAGCTCGGCGCGGATCTGGTCGTAGCGCGCGAGCGGATCGCCGCCCTCGAGCAGGGCCCCGCCGACGTCGATCAGGTGGACGAGCACGCGCGTGCGCTCCACGTGGCGCAGGAAGCGGTCGCCGAGGCCCGCGCCCTGGCTCGCGCCCTCGACGAGTCCGGGCAGGTCGGCCACCACGAAGCGCCGCTCGCCCACCTCCGCGACGCCGAGGTGTGGGACGAGCGTCGTGAACGGATACGAGGCCACGCGCGGCTTCGCGGCGGAGATCCGGCGCAAGAGCGTGCTCTTGCCCGCGTTCGGGAAGCCGACGAGGCCGACGTCGGCGAGCAGCTTCAGCGAGAGGTGCAGCGCGCGTTCCTCGCCGGGCCTGCCGGGCTCGGCGAAGTCGGGCGTCTGGCGCGTCGAGGTGGCGAAGCGCGCGTTGCCGCGCCCGCCGCGCCCGCCCGCCGCCACCATGCAGCGCGCGCCGTCGGCCGCGAGGTCGGCGAGCGGCGGCGCATCGGGTCCCTCCGCCGCGTCGCGCACGATCGTGCCGACGGGAACGCGCACCACAAGGTCGGCGCCGCTCCTGCCGGTCTTGTTCGCGCCCGCGCCCGCCGCGCCCGACTCCGCGCGCACCTCGCGGCGCATCCGCTGATCGATCAGCGTGGCCAGGTTGCGGTCGGCTTGGAGGATCACGTCGCCGCCCCGGCCGCCGTCGCCGCCGTCGGGCCCGCCGAACGGGACGTACTTCTCGCGGCGGAAGCTCTTGCTTCCGTCACCACCGGCGCCCGACCGCACGGTGATCGCGGCCTCGTCGATGAACGTCTTGTCGTCGGTGTTCATCGAGAGCCTCGCGCCAGACGGGTCGGGCCGCAGCCCGCGCCTCTGGTCTTCGCTCGCCTTTCGGCTCGCTGCGCGAAACTTGCGGCGTCAGCCGATGCTAGCGACGACCCGCCCGCGCGATCGGCCGTAGTTGACCACGCCGTCCTCGAGCGCGAAGAGTGTGTAGTCGCGCCCCACGCCGACGCCGCGCCCCGCGTGGACGCGCGTGCCCACCTGCCGCACCAGGATCGCACCGGCCTGCACGCGCTCTCCCGCGAACACCTTGATCCCGCGCCGCTGCGACTGGCTGTCGCGCCCGTTGCGCGAGCTGCCCTGCCCCTTCTTGTGCGCCATGCCTGTCCGACCTCCGATCGGCCCGTCTTCTGGTCTTCGCTCGCCTTCGGGCGCTGCGCGCTCCGCTTGCCGCTATCCCTCGATCGACTCGACGCGGATCTCGGTGAAATCCTGCCGGTGGCCCGACCGGCGCCGGTAGTTCTTGCGCCGCTTCATCTTGAAGATGCGGATCTTCGGCCCGCGGCCCTGCGCGGTGATCGTGCCGATTGCCTTCGCGCCGGCGACCAGCGGCTGGCCGACGCGCGCGTCGCCATCGCCGCCCACGAGCAGCACCTCGGAGAGCTCGATGCGATCGCCGACGGCACCCGCAAGCTTCTCCACGCGCACGGACTGGCCCGGCTCGACGCGGTGCTGCTTGCCACCCGTGCGGATCACCGCGTACATCACGAGTCCTCGCTGTTTTGGAGGCGTGGGAGTATGGAGGCTTCGCTATCTCCGTCAACCGGCCCGAGGCCGGGCTCGGGGGCGAGCTCGAGCTCGTCCTGCGCGGCCGGCTCGGCCGCGGATCCGGTGGCGACGGGTTCGTCCGCGTTCTCGACCGGAGCCGGCTCCGCGTCCGGGGCGGGCGGCGGCGCGGCAGCCGCGGCGCGCCGCGTCTCCTCCTCCGCGCGCGCCCGCGCCGCGGCTGTCCGCCGCGCGGACTCGGCCGCGGCCCTCTCCTCGCGGCTCTCGAGCCAGGGCACCGGGATCTTCACCGACGTGCCCTGATCGAGCGCCTCGACCTCGAACTGCTCCTGGTGCAGGCCCGGGCGCGTGCGCACCTCGATCTCGCGGCCGAGCTGCTCGGAGAGCGCGGCGAGCGCGCGGCGCGCGGGGCCCTGCAGCATCTCCCCGACGCGCGGGGAGACCGATACCGCGATCTGTCGCCCGCCGAAGCGCGGCAGGTCCTTGCGGATCTCGCGCAGCAGCTTGTACGCCACCGTCTCGGCCGACAGCACGTACCCGCGGCCCTCGCAGAAGCTGCACGGCTCGCAGAGCTGCTGGACGAGATTCTCGCGCGTGCGCTTGCGCGTCATCTCGACGAGGCCGAGCTCGGAGATCTTGAGGATGTTGGTGCGAGCCTTGTCGCCGCGCAGGGCTTCCTGGAGCGCGCGGTACACCTTGTCGCGGTTCTCCGCGCTCTCCATGTCGATCAGGTCGATGATGATCAGGCCGCCGAGATTGCGGAAGCGGAGCTGCTGCACCACCTCCTGCACGGCCTCGAGGTTGGTCTTGAGGACGGTCTCCTCGAGGTCGCGCTTGCCGACGTAGCGGCCTGTGTTCACATCGATCGCGGTGAGCGCCTCGCTCTGGTCGACGATCAGGTAGCCGCCCGATTTGAGCCACACCTTCTTGCCGAGGTTCTCGTCGATGCGGCTCTCGAGGCCCTCGTGGTCGAAGAGCGGGGCGCTGCCCTGGTACAGGTCGAGGCGCGGCTTCGGATCGGCGACGAATCGGTCGAGGAAGCGCTGCATCTTCTCGTGGATCACCGGGTCGTCCACCACGATCCGCCGCGTGCGGCCATTCGCGAAGTCCCGGATCGCGCGCAGCGGCAGCGACAGCTCTTCGTAGAGCGTTGCGGGTGCGCGTGCGCCGGCCTGGGCCGCGCGGATCTCCTCCCAGACCGCAGAGAGGTACGCCACGTCGGCTTCGATATCCGCCTCGCGCGTGCCTTCTCCCGCAGTGCGGATGATGAAGCCGAGGTCCTTCGGGCGCGCGCGCGACACGATGTCGCGCAGCCGGCGGCGCTCGCGGTCCGATCCGATCCGCCGCGACACCCCGACGCGCTTCGACCACGGGGTGAGCACGAGGTGCCGCCCCGCGATCGAGAGGTGGCTCGTGATCCGAGCGCCCTTGCTGCCGATCGGCTCCTTGGCGACCTGGACGACGATCTCCTGCCCCTCCTGGAGCAGCGTCTCGATCCGCGGCACCTGGCGCTGGCCGCGCCGGAACCGGCGCCGGCGGTCCTCGTCCTCGCCGTCGAGCCGGCCCTCCTCGTCCAGGTAGTCCCCGACATAGAGGAAGGCCGCCTTCTCGAGCCCGATGTCGACGAAGCCGGCCTGCATTCCGGGCAGCACCCGCGTCACGCGGCCCTTCGCGACCATTCCCGCCACATTGCGATCGCGTTCGCGTTCGATGTGGAGCTCGGTGAAATTCCCGCCCTCCAGCAGCGCGACCCGAGTCTCGCCACCGCTCGCATTGATGATGATCTCGTTCGGAATGGCCGGGCGGCCCCCTCCCGAACGCTGTCCATTGGACGCCACGCCTATTCTCCGGCGTTGGCGAGCCGTTCTTTCGGGTTGCGGAGTCGAGTCGGTCGACGCCGGGCCGAGCCCGGCGCGCGGCGGGGCTCTAGTCGGCGTCGGCCGCGGCGCGAAGCCGCGGCGCGCGGGCGGGACGTCCCTCTAATATCCCGAAATCGCTATTGAAAACGTTGACTCGCACAGGATGTGTCGATTACGGTGCGGCCCTGTGACCAGCTTCGAGCCCCGTGCAGCAGCCCCGCCGCCCGTCCGGCTCGCTCGGATCCCCGATGAAGGGCTTCCCGTGATCGAGAGTCCTCGAGTTCGTTTCCGGGCCTCTTCCTCTGACCAGACAGTGACAGGACTGCCGGCCGCACACTCCGGAATCGCCTCGCCTCGCTCGGGTAAACCCTCAGGACCGCGCCAAAAATTCGAGCTGAAGAATCATGAATCCGCGGGATGAGGTCAAGAGTGACCCCCGCCGGTCGCTTCCGGCCGTCGATCGGCTGATCCGGGCGCTCGAGCGAGTCTCGGTCGACCTACCGGTCTGGACGCTGCGCGAGGCCGCCCGCGAGATACTCGAGGTCGAGCGCGAGCGGCTCCGCCTCGCGCCCGGAACGGCTCCGGCGGCGCAGGACGATCTCTCGTCGCGCGCGCTCGCGCGGGCCCGGGATCTGGCGCGCCCGCATCCGCAGCCCGTGATCAACGCCACGGGGATCCTCCTGCACACCAACCTCGGCCGCGCCCCGCTCGCGCCCGGCGCCGCGCGCGCCGTGGAGCTCGCTGCACGCACGTATGGCGATCTGGAGCTGGACCTCGACACGGGCGAGCGCGGGTCGCGCGGGGCTGCGGTGGAGCACAAGCTGCGCCTGCTCACGGGCGCGACAGGCGCGCTCGCGGTGAACAACAACGCCGCCGCGGTGCTGCTCGTGCTCGCGGGTCTCGCGCAGGGCCGCGCGGCGATCGTCTCGCGCGGCGAGCTGGTCGAGATCGGGGGATCGTTCCGGGTGCCCGAAATCATGGCCTCCGCTGGCGTGCGCCTCGTCGAGGTCGGCACCACCAACCGCACCCACCTGCGCGACTACGAGGCCGCGATCGACGCCGACACCGCGTTGCTGCTGAAGGTCCACCGCAGCAACTTCGCCCTCCGGGGTTTCGTGGCCGAGGTCGAGCTGGCCGAGCTCGCCGCGCTCGCGGAGCGCCGCGGGCTCCCGCTCGCCGAAGATCTCGGCAGCGGGGCGCTGCTCGATCTCTCGCAGCGCGGCTTTCCCGAGGAGATCTGGGCGCCGGGCCGGCTCGCGCGCGGAGCGGGGATCGTCTGCTTCTCGGGCGACAAGCTGCTCGGTGGACCGCAGGCTGGGATCATCCTCGCGCGCGACGCGGCGGTGGCCGACCGCCTCCGACGCCACCCCCTCGCCCGCGCGCTGCGCATGGACAAGCTCTCGCTCGCTGCGCTCGACTGGACGCTGTCGGCCTATCTCGACGGGCGGGCGGAGGCGGAGATCCCCCTGCTGCGGCAGCTGCTCGCTCCGCGCGACGAGCTGCGCCGCCGCGCCGCTGCGCTCGCGGACCGCCTCGGCGCGAGCGAGGGCTTCCGCGCGAAGGCCCATGTCGCCGCCGATCAGAGCTACGCGGGCGGCGGGTCGCTGCCCGACCACGCGCTCGACAGCACCGCCGTGCGCATCGAGGCCCCCGTCGGTGCCGAGCGACTCGCGGCGCGGCTGCGCGCGGGTCGGCCGCCCGTGCTCGCGCGCGTGCGCGACGGCCGGTTGATTCTCGACGTGCGCACCGTGCTCGACGGCGAAGAGGATGGGCTCGTGCAGGCGCTGCTCGAGGCGCTGCGTTGATGGGCCCGCGCCGTTCCCTTACGCTCCGTGGGCGAGACGCATGCTGGACTCGAACGTTCTCGTACTGAATCGCTCGTATCTTCCGATTCACGTCACATCGGTTCGCCGCGCTTTCTCGCTGATCTACCGCGGCACCGCGCTCGCAGTGAACGGGAACTACGAGACGTTCGACTTCGACGCGTGGACCCGCGTCGACGCGAACGGCGACGAGGGAGTCGGTACACCCGACGGAAAGATCCGGGTGCCAAGAGTGATCCTGTTGCAGGGATACGACCGCGTTCCGCGCCGGCACGTGCGCTACAGCCGCGTCAACATCTTCGCGCGCGACAGCTACACGTGTCAGTACTGCGGCGGCAGGCCGCACCGCAGCAAGCTCAATCTCGACCACGTGATTCCGCGCTCGCTCGGCGGGCGCACCACATGGGAGAACGTGGTCTGCAGCTGCATCGACTGCAATCGCCGCAAGGGCGGGCGGACGCCCGCGCAGGCGCGCCTGCGTTTGATCCGGCGGCCGGTCAAGCCGAGCTGGACGCCGATGCTCACGCACATCGGCGCGAAGATCCGCTACGAGGAGTGGCGTCCGTTCCTGCACATCGCGGCGACGGAGCAGGGGGTGGCCGCAGGAGGTTGAATTTTCGCGCGCGCGGCGCCGGGGGGGCGCAGCGTGCCGGAAGGCGATCGAAGATCATTGGGTGGGGGTGAGAGGTGATCAGCGGAACGCGCGAGGGACCGCAGAGCGGTGCGCCGCGCCTGATTCCGTTCGGCGGCGGCAAGGGCGGCGTCGGCAAGACGTTCGTGGCGGCGAACCTCGCCACCACGCTCGCGAAGGCCGGCCATCGCGTCGTGGCCGTCGACGGCGATCTCGAGGGCGCCAATCTCCACACCGCGCTCGGCGTGACGCGGCCGCGCAACAGCGTGGCCGAGTACGCGGCCGAGCGCGAAGAGGACGTGCGCAAGCTGCTCGAGGAGACGCCGATCCCGAACCTGCGCCTGATCGCGGCGACGCGCCCGAACCTCGCCAACCCGCAGCCCTCGCACGCGCTGCGCGTGCGCTTCGTGCGAGCGCTGCGCACGCTCGACGCCGACTTCGTGTTCATCGACCTCGGCGCCGGCGCCGACTCCACGGTGATGGACTACTTCATGGTGTGCGACGACGGCGTCGTGGTGATCGCGCCCGAGCCCACCTCGGTGGAGAACGCCTACGCGTTCATGCGCGCTGCGTTCTACCGGCGGCTCAAGCTCTCGATGATCTCGACGGACGTGCGCAAGGTGATCGCGCTCGCGATGGACGAGCGCAACGAGCGCGGCATCCGCACGCCGCTCGACCTCCTGCGCGAGGTGAAGACGCTCGACACCGAGGAGGCGCACCGCTTCGTCGAGGTGATGCGCGCGTTCCGGCCGCGCATCATCGTGAACGACGTGCGCAGCGCCGAGGACATCCGGCTCGGCTTCTCGGTGCGCAGCGTGTGCCGGAAGTACTTCGCGATCGACGCCGAGTACCTCGGCTACGTGAACCACGACGCAGCAGCGCGCGCCTCGGTGCGCGCGCGCCGGCCGCTGGTGGATTCAGACCCGCGCTCCGACGCCGCCGTCTACCTCGCGCGGATCGCGCGCAAGCTGATAGCCCCGCGCGTCGGAGCGTGCGCCGGGGCGGCCGCAGGTTTCGCACAGCGAGGCGAAGGCGAGCAAAGTCCGACAAGGGGGCCCGTATGAAGCCGCTCACCGAGCAGGACTACTACGAGACGCTCGACGTCGCGCGCAGCGCGAACCCCGAGGACATCGAGCGCGCCTATCGCCTCGCCTGCGACACCTACCGCGAGGACTCGATCGCGGGCTATCCAGTGTTCGAGGTCGGCGACGTCGAGCTCCTGCGCGAGCGGATCGAGATCGCCTACCGGATCCTCGTCGATCCCGAGACGCGCCGCGCCTACGACCTCGAGCTGTCGGCCCAGGCCTTCGAGGCGCCGGTGCGGGCCGGCGCCGCGTCGGCCGCGGGCGAAGAGGTGTCCGCTCGCCCCGCCGCAGCGGTGCTCGCGCCGCTCGACGCGTTCGACGAGCTCGAGGAGGCCGAAGGGGATTGGACGGGCGCGCGGCTGCGGCGCGCGCGGCTGCGCCAGGGCATCGAGCTCGACGACATCACCAGGATCACGAAGGTCAATCCCACCTATCTCGCGTTCATCGAGGACGAGCGCTTCGACGGCCTGCCAGCCGCGGTGTACGTGCGGGGCTTCGTCACCGGTTATGCCGGGTGTCTCGGCCTCGACGCCAAGCGCGTCGCGGCGAGCTATCTCCAGCGCTACGAAGAGCGAAAGGGCGGAAGCAAGCGGCGCTTGTTCGCGCGCAAGTAGCCGCGGCGTGGCGCCGCCGCGCTACCTGGTCGGAGAGAGCGAGGACGGACTGCGTCTCGACTCCGCCCTCGCGAGCCTGGTGGGCCAGTCGCGCTCGCAGGTGCGGCGGTGGATCGACAGCGATCGCGTGCGCTGGAACGGCCGCGCGGCCGCGGCGAGCCAGGTCGTCGCGGAGGGCGACTGGATCGACGCGTCACCGCCCGATCCGATCCCCGCGCGTGCGCTGCCCGAGGCGATTCCGCTGCGCATCCTCTACGAGGACGGAGCGATCGCCGTGATCGACAAATCGGCCGACATGGTCGTGCACCCGGCGCCGGGCCACGCGGGGGGCACGCTCGTGAACGCGCTGTTGCACCACTGCGGCGATCTCGCGCCCGTGGGCGGCGTGCTGCGCCCCGGCATCGTGCACCGGCTCGACCGAGGCACGTCGGGCGTGATCGTGGTGGCCAAACACGACGACGCGCACCGCGCGCTCGCGGCGCAGTTCCAGGCCCATACCATCGAGCGCGTGTACCAGGCGCTCGTGCGCGGGATCCCCTCTCTCGACAGCGGACGCGTCGATGCCGCGATCGCGCGCCACCCGCGCGACCGCAAGCGCATGACGGTGGTCCGCCAGGGCGGCCGCGACGCCCTCACGCGCTGGACCGTCGCGCGGCGCTTCGCGCGCAGCGCGCGAAGCCTGCTCGAGGTGCGGCCCGAGACGGGCCGCACCCATCAGATCCGCGTGCACCTCGCGTCCGTCGGGCTGCCGATCGCGGGCGATCCGGTCTACGGCCGCCGCGGCCGCGATCGCGCCGAGCCCGGCCTCGACCGCCCCGCCTTGCACGCGCGCGTGCTCGGGCTCGTGCACCCCGTGACGGGCGAGTCGATGCGCTTCGAGGCCGAGCTGCCCGCGGACCTTGCAACGCGCCTCGCTGCGCTCGAGCGGCGGGAATCGTGATCGAGCATCCGCTGCTGAGCGCCTGCGGCGTCCGCCACGGCTTCGGCACGCGCGCGGATCGGCTGCCCGCCGGGGTTCTCAGGCCGCGTCAGGTCCACGGCGCGCGCGTGGCGTCGGCGCTCGAATGCGCTGCTGGCGTCGACGCGGACGCCGTCGTGGCAACGGATCCCGGCGAACTCGTCGGGGTGGTCACGGCCGACTGTGTGCCCGTGCTCGCCGCGGGCGAGGACGGCCGCGCGGTGGCCGCGATCCACGCGGGCTGGCGCGGCCTCGCGGCCGGAGCGGTCGAGGCCGGCATCGACGCACTGCGGCGCGAGGCGCCGCGCGCGGAGCTGCGAGCGGTGATCGGGCCGCACATCGGGCCGTGTTGCTACGAAGTCGATGCCCCCGTTCTCGACGCACTGCGCCATTTCGGTCGGGAGCTCGACGCGGCGACTACTGCCGGGCGGCCCGGCCATCACTGGCTGGATCTCGGAGCACTCGCTCGCGCCGCGCTCGAACGCGCGGGCGTGTCGCCGATCGGGATCGGCGCGATCCCGCGCGCCTGCACGTCGTGCGACGCCCGCCGCTTCCATTCCCACCGCCGCGACGGGCCGCGCGCGGGCCGCCTCGCGCACTGGATCGCGGTAGCAATCCTTGACAGTGCCGGAAGCGACGCATAGCCTCGACCCTCCGTTCGTCCTTCCGTTTCCTTCCAATCCCACTCCTCCTGATGCGGACACGTCTGGCGGCGGCGCGCCTCGGCTCGCGCGAGGCGAGCTCGTCGGGACAACTAACGCGCGGAGCGCCATCTGAGCACGGGGCACACCGACAATCCGGCCGCCGGCGCGGAGTCGCGCGCGCGGCGCGTGCAGCGGCGAGCGCGGGGCAACGGCAACGGCGCATCGGAGGCGGCGTCCGCCGTCGAAGCGCAGCCGCTCGACGACGAGAGCGAGCTCGAGTGCGACGCGGCGGACGACTCGTCCGCGCAGCTCGACGTGAAGCAGCTCAAGGAGAAGCCGCTGGCCGAGCTCGCGGCGCTGGCCGACGAGCTGCGCATCGAGAACGCCGCGGGCATGCGCGTGCAGGACCTCGTGTTCGCGATCCTGAAGGCGCAGGCTGCCAAGCGCGGGCGCATCTACGCGGAGGGCGTGCTCGAGACGCTGCCCGACGGCTTCGGGTTCCTGCGCGCGCCCGACCAGAACTACCTCGCGGGCCCCGACGACATCTACGTCTCGCCGTCGCAGATCCGGCGCTTCAACCTGCGAACGGGCGACACGGTGATGGGACAGATCCGGCCGCCCAAGGAGGGCGAGCGCTATTTCGCGCTGCTCAAGGTCGACCAGATCAACTTCGAGGCGCCCGAAGCCGCCAAGCACAAGATCCTGTTCGACAACCTGACGCCGCTCTACCCGCAGCAGAAATTCGATCTCGAGGCGAAGTCGGCCGGGATCACGACGCGCATCATCGACCTGATCGCGCCGATCGGGAAGGGCCAGCGCGCGCTGATCACGTCGCCGCCGAAGGCCGGCAAGACGATGATCCTGAAGGCGATCGCGAACGCGATCGCCGAGAACCACCCCGACGCGTACCTGATCGTGCTGCTGATCGACGAGCGTCCCGAGGAGGTCACCGACATGGAGCGCAACGTGCGCGCCGAGGTGATCTCCTCGACCTTCGACGAGCCGGCCACGCGCCACGTACAGGTCGCCGACATGGTGATCGACAAGGCGCGCCGCCTGGTCGAGCACCGGCGCGACGTGGTGATCCTGCTCGATTCGATCACGCGGCTCGCGCGCGCCCACAACACGGTCGCGCCGCACTCGGGCAAGATCCTGTCCGGCGGCGTTGACTCGAACGCGCTGCACAAGCCGAAGCGGTTCTTCGGCGCGGCGCGCAACCTCGAGGAGGGCGGCAGCCTCACGATCATCGGCACCGCGCTGATCGAGACCGGCTCGCGCATGGACGAGGTGATCTTCGAGGAGTTCAAAGGCACCGGGAACAGCGAGATCGTGCTCGACCGCAAGCTCGCCGATCGCCGCACCTATCCCGCGATCGACATCAACCGCTCGGCGACCCGGCGCGAAGAGCTGCTGATGACCGAGGTCGCGCTCAATCGGATGTACATCCTGCGCAAGGTGCTCGCGCCACTCAACACCGTCGACTCGATGGAGTTCCTGCTCGAGAAGGTGAAGATCAGCGAGACGAACGAGGAGTTCCTCGCGTCGATGAATTCCTGAGCCCCCGGTCTCGGGTTCGCCATGTCCGATCTCCTGTCGAAGATCCAGGCCTTCGCGGATCGCACCGCGGAGCTCGAGCTGCGCCTCGCGGATCCCGCGGTGGCCGGAAACCCGGCCGAGTACGCGAAGCTCGCCAAGGAGCTCTCGGGCCTGCGCCCCGCGGCCAGCGCCGCGGCCGAGTACCGGAAGCTGCTGTCCGACCTCGAGGGTGTGCAGGCGATGCTCGCCGACGGCGACGCCGACCTGCGCGACCTCGCGAAGGCCGAGATCGCCGAGCTCGAGCCGCGGCGCGCGGCGCTCGAGCAGCAGATCAAGCTGATCCTGATCCCGCGCGATCCAAACGACGAGAAGAACGCGATCCTCGAGATCCGCGCGGGCACCGGCGGCACGGAGGCCGCGCTGTTCGCGCACGATCTGTTCCGCATGTACGGGCGCTATGCCGAGCGGCGCGGCTGGAAGGTGGAGCCGCTCTCGCTCTCGGAGTCCGAGGCGGGCGGCGTCAAGGAGGTGATCGCGGCGGTATCGGGCGAGCAGGTCTTCCACCGCCTGAAGCACGAGCGCGGCGTGCACCGCGTGCAGCGCGTGCCGGCCACCGAAAGCCAGGGCCGGATCCACACCTCGACGGTGACCGTAGCGGTGCTGCCCGAGGCCGAGGAGGTCGACGTCGAGATCAACCCGGCCGATCTGCGCATCGACGTGTTCCGGTCGTCGGGCCCGGGCGGGCAGAGCGTCAACACCACCGACTCCGCGGTGCGCGTCACCCACATCCCGACCGGCGTCGTCGTGCAGTGTCAGGACGAGAAGAGCCAGCTCAAGAACAAGAACAAGGCGATGAAGGTGCTGCGCGCGCGTCTGCTCGAGGCCGAGCAGGAGCGCGCCGCAGGCGAGCGCGCGAGCGAGCGCCGCTCGCAGGTGGGCACGGGCGGGCGCAGCGAGAAGATCCGCACCTACAACTTCCCGCAGAGCCGGATCACCGACCACCGCGCGGGCGTCACCGTGCACCAGCTCGAGGCCGTGTTGCAGGGGGATCTCGACGACCTGCTCGACCAGGTCCACACGCAGCTCAACCAGTCATGAGCAAGCTGGCGAAGCCGGCGCGCAGCCTGCAAGGCCGCGAAGCGGCCGCGCAGCGAGGCGGAGCCGAGCGAGGCGCGGGCTCCCGCGAGGGCGTGCCGCCGAGCGGAGCCGATCGGGTGGATCCCGTCTCCGATCGCGTCTGGACCGTGCTCGAGCTGATCCGCTGGACCACCGAGCACTTCCGCGAGCGCGGCATCGAGACGCCGCGCCTCGACGCGGAGTGCCTGCTCGCGCACGCGCTGGGGAGCGACCGCCTGCGCCTCTACCTCGAGTTCGACAAGCCCGTGGTCGAGCGCGAGCGCGCGCTGTTCCGCTCGCTCGTGCGCGCGCGCGCGCGCGCACGCGTGCCGGTGGCGCAGCTCACCGGCCGGCGCGAGTTCTGGTCGCTGCCGCTGCGCGTCTCCCCGCACGTGCTGATCCCGCGCCCCGACACCGAGACGCTCGTGGCGGCCGCGCTCGACCTGCTGCCCGATCCGGTCGCGCCCGCCCGCGTGCTCGACCTGGGCACCGGCAGCGGCGCGGTCGCGCTCGCGATCGCGGCGGAGCGCCCGCAAGCGGTGGTCGTGGCGACGGACCGCTCGCGCGACGCGCTCAGGATCGCGCAAGAAAATGCCGAAGCACTCGGAATGGCATCGCGAATTCACTTCCTGCGGGGAGATTGGGCGGCACCCCTCGCCCGCCGCTTCGACTGCGTGGTCGCGAATCCGCCCTATCTGGCGGAGGCCGAGCGCGCCGGGCTGGCTCCCGAGCTCGCTCACGAGCCCGACGCCGCGCTGTTCGCGGGGCCCACCGGGCTCGAGGCGCTGGAACGGCTGTGCCGAGAGGTGCCCGCGCTGCTCGCGCCGTGCGGCGGGCTCGCGTTCGAGCTGGCGCCCGGGCAGACAGCGCGGGTGCAGGAGTGGCTCGCGCAGGCCGGGCTGGCCACCGCGGTACGCCGCGACCTCGCGGGCCGCGCGCGCGTGGTGTCGGGCCGGTACGCTCAGGGAGCGGGTGGGGGGTAGGCGATGGATCGGATCGCGGTTCGGGGCCGTGGAGCGCTCCACGGTGAGGTCACGGCGTCGGGCTCGAAGAACTCGACGCTCGCGCTGATGGCGGGCGCGCTGCTCGCGCGCGGTGAGACGCATCTCTCGAATGTGCCGCGGCTGCGCGACGTCTCGGCGATGCTCGAGATCCTGCGCGCGCTGGGCGCGCGCGCGCAGTGGCACCCCGACGACGACCACGCGGTGGTGATCGACGCGAGCACGATCCGCAACCCCGAGGCGCCCTACGACCTCGTGCGCAAGATGCGCGCGTCGTTCCTCGTGCTAGGTCCGCTGCTGGCGCGCTTCGGCGCCGCGCGCGTGTCCGAGCCCGGCGGCTGCGCGATCGGCGTGCGGCCCGTCGACCAGCACCTGAAGGGCCTGCGCGCGCTCGGCGCGAAGCTCACGCTCGACCACGGGTACGTCGAGGCCGCTGCCGCGCGCCTCACCGGCGGTCGCGTGACGTTCGACCTCAACACCGTGAACGGCACCCAGAACGTGATGATGGCCGCCTGTCTCGCGGAGGGCGAGACGGTGATCGAAAACGCGGCGCGCGAGCCCGAGGTGGTGGAGCTCGCGCACGTGCTCCAGAAGATGGGAGCCGAGATCCACGGCGCGGGCAGCGACCGGATCGCGATCGAGGGAGTGCGCATGTTGCGCGGCGTCCGCCACCGCGTAGCGGGCGATCGCATCGAGGTGGGCACGCTGCTCGCCGCGGTCGTCATCGCGGGCGGCGAGGTGCGGGTGCTGGGCGTGGACCCGGCCGACATGCAGGCGACGCTCGACAAGTTCACCGAGTGCGGCGCCGAGCTCGCGACGGATTCGAGCAGCGTGAGCCTGCGCATGGCGCGGCCGCCTCAGCCGCTCCAGGTCACGACCGCGCCGTTCCCGGGCTTCCCGACCGACATGCAGGCGCAGCTGATGGCGGTGCTGTGCGTGGCGCAGGGCGCTTCCGTGGTGACCGAGCGCGTGTTCGAGAACCGCTTCATGCACGTGCCCGAGCTCCAGCGCATGGGCGCCGACATCACGCTGTCGGGCCGGGCCGCGCACGTGCGCGGCGTGGCGCGACTCTCCGGCGCGCAGGTGATGGCCACCGATCTGCGCGCCTCGGCCGGGCTCGTCGTGGCGGCGCTCGCGGCAGAGGGCGAAACTATCATCAACCGCGTCTACCACATCGACCGCGGCTACGAGCGCATCGAGGAGAAGCTCCGCTGCCTCGGCGCAGACATCCGGCGGGAGGGTTGACCGATGCCCCGTGAATCAGCCAAGGGGATCCTCACCGTCCTGAAGACCGGCGACGACGGCTTCGAGCGCGCGTTCGCGCGGCTCGTGCGGCGGCGCGAAGAGGTCCAGGACGACGTCACCAAGACCGTGCGGCGGATCATCGACCGCGTGCGCGAGGTGGGCGACGAGGAGGTCCGCGCGCTCACGAAGAAGTTCGACGGCGCGAGCCTGCGCGAGCTCGAGTGCAACCGCGCCGAGTTCGAAGAGGCGGGCGAGACGATCCACCCGGCCGACCGCGCGGCGCTCGGCAAGGCGGCGATGCGCGTGCGCGATTTCCACCGCAAGCGGATCCCGTCCTCCTGGGAGGTGCGCGAAGAAGGCGGCGGCGTGTTCGGCACGCGCGTGCGCCCGCTCCAGCGCGTCGGGATCTACGTGCCCGGCGGCAAGGCGGTGTATCCGTCGACCGTGATCATGAACGCGGTGCCGGCCTCGGTGGTCGAGGTGCCCGAAATCATCATGGTCTCGCCGCCGGGACCCGACGGGAAGCTGCGGCCCGAGGTGCTGATGGCCGCGCGCGTCGCGGGCGTACACCGCGTGTTCAAGATCGGCGGCGCGCAGGCGATCGCGGCGCTCGCGTTCGGCACGCCGAGCGTGCCGAAGTGCGACAAGATCTTCGGGCCCGGCAACGCCTGGGTCACCGAGGCCAAGCGCCAGATCGCGCTCGCGACCGACGGCGCGGCGATCGATCTGCCGGCGGGTC
>DATFWW010000017.1:0-12451 GCA_035258825.1 Myxococcota bacterium
TCTCGTGCGACTACTCACCTGCGATGCTCGGCGTGTTCCGCCGCAGGTATCGCGCGCCGTGCTTCGTGGGCAGCGCGTTCGAGCTCCCATTCGCCGACCGCGCGTTCGACGTCGTGTTCTCGGCGCGGCTGTCGCACCACATCGCGTCGGATGCGCGGCGCGCCGACTACCTGCGCGAGATCATGCGGATCGCCGCGGGCTGGGTGATCGTCACGATCTTCGACCGCAACTCGCTGAAGAACCGGCTGCGCGAGATCTCGCGCCGCTGGAGCGGCAAGCGCAGCAAGCACGCGTTCACGCGCGCGGACCTGGAGCGGATCGCGGCCGGCGCCGGATTCTCGGTCGCCGCGGGGTTTCCGCTGTCGCGACTCGCGTCGGGGCAGGTGTTCTACGTGCTGCGGCGCGTCGCGGCCTGACGGAGGCGCACATGGCGGGACCGCGGCCGTGGACGGTGCTCGAGAACGACGCGATCCAGGACTGTCGCGTATTCTCGGTGCGGCGCATCCGCGCGCGCTCGCCGCGCACGGGCGATGCGCACGACTTCTTCGCGATCGACGCGTCGGACTGGGTGAACGTGGTGGCGATCACGCCCGACGGCTGCGTGGTGATGGTGCGCCAGTATCGACAAGGCGCGGGTCGCGTCACGCTCGAGACGCCGGGTGGCATGGTCGATCCGGGTGAGACGCCCGCCGACGCGGCAGCCCGCGAGCTGCTCGAGGAAACCGGTTATGCGGCCGCCGAGCTGATCCCGCTCGGCGCCGTGAATCCGAATCCCGCGCTGTTCAGCAACTGCCTGCACGGCTTCCTCGCGCGCGGCGCCGAGCGTGTACGCGAGGTGCAGAGCGACAGCACCGAGGAGACCCACGTCGAGCTCCTGCCGCTCGCGGCGCTGCGGGAAGAGGTGCGCGCCGGGCGCGTGGATCACGCGCTCGTGATCGCGGTCGCCTATCTCTACGAGCTCGCGACCGGCCTCGAATCTGAGCCGGGCCGTCGCGCTCGCTAATCGCTCGCGCTCGGGCCCCGGCCTTCGCTCGGCTTCGCGCCTTCGCGGGAGCCCACCCGTCGCTCGGCTTCGCCTCGCTGCGCGGCCTTGCGGGCTGCGCGTCGGCCGACATTCGTCGGCCTCCTAGCTTTCGGCTGCACGGTGCGGCGCGGGTAGCCACCACGGGAGCAGCGCCGCGACGATCAGCGCGGCGACGCCCCCCGCGCGATAGGGCGCGTCGGGACCCGCGGCGTCGATCAGCAGCCCCGCGCCGAGGTTCGAGAGCAGGCCGCCCGCGGAGAGGCCGATCATCCCGAGCAGGTTCTGGCCCGTCGCGCGCAGCTCTTCCGGGACCGCCGCCTCGACGTAGAGCGGGCTTCCGATCACGAGCCCCGCCACCACGATCCCGTGCAGCACCTGGGCGGGCATCATCCAGCGCGAATCCGGCGCAAATCCGCAGATCAGCCAGCGCACGCCGCCCGCGACCAGGCCCGCGGCGAGCAGCCCGCGCGCACCCACGCGCTCGAGGCTCGCGCCCGACAGCGCGATCAGCGGCAGCTCGAGCGCGAGCATCAGCAGCCAGAGGTGACTGACCGTGTTGAGGCTGCCGCCGTGCGCGCGCACGAAGATCGGGAACATCCCCATCGGCCCCTGGAGTGCCACGTAGCCGAGGAACGCGGCGACTAACAGGCGGACGTATGGAGGGTGGGCGAGCAGTCGCCGCCAGTCTCCGCGCGCGGCGCGCACTTCGAGCGCGCTCGAGCGGGGCAGCGCCAGCGCGATCGCACCGGCCACGAGCATCACGGCCGCGGTGACCGGGAACATCGCTGCGAGTGCGGGCTCGGAGGGCGCGCCCTGCGCGACCTCCGCGCCGTGCGCCGCGTCGAGCGCTTGGAGCAGGAACGGGAAGCCGAACACGAACGCGCCGTAGCCGACCGTTCCCCACGCGCGGTAGCGCCCGAACGCGTGCGCGGTTGCGTTCGGCGCGAGCGCAAACGTGACGGCCACGGCGGTCGGCACGAGCGGGGTGGAGAAGCAGGAGAGGATCGACGTCAGCACGAGCATCGAGGCGAAGCCGCTGCCGAGCTGGAGTGACGCATAGCCCGCCGCCGACCCGAACGCGAGCATGCCGAGCACGCGCGCGCGCGATCCCGTGCGGTCCGCGAACACACCCCACGCCGGCTGCGCCGCGACCGCGACGAGCGGCGGCACGGCGAGCAGCGCGCCCACCTGCCAGCCGGCGAGCCCGAGGTTTTCGCGCAGGTAGAGACTGAAGAGTGGGAAGAAGATGCCGAGCGAGCCGAGGCTGCAGAACCAGAACGCCGACATCGCGACGCCGGCGCGCGTGGGTCGCTCCACCCGGAATCCCGGAATCAGATCGCCGCGTCCGCGCGCGCGAGCAGCACGTCGACGAGTCGCTCGTCGAATCCGAGCGGCGCCGCGACGCGCACGCGCAGCGCTGGGTGGGCCGCGCGCGCCTGCTCGACGAGCACCGGGATGTCGCGGCTCGTGTGCCGCCCGGGCGAGAGGAAGTACGGGCACACCACCACCTCGCCAACGCCGCGCGCTGCGCAGCGCGCGAGCGCCGCTGCGAGCGAGGGCTCAGCGAGCTCCATGTGGGCGACCTCGACGATCGCGCCGGGAAGCCGCGCGCGCACCGCACCTGCGATCCGATCGAGTAGTTGGTTGGCCGGGGCGTGCTGGCTGCCGTGATCGACGAGCAGGATCGCGCGGCTCACCAGTAGGGCGCCGTGACGGAGCAGTCGGCGCGCAGGTGGATTCGACACGCGAGCCGCAGGTGCGGGTCGATCCGGTTGCGCTCCTTGGTGCGCGTCTCGTCGGGGGTCTCGGCGTCGAGGCCGGCGCGACCGGCGAGGATCGCGACGCCGCAGCGCCCACACAGCCCGTCGCCGCGGCACGCACTCGCGATCGGCAGGTTCACGCCGCGCACAGCATCGATCAGCAGCGTGCCCGACGGCACGCGCACGCTGCGCCCCTGCACCGGAAAGTGGACCTCGACTTCCATCGCCGGGCAGCGTAGGGCCGTGCCCCATTGCCCGCAAAACGCCCGTATACTCGCCCCATGCCCACCGCCGGCATCCTCGTGATCGGAAACGAGATCCTCTCGGGAAAGGTGGTCGACACAAACTCTCCCTATCTCTGCCGGGAGCTCCGCACGCTCGGCGTCGACGTCGAGCGCATCATCACGATCCCCGATGATGTCGAGGTCATCGCACAACACGTTCGCATGCTGCACGAGGCTTACGACCTCGTGTTCACCTCGGGCGGGATCGGGCCCACGCACGACGACATGACGATCGACGGGATCGCGCTCGCGTTCGGCCGCAAGCTCGAGCACAACGAGTCGATCGCCGCGCGGATCGAGCGGGCCACTGGCAAGACGCCCAACGCGAGCCAGCTCAAGATGGCCCAGGTGCCGGCCGGAGCGACGCTGATCGACGCGGGCGACCTCTGGTTCCCGCTCGTGGTCGTCGAGAACGTCTACATCTTCCCGGGTATCCCGGAGCTCCTGCGCAAGAAGTTCGAGTCGGCGCGCGAGCGGTTCCGCGGCGTCCCGTTCGTGATCAAGCGCGTCTACGTGACGCGCATGGAGAGCGAGATCGCCGAGCACCTGCACGACCTGCTCGCCGAATTCCCCGAGCTGCACCTCGGCTCCTACCCGCGCATCCAGGAGGAGTCGTTCCGCGTGCTGCTCACGCTCGAGTCGCGCGACGCGGGTTATGTGCAGCGCGCACTCGACTCGCTCCTGGGGCGCCTGCCGGACGGCGCGGTGCGCCGGGTGGAGTGACGGACTCCGCGCCTGCGGCTGCCGGCTGGCTCGCGTACGGGCATCCCGCGTGGATGGCGATCGCGATCGCACTGTGTCTGTCCGCACTGAGGATCGGCCTGTCTATCCGGCGCGCGCGCCGCGCGCGGCGGCCGGCGCCACGGGGCGCACGCGCTCTCCATCTGCGCATGGCGAAGCCCGGCGTCGTGTTCGCGCTCCTGGGATTCGCGCTCGGCCCGGTCTCCGTCGCGCTGCTGCGCGACTGGACGCCGATGAGCAGCTTCCACTCGCTGCTGGGCGGAATCGCCGCGGTGCTGTTCGCGGGCGCCGGGCTCCAGGGCCGGCGGCTCGAGCGCGGCGATCGCGCGGCGCGCAACCTCCATGCGTGGCTCGGCGGCGCGGCCGTGTCGATCGCCGTCGCCGCGGCGATCGCGGGTTTCGTTCTACTTCCCTGACACGTTCATCTCGAGCAGCGCACGTGCGATCGCCTCGGCCGCCACCGCGTGCCCGCGCGCGTTCGGATGCCACGGGTCGAACCAGGCCTGATCGGTGCGCCGCAGCTCGTCGGGCTGATAGGGCGCGTAGGCCATGAGCAGGTCCACGACGGTGAGCCCCGCGGCGCGCGCCTCGCGCGCGAGCTCGGCGTGCACGGGCGCGAGCTTCGAATCGGCGAAGCCGCGATCGCGCTCGAACACGGGGTGGATCACGAACAGGGTCGGGGTGGCGTGCTCGCGCGACAGCTCCCCGATGCGCGCCAGGTCGGCCGCGACGCGGTCCGCGTAGACGCAATGGAGCAGCGCGTGGAACTCCTGCGGACAATCGCGCGCGGCGATCCGCTCGCGCAGCAGGAACGAAAGGCGCGCGAGCTCGTGGCAGACGAAGCAGCGCGGCCGAACGAAGAATCGGCCGAGCTGGCCGTTGGCGTTGTGGAACACCGGATCGGCCGGGTCGTTCAACACATAGCTCCATAGCACGAGGTCGGGGTGATAGGCGTAGGCCTCGCGCTCGAGCACGAGCAGCTCCTGCGAGGTCGAATAGCCGGTTCGCGCGAGGTTCACCGCCTCTGCGCGCACACCCGTGCGAATCAGTTCCTGCTCGACCAGGCGGTCGAAGCGCTGATCGAGCGTGACGCCGTCTCCGGCTGCGACCGAGTCGCCGACCACGGCGAACCGGAACACGCCGGGCGTCTTGTCGAGCGCGTGCTCCGAGTCGCGGTAGCCGTGCGAGTTGTTGCCGCAGCGTCCGGCCTTGTAGCGGTAGAGAAGATCGAGATCGGGCTCGGTGCAGAGCTCGCGGCTCGGGTCGCGGCGGGCCGCCCGGTCGAGGCGGCGCGCGTGCTGCCAGCGCAGCGCGACCTCGGCGCCGCAGGTGAACAGCGTCAGCGAGAGCAGCGCCAGCGCGGGGCCTACCCATCGTGCCGCGGCGCGATCCACCATTTGGCCGTCAGCGTATCGGTGGCGGGGGGAAGCTCAAGGCCGCGTGAAATGGAGGGTTTTGCGCGCTAACCCTGATTGTCGCGCAGTGCCGGGCGCGCCCCGGCCGGAAGCTGGAGCGAGCCATGCCGGAACTCCTCGACGAGAACCAGAAGATCCGCCTGTTCCTTCCCGATGTGATGCGCTGTCCGCAGCCGGCTTATGCCGACCTGCGTGCGAAGTGTCCCGTCGGCCGCATGTTCTTCACCAACTCGCCCGTCGTGTCGCGCTTCGAGGACGTGGTCTGGGCGCTGCGCCATCCCGAGGTCTTCTCCTCCGAGATGGACCTGCAGGTGGCGCTCGGCACCGAGCGGCCGATGATCCCGCAGCAGATCGATCCGCCCGCGCAGACGCGCTACCGGCGGCTGCTCGATCCGCTGTTCTCGCGCAAGAAGATGGCGGAGCTCGTGCCCGCGATCCGCGCGCATGCGAAGGCGCTGATCGGCGATTTCGCGGAGAAGGGGGAATGCGAGTTCGACTCCGCGTTTGCGATCCCGCTGCCGTGCACCGCCTTCCTGTGCCTGTTCGGTCTCCCGCTCTCGGAGCTGCCGACCTTCCTCGAGCTGAAGGACGGGATCATCCGCCCGCACAAGTTCCTGCCGCCGGGCAGCGCCGACCTAGAGAAGGCGCAGGAGATCCGCTTCAGCACCGGCAGGCGGATCTACGCCTACTTCGAGGACGAGATGAAGCGGCGGGCCGGCAATCCCGGCGACGATCTGCTCGGCGATCTGCTGGTCGCGGAGATCGACGGCAAGAAGCTCGAGCACAACGAGATCCTCGACATCTGCTACCTGCTGCTGCTCGCGGGTCTCGACACCGTGACCGCGACGCTCGGCTGCAACATCGCCTATCTCGCCGGCAACCCGGATCAGCGCCGCCGGATCGTCGAGAACCCCAAGCTGATCCCCGGCGCCGTCGAGGAGCTCTTGCGCTGGGAGACGCCTGTCACAGCGGTGCCGCGCGTGGCCAAGCAGGACGTGACGCTCCACCACGTCGAGATCAAGGCGGGCGAGGTGGTGACGTTCCTGATCGGATCGGCCAACACCGACGACGAGCATTTCCCCGACGCGCAGTCAGTGGATTTCGAGCGCCAGCGCAACATCCACGTCGCGTTCGGGGCGGGCCCGCACCGCTGCCTCGGCTCCCACCTCGCGCGGATGGAGCTCCAGGTGGCGATGGAGGAGTGGCACGCACGCATCCCCGAGTATTGGATCAAGCCAGGCGAGACGCCGACCTACTCGCCGGGCATCCGCGAGGTGATGTACCTGCCGCTCGTCTGGAACGCTTGACGGCGTGCGGCTGCGGCTCGACGAGGCGAAGTGCACCGGCCACGGCCGGTGCTACGTGCTCGGCCCCGACGTGTTCGGTGAGGACGAAGCGGGCCACTGCGTGCTGCGCATGACAGAGGTGCCGCGCGCACTCGCCGATCAGGCCCGCGCGGGCGA
The DNA here is from genome assembly GCA_035258825.1 of Myxococcota bacterium. Classification (GTDB taxonomy): domain Bacteria; phylum Myxococcota_A; class UBA9160; order UBA9160; family SMWR01; genus JAHEJV01. The sequence goes on from DATFWW010000017.1 coordinate 6,688, forward strand.
GCAGAACTGCCCGGAAGGCGCGATCGCGATCGAAGGCGACTAGCGCGGCAACGCGTCCACTGCGCGCTGGCGCAGCCAGTGGTCGGCGAGCACGAGGCACACCATCGCCTCCACCATCGGCACCGCGCGCGGCAGCACGCACGGGTCGTGGCGCCCCTGCGCCTCGAGCGTAGTGGCGCGGCCGTCACGCGTTACCGTCTGCTGCGCCTGGGAGATCGTGGCGGTGGGCTTGAACGCCACGCGCACGACCACGTCTTCGCCGTTGCTGATGCCGCCCTGCACGCCGCCCGACCGGTTGGCGGTCGTGCGCGGGCGGCCGCCCGGGCCCGGCACGAACGGGTCGTTGTGCTCGATGCCGGTCATGTAGGTGCCCGCGAAGCCGCTGCCGATCTCGAAGCCCTTCGAGGCGGGCAGCGACATCAGCGCGCGCGCGAGGTCGGCCTCGAGCTTTTCGAACACGGGCTCGCCGAGCCCCGTCGGCACGCGGCGCGCCACGCACTCCACCACGCCGCCGAGCGAATCGCCGCGCTTGCGCGCGGCGTCGATGATCGCGGCCATCTCCGCGGCGGCGGCGGTGTCGGGACACCGCACGGGCGTCGATTCGACGGCTGCAAGCGTCACCGCGCCCGGGGCGATCTTGGCCTCGACGTCGCGCACGCGCCGCACCCACGCGAGCACTTCCACGCCGGCAGCGTTCGCGAGCAGCTTGCGCGCGATTGCGCCCGCCGCGACGCGGCCGACCGTTTCGCGCGCGCTCGCGCGCCCGCCGCCCTGCCAGTTGCGCACACCGTACTTCTCCTCGGTGGTGAAGTCGGCGTGCGACGGCCGGTAGACGTCCTTCATGTGCTCGTAGGCGCTCGGCCGTGCGTCCTGGTTGCGCACGAGCATCGCGATCGGCGTGCCGAGCGTCACACCCTCGAACACACCGGAGAGGATCTCGACGCGGTCCTCTTCCTGGCGCGGCGTCGTCAGCGAGCTCTGGCCGGGCCGCCGGCGGTCGAGGTCGCGCTGGATCTCGGCAGCGTCGATCGGCAGCCGCGGAGGGCATCCGTCCACCACGACGCCGACCCCACCGCCGTGGCTCTCGCCGAACGTGGTGATCTGGAATAGATGTCCGAAGCGGCTCGACATGCGGCGAAGGTACCGCGCCGCGCAAGCGCCGCGCAGCGGCGCGCGCAGCGGGCGCAAGTATCGCGCGGCGAGCCGCGGGCGAGCGAAGCCCATCGGGAAGGCGAGCGAAGTCGCAACGGTGACCTCCGATGGTGCAGAGTCTCGAGCGTGGAATCTCGGGTCACTCAGGTCTCCGCAGCCTGCCAGCAGCCGAGCGCCTTGCGGGTCGGGCCGCCCACCGGCAGCGCCGCGAGCGTCGCGGGCGACACCCAGCGGTGTGCGTCCCAGCCCGCTCGCCGCACGCGCCCGCCGCCCGCGGTTCCGCGGTACACGAACACGCGCAGCAGCCGGTGCGTGAACGCGTGCTCGATCGAGCCGAGCGGCTCGGCGGCGCGAATTCCCAGCCCGATGCCCTCGCGCAGCACCCGGGCCAACGCGCCAGCGGGTGCCTCGCCCTCGCGCAGCTCGCCGCCGGGCAATTCCCAGAGCCCGCCGAGGAGCCCGCGCTGTGGGCGCTGCACCGCCAACACGCGATCGTGTCGCAGCACGAACGCCGCCACGGCCTCCACGCGCCGCGCGGGCGCCGGACGCGATTTGACCGGCAGCGATTCCGCGCGCCCCTGCGCCCGCGCCGCGCAGTGCTTCGACCACGGGCACGCGGCACAGCGCGGCGCGCGCGGCGTGCAGGTCGTGGCGCCGAGCTCCATCAGCGCTTGGTTCAGCGCGCCGGGGTCGTCCCCGCGCGCGAGCGCTCCGGCCTCGCTCCAGAGCCGCTCCTGCACCGCGCGGCTGCGCACGTCGTCATCGATCGCGAAGAGCCGGGCGAGCACGCGCGCCACGTTGCCGTCGACGATCGCGGCGGGCTCGTCGAACGCGATCGAGGCGATCGCGCCGGCCGTGTAGCGTCCCACGCCGGGCAGCTCGCGCAGCAGCTCGACGTCGGCGGGCAGCCGACCTCCGTGCCGCTCCTTCAGGACCTGCGCCGCGCGATGCAGATTGCGCGCTCGCGAGTAGTACCCGAGGCCCGCCCACTGCGAGATCACGTCGTCCGCATCGGCGGTGGCGAGCGCCTCGACGTCGGGGAAGCGCGCGAGGAAGCGCTCCCAGTACGGGATCACCGTCTCGACGCGTGTCTGCTGGAGCATCGCCTCGGAGATCCAGATCGCGTAGGGGTCGCGCGTGCGGCGCCAAGGCAGGTCGCGGCGGTGTGTGCGATACCACGCGAGCAGCTCCCTGCGCAGCGCGCCGCGCAGGCGCGGCGTCACTGCGCGATCGGCTGCGGATTCAGGTTCGGCGTGACGTGATCGGCGACCCACTTCGCGTCCCACCACTCGATCGGATCGACGTAGGTGTTGCCGACGAGCGTCGCGAAATGGAGGTGATCGCCGCCCGCGAGCCCGGTCGATCCGGTGAGCCCGAGGCGCTGATCGCCCTCGACGCGCGCGTTCGCCTCGACGTCGATGCGCGAGAGGTGGCCGTAGATCGAAGTGAGGCCGAGCCCGTGGTCGAGCACGACGCAGTTGCCGTAGATGCCGAGATCGCCCGCGTAGAGCACGCGGCCCGCGGCCGTCGCCGTGACGGGCGCGCCCGAAAGCGACGCGAGGTCGTAGCCGAAGTGCACCGCGCGCGAGATCTCGCGCCCGTCCACCATGTAGATTCGCTTCTCGCCGAAGCGGCTCGTGACCTTCGAGTTGGCGAGCTGGTGCAGGTTGCCCGTGAACAGGAGCTCGGGGGCCGTGTTTGCTACGAGCTCGCGGATCTTCTTCTCGTTCTCCGCTCTCACGCGCGTGTTCACGTCCTGGAACGCGGCGTCCGGGCTCGCCGCCCCCGACTGCGGCGCGAGCCGCGGCACCACCTGCTCGAGGAACGTCTGCGTGAGCTGCACCTTGCCCACGGGCTGCAAATAGGGCTGCACGACCACCGCCCAGCCCGCCTCGCTCGTGTTGCCCGCGGCGTCCTCCGCGAACACGCGCACGGGCGACTTCGCGTCGACCTCGGTCGGCACCGCGAACAGCGCGATCCGGTCGTTCGCTCGGCCGCCCTTGCGGGGGAAGCCGCGGTATTCGAACGAACCCACGCGCACGCCGTCGCGCGCGGTGGGCTCGGAGACGCGATAGGCGACCGAACCGGAGCCGCCCTGGCGCACGTAGGTGATGCCGCTGATCCCGCTCGTCACCTCGATGCGCGGCGGCTCGAGGTCGACTCGCAGCGGGAGGTCGCGGCGCGTCTCGTTGCCCGCGAACGCGCCGCGCCACGACCAGTCGCGCACGGAGATCGAGAGCGTCGCGGGCCCCTTCAGTGAGCCGAGGTTCGCGGGATCGAGCTGGACCGCCGTGGACTGCTCGCTGCGCGTGCCGCCCGACAGCAGATTGCCCGGATAGGCCTCTTCGAGCAGCACCTGCTCGCCGCTGGGTTGCGCGACCGCCACGCGCAGCGACCGCAGTCCGGAGCGCGTGTCGGTGGCGCGCAGCTCGAGTTTCATGCCGTGCTTGCCTATCACGAGCTCGGCGTCGGGTGCTTCGAGGCCCGGTGACTCGCCCTCGAACCGATACCACGCGAAGCCGCCGATCCCTGCCGCGGCGATCACCACGAGAATCAGGAGCCAGCCCGATCTCTCCATATCCCCTCCCCCCGGAGCGCGGCGAAGATACCCGACGCGCGCGTTGACGCCTGTCCCGCGCAGGGCGATGCTGCGCCCTCTTGGGGAGGTCCGCTCATGAACCGGCTGCGCCGCATCGTCCTGCTCCGCCACGGAAATACGGTCGGTGACTCCCACGAGCGCTTCCACGGCAGCGGCGATGTCGCACTCTCGGACGAGGGACGCCGCCAGGTGCTAGCGGCGGGGCGCAAGCTCGCGACCGAGGTGTTCGACCTAGTGGCGGCGAGCCCCCTGCGGCGCGCGTGGCAGAGCGCGGCGCTGCTCTCGGGCGGCGCGCACGTGTTGCTGGTGCCCGAGTTCCGCGAGATCGACTTCGGGCGCTGGGAGGGGATGACCGCCGAGGAAATCGGGGCGCAGGATCCGGTGCTCTACAAGGAGTGGCGCGAGGGCGCCGCCGACTTCGAGTTTCCCGGCGGTGAGCGGCGCGCGGCGTTCCGCGAGCGCGTGGCGGCGGGGCTCGAGGCGCTCGCGCACACGGGTGCCGAGAACGCGCTGGTCGTGGCGCACCGCGGCGTGATCCGCGCGATCGGGGATCGCCTGCTCGGTGTTCCGCTGGCGTCGCCGCCCGAGCTCGGCGGGATCGTCTCGTTCACGCGCGACGGCGACCGGTGGTTCCTCGGGCGACGCAGCAGCAACCCACCGGCGCTCGGTTCAGCCGCCTGACCAACGAGCAGCAGACTCGCTGCTCACGCTCACGCGAGCGCTAGTTTGCGGGCCGATCCGCCAGCTCGGACGCGAGCTCCGCTCGATCAGCTCGCCGTGGCTGAAGCCCGACGACGGGACGCGGTGATCGAGCAGAAGGTCGACGTCGTGAAGCGCGCGATCACCGCGCTGCTCGAATGCGGCCGGTCGGAGCGCGAACTCGCCTACCGGCTGATGTCGCCGGTCCGCAGCACTCCGCGAGATCGACGCCGATGCCGTAGCTCCCGCCCGTCACTAGTGCCGTCTGCCCGTCACCAATTCGTCTTGCCATGTCGTCCCCTCCTCGTCACAACTCGTCGATCATCATTTCGTCGACATAACACCAACCCCATCTTTCGCCGGACTCGAACGATCTGATGATCGGATGCTTCGTCGCGCGGAAATGCTTCGTCGCGTGCTTATTCTTCGAAGAGTCGCAGCAGCCGACGTGGCCACAGCTCATACAGAGTCGCAGGTGCACCCAGGTATCGCCGATCCTCAGACAATCTTCACAGCCTTCGGCGCTCGGGGTGACTCCCCGAATCCGATCGAGATGTGTGCAGCTCATGTTCTCATTCCTCGCGTGCCGCTCACCCCAGTACCGTGGCCCCGGCGAGACCGCCGAGGCCGTAGGTGACGCCGGCGGCGGCGAATCCGAACAGCACCTGGCGAACCGCGGAATAGGCCATGCTGCGCCCTGTGTAGAGCGATGTCCCCGCTCCGATCAGGACGAGCGCGAGGCCGCTCAGCGCGAGGCTCGCCAGCACGGCGTGCAGGCCGCTGAACACCGCGAAGGGCGCGACCGGAAAGATCGCGCCCACCGCGAACAAGGCGAACGACGACAGAGCTGCCGTCCAGGCGGATCCCCCTAGCTCCTCGGGATCGAATCCCAGCTCCTCGCGCACGAGCGTATCGAGCGCCGTGTGCTTGTTGGCGATGAGACGCTCGGCGAGCGCGCGTGCCTCGGGCTCCCCGAGGCCCTTGGATCGATAGATGAGCACCAGCTCTTCCTTCTCCTCCTCGGGCATGCGCTCGAGTTCGTCGGACTCGACGTCGATCTGGCGCTGATTCAGCTCGCGCGCGCTCGTCACCGAGAGCCATTCGCCCATGGCCATCGAACACGCGCCCGCGGCGAGGCCGGCAAGGCCCGTGAGCAGGATCGCGGAGTCGGAGACCGCCGCGCCCGCGACCCCCATCACCAGGCTCAGATTCGAGACGAGACCGTCGTTCGCACCGAGCACGGCGGCGCGCAGCGCGTTGCCACCGGCGCGGTGGCGGCCCTCGAGGCGGGCGAGCGCCGTGCCAGACAGGCCG
>DATFWW010000018.1:0-13396 GCA_035258825.1 Myxococcota bacterium
CTCACCGAGCAGTTCCATCGCCAGAACGCGCTGCTCGAGCAGCTGCGGCGATCGCGCTCGGGCCCCGAGGTGGACCCGCTCTCCCCCTACTTTGCCCATCTGCGGCTGCGCGAGAACGGCCGGGAGCGCGACCTCTGTCTCGGGCGCGCCACCTGCATCGAGGACGGCGTGCGGATCGTCGACTGGCGACACGCTCCCGTGTCGAAGATCTTCTACCGCTACCAGCAGGGCGACGAGTACGAGGAGGAGTTCGGCGGCCACGCGCGCCAGGGCGTGGTGGCGGCGCGCCGCAGCGTGCGGATCCGCGACGGCGTGCTGGACCGGATCGAGGCGCCCGAGGGCGTGTTCCTGGCCGAGCCGCGCGGCTGGCGCCAGGTGCGCCGCGAGCGCCCGCGCCTCGCGGGCGGCGCGCGCAGCGCGCTGCGAGCCTACGGCGAGGACCAGGCCGGACCGCGGCGCCTCGGCACCGACCTCGCGGGCAATCGCCGCCGCGCCGACAAGCGCCTGCCCGAGATCACGGGCCTGATCGATCCTGCCCAATTCGACCTGATCACGCGCGCAGGCGGCTACCTCGCGATCCGCGGCAACGCGGGCTCTGGCAAGACCACGGTCGCGCTGCACCGGATCGCCTATCTCGCCTACGAAGATCCGAGCATCGATTCCGACCGCACGCTGTTCGTCGTGTTCTCGCCCGCGCTGCGCGACTACGTCGGCACGGTGCTCCCGTCGCTCGGCGTGGAGTCGGTGCGGATCGTCACCTATCGCGACTGGGCGCACGAGCAGCGGCGCCGCCACTTCCCCGATCTCCCGACCGCGGTGCGCGCCGACACGCCCGCCTCCGTGCAGCGCCTGAAGCTCGATCCGGCGCTGCTCGAGGCGCTCGCGCGCCACGTCGCGGACCACGCGGGCCCGGCCACCCCGCGGCAGGCACTCGACGACTGGGCCAGCGTGCTGACGCGCCCGGCGCTGCTCCGCGAGTGCGCGGAGCGGCGCACGCCGGGCGCCTACCGCGCGGCCGCGTTCGAGCAGTTCGCCGACTGGTGCCGGCGCCGCAACGAGGAGCTGTTCGCGTGGCTCGAGGGCGACGCCGAGATCGAATCGGAGCTCGACCCGGAGGACGACGCGCTGCTGCTGCGTGCCTGGCAGCTGCGGATCGGGCCGCTGCACGGCCGCAAGCAGGCGCTGCGCTACCGCCACGTCGCGATCGACGAGGTGCAGGATTTCTCGCCGCTCGAAGTCCAGGTGCTGATCGACTGCCTCGACGAGCGGCGCAGTCTCACGCTCGCGGGCGACACGCAGCAGCACGTGATGCCGCACAGCGGCTTCACCTCCTGGAGCCGGTTCCTCGAAGAGCTCGGCGTCCAGGGCGACGCGCTCGAGACGCTGCACGTGAGCTACCGCTCCTCGCAGGAGATCGCGTCGTTCGCGTACGGCCTGCTCGGCAGTCTGCGCGAGGAGGACGATCCGCCGCGCGCCACGCGGTCCGGGCCGCCCGTGGAGCTGTTCCGTTTCACCGACCGCGGCGCGTGCGTCGCGTTCCTCGCCGACGCGCTGCGCGATCTCGCGCGCAGCGAGCCGCTCGCGTCGGTCGCGGTGCTGACGCCGTCGCCCGAGATGAGCGCCGTCTACTTCGAAGGGCTCGACAAGAGCGAGCTGCCGGGTCTGCGGCGCGTGGCGCATCAGGACTTCAGCTTCGCACCGGGCGTGGAGGTGACCGAGATCGGGCAGGCGAAGGGCCTCGAGTTCGACTACGTCGTGCTCGCCGACGTGACCGCGGAGCACTATCCCGACGTGCCGGAATCGCGCCGCCGCCTCCACGTCGGCGCCACGCGCGCCGTGCACCAGCTCTGGCTGACCTGCGTCGGGACGCCCTCGCCGCCGCTCGCGGGGCTCGGGGAATGAGGTCCGCACGCGGTGGGCGGTGATCGGCGCGTCGCCCTCGTGACCGGTGCCGCGAGCGGGATCGGCCGGGCGGCCGCCGAGCAGCTCGCCGCGCGCGGCTGCGCGGTTGCGGTGGTCGACCGCGACGAGGCGGGCGGCAAGGACACCGTGCGGCGCATCGCCGCCGCGGGCGGCACCGCGGGCTTCTGGGCCGCCGACGTGGCGGACGAAGGCTCCGTGGAAAAGTCGATCGCCGCAGTCGTCGCGCACTACGGCCGGCTCGACGCGGCCCTCAACAACGCGGGCATCTCCGACCCGCAGCATCCCTGGATCGGCTTTCCGACCGATCGCTGGGACCGCATGATCGCTGTGAACCTTTCGTCGATCTTCTACTGCATGAAGTACGAGCTCGCGCAGATGGCCGCGCAGGAGGCGAACGACGGCCTGCGCGGCAGCATCGTCAACACCTCGTCTGGCGCGGGGCTCACGGCAGCTCCGGGCCAACCCCACTACACGGCTGCCAAGCACGGCGTGATCGGACTGACGCGGTCGGCGGCGCTCGAGTTCGCGCGCGCCGGGATCCGCGTGAACGCGATCTGCCCGGGGCTCACCGATACGGAGATGATCCGCACCCAGCCACCCGAGCTCCTGGCGGCGATCGCGCGCACGTCGCCGACCGGCCGGCTCGGAGCAGCGATCGACGTCGCTCGGGTCGCGGTCTGGCTGCTGTCTCCCGAGGCGCACTGGGTGAACGGTCAGGCGATCCCGGTCGACGGCGGCGGCATCATGCGATAGGCAAGCGCGCGAAGCGCGCGCGCAGCAAGCCGAAGGCGAGCGAAGATCGAACAGGTGGAGCGCTTGAAATTCATCCGGATCGAGAAGCCGCGGCCCCACACGAGCGTGATCGTGATGGATCGCCCCGAGCGCATGAACTCGATGTCGTTCGAGCAGATGGTGCCGCTGCACGAGGCGTTCGCCGAGGTCGCCAGAGACAACGACACCTGGTGCGTGATCCTGACCGGCGTCGGGCGCGGCTTCTGCTCGGGCGCCGACACGCAGGACTCCGAGCCGCCGCCCAACATCGCGGGCCTCACGCTCACGCGGATCGCGACGCGCGCGATGTCGATCCTCGCCGATCTCGTTCCCGCGATGCGGCGAATGCCGCAGCCCGTGATCGCCGCGGTGAACGGCGCGGCGATCGGCGGCGGGATGTGTCTCGCGCTCGGCGCCGACATCCGGATCGCGGGTGAGTCGGCCTACTTCCGCGCCGCGGGCATCAACAACGGGCTCACCGCCACGGAGCTCGGCCTCTCGTTCCTGCTGCCGCGCGCGATCGGCTCCTCGCGCGCGTTCGAGATCGTGCTCTCGGGCCGCGACGTGCCCGCGGCGGAGGCAGCTCGGATCGGGCTCGTCTCGCGCGCGGTCCCCGACTCCGACCTCTTGCCCGCGGCGCTCGACCTCGCCGATGCGATCAACGGCTGGAGCACCCAGGGGGTCCAGCTCACCAAGCGCATGATGTGGTCGGGGCTCGAGACGAGCAGCCTCGCCGCCGCGATCGAGCTCGAGAGCCACACCCAGCTGTTCGTGCGCATGACGACGAAGAACTTCGAAGAGGCCACGCGTGCGCGCAAAGAAGGCCGCAAGCCGGTGTTCGAGGATTGAGACCAGTTTCCCGTGCCTCCCCGAGGCGCGGAGGATCGACGAGCGCGCGAGGTGGAAGGCGCCACCAAGGAGACGCCGGGACGCGGGATGAAATCGGTCGGGTCCCGACTCGCGCGGGCGGTGAACCGCGCCCAGCGACCCGGCGCGCGCGGGGTCAGCGCACATCGAGCAGCATGCGCAGCGCGACGAGGCCGAGGAAGAGCGCAAAACCGCGCCGCAGCATGAGCGGCGAGATCGCGTGGGCGAAGCGCGCGCCGAGCGGGGCCGCTAGCCAGGTGGTGGGCGTGATCAGCGCGAAGCCGATCACGTTCAGGTATCCGATGCAGCCCGTCGGCCGGCCCGGCACGCCGATCCCCGCGAGCGCGAGCCCGAGCGCGCCCGGAACAGCGATTGCCGAGCCTAGTCCGGCGGCCGTGCCGACCGCGCGGTGCATGGGTACACCCAGCAGCGTCAGCGTGGGAACTCCCACCGTTCCTCCGCCGAGCCCCATCATCACCGACACGAACCCGACCGCACCCGCGAGCGGCAGCCGCGCCGGACCGCGCGGCGGCGCGTCCGCGATGCGCCAGCTCTCGCGTCCGAACGCCATGTGCAGCGCGACCAGCAGCGCGACGACGCCAAACACGCCGGTCAGCGCGCGCCCGCCGAGCGCCGCGGTAAGCGCGGTGCCGAGCACGCTGCCCGCGACGACCGCGGGCAGCCACGCGGACAGGATCTCCGTGTCGACGGCGCCGCGCTCGTGGTGGATGCGCGCCGAGCGCAGCGCGGTGACGGCAACGGTCGCGAGCGAGGTCGCCACCGCGACGTGCGTGCGCACCTCGGGATCGATGCCGAGCTGGCTGAAGCCGTGGTAGAGCACGGGCACCACCACGATCCCTCCGCCGACGCCGAGCAGACCCGAGAGCACACCCGCGGCGGTCCCCGCGCCGAGCAGCGTGGCGCCGAGCAGCGCGAGCTGCACGAGCTGCGGCGTAGTGAACATCGAGCCGAGTGGGCCTCCGCGGAAGCCGAGGTGCGCGAGAGTAGCTGTGTTAGCCTGCGCGGTCCCGTGTGCCGGAGCGCCTCGTCCGCCCTCGCGCGCGCAGTGGCTCGCGCGCTGCTCGCGGCGCTGTTGGGCGCGCTGTCCCTGCGCGCGAGTGCGGCGGCGTCCGCAACCAGCGGCAAGGAGGTGGTGGTCGGAGTCTCCTGGTCGCACTTCCAGGAGGAGCGCTGGAAGATCGACGAGGCGAGCCTCGTGGCCGGTCTGCGCGAGCGCGGGGCGCGCTACCTCTCCGCCGACGCACAGAGCTCGTCCGAGAAGCAGCTCGCCGACGTCGAGAACCTGATCACGCGCGGCGCCGACGTGCTCGTGGTGGTGGCCCACGACCCGAGCGCTCTCGGCCCCGCGCTCGCCAGCGCGCGCGCCGCGCGGATTCCCGTGATCGCCTACGACCGCCTGATCGAGGCGCCCGACATCTTCTACCTCTCGTTCGACAACCGGCGCGTCGGTCGGATCCAGGCCGAGCAGATCCTCGCGGTGGCACCGCGCGGGCGCTTCGCGTTCATCAAGGGCTCGCCGCAGGACCCGAACACCGAGTTCGTGCACGCGGGCCAGCTCGACGCGTTGCGCCCTGCGATCGAGGCGGGGCGCGTGCAGGTGGTCGGCGATCAGTACGTCGACGGCTGGCTGCCCGACGTGGCGCAGCGGGTGATGGAGCAGGTCCTCACGCGGGGCGGCGGGAGCATCGACGCCGTGGTGTGCAGCAACGACGGCATGGCCGGCGGCGTGGCCGCCGCGCTCGCCGCGGCCGGGCTGTCCGGCATCCCGGTCTCCGGCCAGGACGGCGATGTGGCGGCATTGAATCGCATCGCGCTGGGCCGTCAGACCGTCAGCGTGTGGAAGGACAGCCGCGCGCTCGGGCGCGCGGCCGCCGAGGTGAGCGTGGCGCTCGCGGGAGGGACGCCGCCCGAGAAGATCGCCGGCGCTTCCCCATTCACGACACCGCGCGGTGTGCGCGTGCCGGCGCTGCTGCTCGAGCCCGTCGCGATCACGCGCGCGAACCTCGACCGCGTGATCGACGCGGGCTGGGTGACCCGCGCCTCGGTGTGCCGCGGGGTCGATCCCGGCCCGCAGGCGCCCCCCGCGTGCCGCGCGCCGAACTGAGCGACACGCCGTCTGCCGGCGCACCGGCCGACGCGCGCGCGCGCGCAATGCTCGCGGCGCTCGCGGTGCTCTGGCTCGCGCTGGCCTGGGTGAGCGATGGGGTGTTCCTCTCGCCGCGCAACCTCGTGAACCTGGCGGTCCAGGCCAGCGCGGTCGGCGTGATGGCGTGCGGGATGGTGCTCGTGATCGCGGCGCGCCAGATCGATCTCTCGATCGGGTCCGTGCTCGGATTCACGGGCATGGTGATCGCGGGTCTCCAGGTGCAGGGCGGACTGTTCGACGCGCCGCTGCCATGGCCGGCCGCGCTCGCCGCGGGGATCGCGCTCGCGTGTGCGATCGGCGCGTGGCACGGGGCGTGGGTGGCCTACGCCCGGCTGCCCTCGTTTCTGGTGACGCTCGCGGGCCTGCTCGTGTTTCGCGGCGCCGCGTGGCTCGTGAGCGACGGCCGCACGCTCGCGCCGCTCGACGACGCCTACACGCGGATCGGCGGCGGTCTCGGTGGGGCGATCGGCGCGCCCGCCACGTGGGCGATCGCCGCGGCGGCGTGCGCGGCGATCGCCGCCGCGCGCTGGCGCGCGCCGCTGCACGCGCTGCCCGCGCTCGCCGCGCTGATCGCGTGCGCAGCGATCGCGAACGCGGTGCCCGGGCCGGACGGCACGAGCGCGGGCGCTCCGCTGCCCGTGCTCGTGCTCGGCGCGGTGGCGCTGGGTGTGCACGGCCTCGCGACGCGCACGCGCTTCGGGCGCCACGTGTTCGCGATCGGCGGGAGTCCGATCGCGGCGGAGCTCGCGGGCATCGACGTGCGCGGCGTGACGCTGCGCGCATTCGCGCTGCTCGGCGCGCTCTCGGGGGTAGCCGCGGCGCTCACCACCGCGCGGCTCGGCGCCGCCACCAACTCGATGGGGACCCAGACCGAGCTCGCCGTGATCGCGGCTGCGGTGCTCGGGGGCACCTCGCTTGCGGGCGGCGCCGGCAGCGCGGGAGGCGCGGTGCTCGGCGCGCTCTGGATGCAGAGTCTCGAGAACGGAATGGTGCTGCTCGACGTCACGAGTGCGCTGCGCCAGGTGGTGATCGGACTCGTGCTGATCGCGGCCGTGGCCGCCGACACTCGCGCGCGCCGGGACGCGCGATGAGCGCCCCGGCGCTCGAGATCGCCGGGCTCACGAAACGCTTCGGCGGCGTCACGGCCGTCGATGGGGTGACCTTTTCCGTCGGTGCGGGCGAGGTCGTGGCGCTGGTCGGCCACAACGGTGCGGGCAAGACCACGCTCGTGGAGCTGCTCTCGGGCGCGCTGCACCGCGACGCCGGCGAAGTGCGCGTGAACGGCCGCGCGGCCTCGCTGCGCTCGCCGCGCGAGGCGCAGCTCGCGGGCGTCGCCACGCTGCACCAGCACCTCGCGCTCGCGGACAACCTCGACGCCACGGCCAATGTATTCCTCGGCCACGAGCGCCGGACGCGCCTCGGGCTGCTCGACGAGCGCGCGATGGAACGCGAGGCGCGCGCGTTGCTCGACGGGCTCTCGCCGGGGTTCGCCGCGCTGCGCGAGCCGGTCGCGCTGCTCTCGGGCGGGCAGCGCCAGCTCGTCGCGATCGCGCGCGCGCTGCGGCTCGATGCGAAGGTGCTGCTGATGGACGAGCCCACCGCCGCGCTCGGCCCCGGCGAGCGCGCGCGCGTGGTCGAGCTGGTGCAGCGCCTCGTCGCTGCGCGGCTCGCGATCCTGCTCGTGAGCCACGACCTCGAGACCGCGCTCGCGGTGGCGCAGCGGATTGCGGTGATGCGCCGTGGCCGCCTCGTGGCGATCCGCGAGCGCGCCGAGCTCGACGCGGCGTCGCTCGCCGCGCTCGCGGTGGGTTGACGCTATTCGCGTGCGAGCAGCAGACACCCGCCGAGCGGTCCGCCGCCCGCCGCCGCGACGGCCACGCGGGGATCGCCGGGCACCTGGCGCGCGCCGCCCTCGCCCCAGAGCTGTACGCACGCCTCGTGCAGGAAACCGAACCCGTGCAGCCGCCCGCCCGAGAGCTGACCCCCGTTCGTGTTGATCGGGATCTCGCCGTCGCGCGCGATCCGCGCGCCACCATCGACGAACGGGCCGCCCTCCCCCACGCCGCAGAAGCCGAGCGCCTCGAGCCAGGCCAGCGCGATGAAGCTGAAGCCGTCGTAGAGCTCGGCGACGTCGACGTCGGCGGGGCGCAGGTCGGTGCGCTCCCAGAGCATCTTCGCGGCGTCGCGCAGCGCCATCGTGGTGAGGTCGTCGAACTGGTCCCACGAAGGGCGCCCGCGCAGCGCCGACCCCACCGCCTCGACGCGCAGCGGCGGGCGGCGCAGGTCGCGCGCGCGGTCCGCGCGCGAGACGATCATCGCCGTCGCGCCGTCGCACGGCACGTCGCAGTCATATAGGCAGAACGGCGTGGAGACCAGACGCGCGGAGAGATAGTCGTCGAGCGAGAGCGGGTCGCGGTAGATCGCGTTCGGGTTGCCGGCCGCGTTGCGGCGCGCGTTGATCGCGATCCAGGCCAGCTGCTCGCGCGTCGTACCGTATTCGTGAAAGTGCCGCTGCGCGTTCATCGCGATCCAGTTGGCCGCGGAGTAGGCGCGAAACGGCAGCGTGAGCTCCATCATCGCGCCCGCGGCGCGGAGCCCGCGTCCGCCGCCGTCGCCGACGCCGATGCCCGCTCGGCCCCCTTTCCCCTGCGCGGTCCCCTCCCACACCGAGCGGAAACAGAGCACGTGCGTGGCGAGGCCCGTGGCGACCGCGGCGCACGCGTCGATCACGGCGCCGAGCTGCCCGGGCCGCTCGATGCCGCCCGTGTACCAGTTCAGCTCGAGTCGCAGCGCGTCGTGCACGTCGGTGACGCCCGCGCCCGTGAACCCCGGGGCGCCGCCCATCCCGCCCGGATAGGTGGAGAGCCCGTCGATCTCGCGCGGCGAGAGGCCGGCGTCCGCGATCGCCGCGAGACAGGCGTCGAGTGTGAGCTCGAGCGGGTCGCGCCCGAGGCGGCGCCCGACCTCGGACTGACCGATCCCGGTCAGCGCCGCGCGGCGTTCCAGGATCTCCATCAGCTCTCCACCGCCGGTTCGAACAGCGGGATCCAGACGTCCTCGCGCTGCTCGAACACGACGTGCACGCGCATGCCGATGTGCACGGACTCGGCCGGGCAGTTCACGATGTTGGTCATCAATCGCAGCCCGCGCTGCTCGTCGAGCTCCACGATCGCGATCGCGTAGGGGTGATCGGGAGCGGGAACCCAGGGCTGGTGGTTCAGCGTGAACGTCGCCACGGTGGCGAGGCCCGACACCGCTGCCACCTCGAGCTCCTTCGCGTAGCACGTCGGGCAGACCGGCGACGGCGGATGGATCCAGGTGCCGCACTTCGTGCAGCGCAGGAACTGGAGCCGCCCTTCGGCGCCGCCGCGCCAGAAGTGCTCGTTGGCGCGCGTCACGCGGGGCAGGACCCGGAACGGAAGATCGGCCACGTTCCCCTCCGTGATCAGGCGGACAACCGCGCGACGAGGCGCGGGCCGAACACCAGCGCGCCGATCACGACCGACGCGATCGCCGCCACGAGCACCGCGCCGGCCGCGAGGTCCTTGGCCATCCCCACGCGCGCGTCGCGCTCGGGATGGACGGCGTCGGCGAGGGCCTCGACCGCGCTGTTCAGGCCCTCCGCCACCCAGACCAGCGCGATCACCAGGACGATCCAGCACCACTCACCCGCGGAGAGTCCGAGCCAGAGGCCGAGCGCGATCGCGGCGGCCGTCGCGATCGCGTGCAGTAGCGCATTCGGCTCGTGCGCGAGCAGCAGCGCGATGCCGCGGCCTGCATCGGCGAAGCTCTGCGCGCGCGCGCGCAGCGAGAAGTCGGACACGGGTGCTACGCCGCTCCGCGCACCGTCAGCAGCACGATGCGCGCGCAGGTCTCGACGAGATCCTCGCGCCGGACGCCGACCGTCTCGAGCTCCCGGTGATAGGCGGCGAGCCGCTCGAGGATCGCCCCTAGCGCCGCCGCGGCGGCCTGCGGCACGATCCCGCGGTCCACCCGCCCCGCCTGCTGGCCGGAGAGCACCTGCTCGGCGAGCCGCGCGAGCACGGGCGTCATTGCCTTCTGCCGCACGCGCAGGAAGCGGCGGTCGCCCTCGTCGGCGGCCAGATTGCGCACGAGCAGCACCGCGCGGTGGTCGTCCCAATGACGCACGAATGCGTCGACGAGCCGGCGCGCGCGCTCGAGTCCCTCGTCGCCTTCCCAGGTGCCCAGGACGATGTCGAGCAGCTCGGGCATCTCGTCGGCTGCCTGCTCGGCGAGGCGCAGGGTGGCCTCGCTGACGTCCTTGAAATACTGGTAGAAGGTGGCCGGCGAGGTGCCCGCCGTGCGCGCGATGTCGACCACCGACACGTCGCGCACGCTCTGCTCTGCGAGCAGCTGGGCGGTGGCGTCGAGCAGGCGCTGCCGCGTCTGGAGCGCGCGCGGGCCGAGCTCGCGGCCCGATTGATCGTGGGGTCGATCGATCGACGGGGAGACGGCGGGGTCGGCTGCCATTTCTGACGATATATCAGAAAACATTTCCCCTTGAAACCCTTTTGTTTCCGAGGCTTAGATTCCCTAACCAAACGGCGTTGGGTGCTGGCTGAGTGCATCCGGCTCTCACGCGGTGTGCTCCTCCGAGCCATACTGAAGCCGGTCGGGTCGGCCTGGACGCGGTGCGGGCGTCGATTCTGGCGATCGAGTAGGTGCCGGAGATGAGAGGGATTTGGTTCGTGAACGCGAAAGCCGCACCGTGGGAGACGACATAGGCTTCCGCCTCGCGATGCTCCCCGAGCCCGGAACCGGCCTGCTCGTGATCGCCGGCCTGCTCACTCTCGCCGGCTGGAGTAGGGCGTTCGCCTAGCGCGAGCAACCCCAACACCCGAGCGCGCTCCCAGCCGCGTCTCGAGAATCGCGAGCAGCGGTGGATCGCCGTGCGCGAGATCGGGCAGGCTCGGCCCCGTGGTCGTTGTCCCGTCCGGCGGGTCGGCGCGAAGCTCGAGCAGTTCTCGACCAGCTCGTCGAGCTCGCGGAAGTCGTCGGCGGTGAGCGTCTCGCGCATCACGCCTCCCCCCGAATCTGGGCGGGGCGGAACCGCCAGTGCCACTGCGACACCGTTGGCCCGGGTGATCCGCATCACGTTGTCGTGATGCCCGTGCGCGGATAACGGATTCGGAGTCGGCGCCGCGGGTGCGCCAACCTCGAAACGGGCATTCACGAAATCGGGGGATTCCTCATGTCGAGGATCATCACGTCGGCGCCGGTGCAGACCATCGTCGTTCCGATCAAGGCCTACTCGACCGCTCGGGAGGCGTGCAGAGCAGTGACGGCCGTCATTCCGCTCGATGCCAATTGGCTTCGCGTCCGGCAGGAGGGCGACGAGTATCTGATCGAGGTTCCGACTCAGATCGCGCGGAAGGACGAGATTCGCCGCCGGCTCGCGACCGGGGGCATCGTCGCGCGCGTCCTGAGCCACACGCGCCCCGCCTGATTGGTATCGCCAGCTCACTTCGTTCGCTCCGGGCTGCGATCTCCGCGGGCGCGACCTGAGCCCCCCGCGATCGACTCGCCTGCGCGAGCGGGAGCGGAGCGGCTTCATTCGCGCACCGGATCGCGCCTTCGCCGCGGGCAATCGGCGGGCACAGCTTTTCAGTCGGAACGCAATTCCGCTTGGCGTGACGAGAAGCACAGCCATGGCCGTGGTGAATCCGGCAGGCTCCGAGATCGGAGGGCGAGACATGCTTCGGAATTTGGGGTCGACGAAGAGAATCACCGTTTCGAGCGCTCCGGGTGCCCGTGCACTGGAAACCCTTGGGATCATCTCGGAGGCGATCACCGAGGAACTGCAACGCGCGAACGCGAAATATGTCGGTGGAAGAATCGTGGCCGATGTACCGACCATCTTGCCCAGCGTCGTCATCGAGCGGCGGCTGGCTGATGCAGGCATCGACGCGGAGGTGAACACCATCGTCCGCTTCGTCTGAGGGCGGTACCGGATACGAACTCGGGTCATGCCGCCTCCTGCGCCGTCACCACGAGCGGCTTCGCCGACGGGGGTCGGAACGGCCACAGCGAGCAGCCGGAACAGGCGGACTGCGCGGACCAGCTGACTAGCTGAAAACGCTCGAGACGCGCGCGGCGGGGCGAATCGGGGCCTGCCGATATATCAGCTGGCCGGTCAGAATTGCAACTCCAGATAGTTGGGGAATCGAGCGACCCCCGGGGGCTCTTCTCGAACTACCGCGGCGACGCGCTGCCGTTTCCGCCCTTCGCGACGCCGGTCGCGAGCGCGATGATGGACGCGATGTCGGAAAGGTTCGAAGGCACGACGAACGTGTTGCCCTGTTTGGCCAGGTTTCCGAACTCGCGGATGTACTGTTCGGCGATCCGCAGCTGCATCGCGGAATCGCCGCCCGGAGCCTGCAGCGAGGCGGCGACGCGCTGGAGGCCCTCCGCCGTGGCCGTGGCGACCGCGAGGATCGCCTGCGCCTGGCCCTCGGCCTCGTTGATGTGCTGCTGGCGAGTCGCCTCGGAGGCCTTGATCACCTTCTGTTTCTCGCCCTCGGCCGCGTTGATCGCGGCGTCGCGCCGGCCCTCGGAATCGAGCACCACCGCGCGCTTCTCGCGCTCGGCGCGCATCTGCTTCTCCATCGCGGACAGCACGTCTTCGGGCGGGTTGATGTTCTTGATCTCGTAGCGCAGCACCTTCACGCCCCAGGGCGCGCTGGCCTTGTCGAGCTCCGAGACGATCGCGGCGTTGATCGCCGCGCGCTCCTCGAACGTGCGGTCGAGATCGATCTTGCCCATTTCGCTGCGCAGCGTGGTCTGCGCGAGCTGCGAGATCGCGAACTCGTAGTTGCCGATCCCGTACGAGGCGCGCTGCGGATCGAGGATCTGGAGGTAGAGCACGCCGTCCACGCCGACCTGCACGTTGTCCTTCGTGATGCAGATCTGCTCGGGGATGTCGGCGGCGCGCTCCTTGAGCGAATGCCGGTAGGCGATCCGCTCGACGAACGGGATCAGGATGTGGAAGCCCGCCTGGAGCGTGCGGCTGTACTTGCCGAGGCTCTCGACCACGTACGCGTTCTGCTGCGGCACCACGATCGCGGTCCTCGCGATCACGAAGACCACGAGTGCGACGACGATCAGGACGCCGATCAGGGTCGTTCCCACGCGAACTCCTCCTCTCCAGTCATCCCTGGACTTCGAGCACGATTCCGCACACGCCCGTGACGCGCACCGGTGCGCGCGCCGCGAGCGGCTCGGCGCCGACGTTGCGTGCCTGCCAGGTCGTGCCGCGCAGCTCCACGGCGCCCTGCGCGCCGGGCGCGATCTCCGCCACTGCAACGCCCGACTCGCCGACCAGCTCGGGTGCGAGGCCGGGCGCCCTGCCGACCCACCGCTCGTGCAATCGGCGTCGGAACAGCGCGTTGAACGCCACCGCGATCACCGCGAACTCGAGCCACTGGATCCATGCGCGCGGCGCCTCGATCAGCGTGAGCAGGAGACCCATCGCCATCGCCGCGCCACCGACCGTGGCGAGCCAGAAATCGGTCGCCACCATGGTCTCGGCGCCTAGCAGCGAGGCGCCCAACGCGAACCATCCCCACCAGGGCATCGCCGTCCTCCCCCCAAGCCTACCAGAGCCGTTTCGGCCGGCGCAGCCCGCAGCTTCAGAGCAGTTTCGCGACG
>DATFWW010000019.1:0-7181 GCA_035258825.1 Myxococcota bacterium
TGAAGCGATCCGGCTGCACCGCGCTCGCCGCGCGCTGCACGCGCGCGCGATCGATCTCCTCGCGACCGAGCGCGAGATTCTGTTCGATCGTGCCGCTGAACAAGAACACGTCCTGCAGCACCATCGCGACGCGCCGGCGCAGCTCGCTCTGCGGCCACTCGCGCAGATCCACGCCGTCGATCCGGATGCTGCCGCGGTCCACGTCGTAGAGGCGCGTGAGCAGCTTGATGATCGTGGTCTTGCCCGCGCCCGTCGCACCGACGAACGCAGCGCTGCGTCCCGGCTCGACCCGGAACGACACGTCGCGCAGCACGAAGTCGCCGTCCTTGTGGTAGGAGAACCAGACGCGGTCGAACTCGACCAGGCCCCGGCTCTCGGCCGGGAGGATCGGGTGCACCGCCTCGGGCGGGTCGAGCACGGCGGGCGCCGTATCGAGCAGCTCGAAGATGCGCTCCGCGCTCGCCATCGACGACTGCATCACCGAGTACTTCGCGGACAGGTCGCGCAGCGGCAGGAAGAAGCGGCGCGTCCAGTCGATGAACAGGTAGATCGTGCCCGCCGCCGCGCTGCCCGCGCCCTGCCAGATCACGAGTGCGATCGTGATCCCGGACGCGAACTCCACCACCGCGAACAGCAGCGCGTCGTAGCGGATCGACTGGAGCCAGGCGTCGCGGTGGTCGGCGTTCATCGCGTCGAAGTCGCGAAAGTTCCGCGCCTCGCGCGTGAACAGCTGCACCACCTTCATCCCGACCACGTTCTCCTGGAGATAGGCGTTGATGCGCGCGATCCGCACGCGCACGGCGCGATACGCCTCGCGCACCCTCCAGCGGAACACGAGCGCGCCCAAGGCGAGCAGCGGCACCACCAGGAACGTGAACCCGGCCAGTCGCGCGTCGATGCAGAACAGCGCGAGCGCGAGCCCGAGCATCTTGAACACGTCCCGCACAAGAGCGGCGATGCCCGCCGAGAACATCTCCGAGACGTTTTCGACGTCGTTGGTGGCGCGCGTGACGAGCCGGCCGACCGGCATCGTGTCGAAGAAGCCGAGGTGCAGCCGCTGGATGTGCGCGAACACCGCGCGTCGCAGGTCGCGCATCGCCGCCTGACCCGTGCGCGACATCACGAGCGGATCGACGTACGAGACGAGGCCCGAGAGTGCGGTGATCGCGAAGTAGACGCCGGCCAGCCAGGCGAGTGGCGGGATGCCCGCGGGCGCCTCCAGGCAGCCGCTCATCGCGGCCAGCGCTGCGCGCGCGAACGACCACGCGAACCCGGGCACGAGCGCCGGCGCGTCGGGCCACGCGGCAGGCGCAGCCGGCGTACCCGTGGCGCGCGGTACGATTTCGCGGTCGATGCCCGTCTTGATGATCCACGCGGGCGCCAGCTCGAAGAACATCAGGGGGAAGAGCATCAACACGGTCACCAGCACCTGACGGCGGTACGGCGACACGTAGTGCCAGAGCCGGCGCGCGAGGCGGGCATCGTAGGCGTTGCCGAGCGCCTCCTCCTCGAACAGCGCGTCGCGGATCGGCGCGCCGGCGCCGCGCGCAGCTGCGCTCACGCCGAGAGCCCCGCCGCAGAGAGCTCGAGCTCGCGGTCGTCGCGCCGCTCCTGCTCCTCGGCGAGCCGAGCGTAGAGACCGCCCGCCGCGAGAAGCTCGGCGTGGCGACCGAGCTCGACGATCCGCCCGCCGTCGAGCACGGCTATCTGGTCGGCGCCGCGCACTGCGCTGATCCGCGATGACACCACCACCACGGTGCGGCCCGCGTACACGCTCTCGAGCTCGCGCTGGATCGCGGCCTCGGTCTCGGCGTCGACCGCGGAGAGCGTGTCGTCGAGGATCAGGATCGCGGGATCGAGCAGCAGCGCGCGCGCGAGCGCAGTGCGCTGGCGCTGCCCGCCCGAGAGCATCACGCCGCGCTCGCCCACGATCGTCTCGTAGCCGTCGGGCAGATCCTCGACGTCCTGGGCCAGCTGCGCGCGGCGCGCAGCGCGCTCGACGTCGGCGCGGCTCGCACCGGGGCGGCCGAACGCGATGTTCTCGGCGAGCGTGGTGGAGAACAGGAATGCCTCCTGCGGGACCATCGCGATGTGGCGGCGCAGCGTGGCGAGCGGCACGCGGTTCACGTCGACGCCGTCCACGAACAGCGTGCCGTCCGGCACTTCGAAGACGCGCGGAACCAGCGACGCAAACGTGCTCTTGCCCGCGCCCACCGTGCCGACCACACCGAGCGTGGTCCCGGCCGGCACGAGCAGATCGATCCCGCGCAGCGCGGGCTCGCGACCCGGATCGCCGGCGTACGAGAACGTCAGGTTGCGAAACTCGATCTCGCCGCGCAGCCGTTCGAGCGGCACCACATCGGGCCGATCGGCGATCGCCGGCTGCTCGGAGAGCAGCTCGTCGATCCGCTGCATCGACGCCGCGCCGCGCTGCACGAGCGCCACCACCCATCCCATGATGAAAGTCGGGAAGGTCAGCTCGTAGACGTACATCGCGAACGTGAAGAAGTCGGAGACGGCCATGCGCCCCGACGCGATGTCGCGGCCGCCGACCCAGAGGATCAGCCCCATCGCGAGGGCGGGCAGCATCCCCGTGATCGCGGGCATCGCCGCATTGCCGCGCACAAGGCCGAGCTCGCGCCGGTAGAGCTCCTCGTTGACCTGGGCGAATCGCCGCGCGGTGACCGCCTCCATCGCATACGCCTTCACCACCGCGATCCCGGAGATCGTCTCCTGGAGCTGATTGCTGGCCTCGGCGAGGCCCTCCTGCGTAAGGAGGCTCCAGTGGTGGATCGCGCGGCCGAGCGTGCGGGCGATCAGGATGAAGAGCGGATACGGGAGCAGCACGAGCAGCGCGAGACGCGTGTCGACCATCATCATCGCGCCGATCACCGCGGCGTAGAGCACGGGTGTCTGGAGCAGATTGAGCAGCCCCACGCCCATCAGCATTCGCACGGCGGAGAGGTCGTTCACGCAGCGGCTCATGATGTCGCCGGTGCGCCATCGGAAGTAGAAGCTCTGCGGCAGCCGCTCCAGGTGGGCGAAGATGTCGTCGCGCAGCTCGTACTCGACCTGGCGCGCCGCGTTGAACACGAGTGTGCGGGAGAAATAGCGCAGCACTGCGCGGGCCGTGGTGGCCGCGGCGAGCCATGCGACGCGGCGCACCACCTCGCCGGCCGGCAGCCCGTGCGCGACCGCACCGACGCACCAGCCGACCAGCATCGGCACAGCGACGAAGCCGGCCACGTAGCCGAACGTCACGAGCACCCACACTGCGTAGAGGCGGGTGTTGTGGCGGACATAGCCCGAGAGACGCCGCAGCGCGGGCCACGTGCTGCGCGACGCCCGGAGCGAAGCCGCCTCGCTCACCGGCCCGCCCAGTGTGCAATC
Organism: Myxococcota bacterium; assembly: GCA_035258825.1. Taxonomy (GTDB): domain Bacteria; phylum Myxococcota_A; class UBA9160; order UBA9160; family SMWR01; genus JAHEJV01. The sequence goes on from DATFWW010000019.1 coordinate 3,391, forward strand.
CGGCGGCGATCGACGCGCAGCGTCCACGCGGCCGTCGCGAGCCAGTTGCGCAGCATGGTGCGCAGCGGCCCGCCCGCGCGGTATCGGCGCGCCGATGTGACCGCGGGCGCGGCGAGCAGCGCGAGGCGTCCCTCGCGCTTGATCCGCTGCACGAGGTCGAGGTCCTCCATCAACGGCACGTCCGGGATTCCGCCGATCGCCTCGAGCGCGCGCCGCCGCACGAACAGCGCCTGATCTCCGTAGGGCAGCCGGAACAGCCGGACGCGCAGCCAGGCGCCGAACTCGATGAACCGGAACACCGCCGACCGCTCGTCGAACCGGAGCCGGAACGCCCCGCCGACCACGAGCTCGTCGCTCAGCGTACGGGACACCGCCGACGCCCAGCCGCGCGGGAGCTGCGTGTCGGCGTGCAGCAGCAGCACCGCGTCGCCCGTGCTCGCGCGGACTCCGGCGCGGAGCTGGCGCGCGCGTCCGCGCTCGCACGGAATCACGCGCGCGCCCGCCGCGGACGCGAGCGCGGCGGTCGCGTCCGAGCTGCCGCCGTCGACCACGATCACTTCCACGTCCACCGGCCTCGCCGAATGGGCCGCCGGACCCGCCGAGTGGAGCGGCGCATCGAAGGCGCCGCGAATCGCGTTCTCGATGTGCTCCGCTTCGTTCAGCGCGGGAACCACCACCGAGAGCTTCACCGAGCGACGATAGCATGGCGCCGATTGCGCTCCGAGGCCCGCTCGCCTATCCATCGCGGCGTGAGCGGCACCGACGACACCGATGCGCGCAGCGCCCCCGCCTACGCGGCTTCGGGGGTCGACCTCGATCACGACGAGGGGTTCGTGGACGAGATCCGCGAGATCACCCGGTCCACGCTGCGGCCGGAGATCCTGTCGTCGATCGGGGGCTTCGCGGGCCTGTTCAAGGCGCCCGAGCGGTACGAGAACCCGGTCTTCGTGGCGAGCGCCGACGGCGTCGGCACCAAGCTCAAGATCGCCGCCGAGCTGGACCGGTTCGACACGGTCGGGATCGACTGCGTGGCCATGGTGGTCAACGACCTCGTGGTGCAAGGCGCCGAGCCGCTCGTGTTCCTCGACTACGTCGCGATGTCCCGGCTCGACCGCGCGCGCGCGCGCCAGGCGCTGCGGGGGATGGCCGAGGGCTGCCGGCGCGCGGGCTGCGCGCTCCTGGGCGGGGAGACCGCGACGATGCCCGGTGTCTACGCCGAGGGCGAGGTCGAGCTGGTCGGCTTCGGCGTGGGCGTGGTGGAGCGCGATCGGCTGATCGACGGCTCCACGATCAGCCAGGGCGACGCGATCCTCGGCCTCGCCTCGACCGGATGCCACAGCAACGGCTACAGCCTCGTGCGCAGCATCATCGATCCGGGCCTGCGCTCGGGCGAGCTCGACCTGCGCGCGGAGAACGCCGAGCTCAACACGACGCTCGCGAGCGCGCTGCTCGCGCCGACGCGGATCTACGTGCGCACGATCCTGAACCTGATGCGCGACTTCACGCTGAACGGCGTCGCCCACATCACGGGCGGTGGCTTCCCGGGCAACGTTCCTCGCGTGCTGCCCAAAGGGGTGCAGGCGCGGATCGACCCGTCGCACTGGCCGCGGCCGCGGATCTTCGACTGGCTCCAGCAGCGCGGCGGGATCGACGACGCGGAGATGTTGCGCGTGTTCAACTGCGGCATCGGCATGGTGGTGATCGCACCCGTGGAGCAGGCGAGCGACATCCTCGACCGCGTCCAGGCGCTGGGCGAGCGCGCCTATCGCATCGGTGAGATCGACGTGCGCAAGCCCGACGACCCGCCGCTCTCGATCGGCCCGCTCGCGGGCTGATGCGCGGCTTCCCGTCGATCGCGAGCTCGGAGACGTATCGGGTCCGCCGCTGGGACGTGTTGATGCTCGGCTCGGCGCTACCGGGGCTGATCGCCGCAGTGCGGCTGGGTCAGCGCGGACTCCGTGTGCTCGTGCTGGAGGAGCGCATCGCCGAGGGCGACGAGTTCGCGCGCGAGCCGTTCCTGCTCGTCGACGCCGAGAGCGGCGGGCTCCTGTCCGGGTGTCTGCGCGCGATGGGCATCGCGCTGATCGACCAGCGGCGGTTCGTGCCCGAGGAGGTCGCGCTCCAGGTCTGCGACGCAGAGCACCGCGTGGACCTCGGGCGCACGAGTCACACTGCAGACGAGTGGGCGAGCTGGGGCCTCGTGTCGCGCGACGAGGCGCGCCGCTTTGCGGCCGCGCTCGACGAAGCCGCGGAGGCCGAGCGCGCCGCGCTGCTCGAGGCGCCCGCGCTGTTGCGCGCGACACGGCGCGCGCGCGAAGCACTCGCACCCGTGAGGCGGCAGGGGTCCGACCGCGGATGGCCGCGCGCGCTCGCGGAGGCACCGCGCGCGCTGCGCTCCGTGCTCGACGCGCCCGTGCGCGCGCTCTCGAACCTGGGCGCGCGCGAGCCCTCGCCCGAGGCCCGCGCGCGGCTGATCGGCGGGCTGCTGCGCGGCGGCGTCGCGGTGAGCGGCGGCGATGGCTACCTGCGCGGCCTGTTGCGCCGGCGGATCGCCGCCCTCTACGGCGAGTTCCGCGCGCTCGACGCCGGATTCCGCCTGGTGTCGGTGCAGAATCAGCCCGGCATCGCCATGGGAGGAGCGAGGGAGATCTGGACCGGCCGCGCGCTGCTCGTGAACGCCCCGGCGGCCGCGATCGCGGCGGCGGTCGAGGAGCCGCTGCCGGCTGCGCTCGACGCGCCGCCGATCCGGTGGCGGCGCCACATCGTTCACTATCACGGCCCGCGCGAACAGATTCCGCCCAGCATGGCCGACCGCGTGATCTGGCGCGACGACCCGGACGACGAGACCGTCGCACTGCGCGTGTTCCGCGGGCGCGGTCGCACGGCCGGCTTCGACCTGCTCGCTTCGGCGGTCGTGCCGGTCGACGATCCGCCGGCCGAGCAACGCGCGGAGGCGCGGATCGAGTCGGCGCTGCGCGACCTGCTGCCGTTCTCCGAGGGCGCGCTCGAGCGGCGGCCGCTGCCGCAGCTGCGCTGGGACACCGACGCGCTGCTCGCGGACCCGGTCGGCCCGACCTGGCCGGCCGAGCCGGAGCTGCGCGTAAGCGCCCGACCCGCCGTGTACGGCCTCGACCGCGCGAGCGTGGCGGGGCTCGGCGGCGAGGGGGAGGTCTGGCTCGGCTGGCGCGCCGGCGACGCGATCGCGGAGGAGCTGAGCTAGGAGGGCGTTTGTCCACCGAATCCGACGCCGCGGCACCCCGGGTTCCGACCACTCCGCGTCCCGCGCTCTGGCGGTTGTTGGGCTATGCGCGGCCCTACGTCTGGCCGATCGCGGCGGCGATCCTGATCGCGGGCGGGAGCAGCGCGGGACAATACTGGCTCGCCTATCAGATCAAGCCGTTCATCGAAGACGTGCTCACTCCCGCGCAGGCGCTGCGCCAGGCCGGCGCGGCGCTGCCGTTCGCTCTCGACGAGCTAGTGCCGGGCGGCTCCCGCGCCGACGCGCCGCTGCCACAGGACGGGGACGCGCTGCGCGCGCGCCTTTCGCAGGTCGGCAGCCGGCTCGGCCAGCTCACGGGTCTGATCCTCGCGTTGCTGCTGGGCACAGCGCTATTCGACTTCGCCCACGACTACGTGGTCGCGTGGGTGCTGGGCCGGATCGACCTCGACATGAAGATCGAGGTGTGCGGGAAGCTGCTCGCACTTCCGCTGCGCTTCCATCGCGATCGCGGCCGCGGCGACCTGCTCGCGCGGATCATGGGAGACGTGGGCACCGCGCAGGGCGCGCTCAG
>DATFWW010000020.1:0-5132 GCA_035258825.1 Myxococcota bacterium
GCGACACAGGCCCGCATGAGGCGGAAGGTCGTGCTCGGCGCGCTGTCCTCACGCTGGGCCACCTCGTCCGCGGTGAGACTTCGATGGGCCAAGTGATCAGCGAGGGACAAATCGCCTGCGGCACGAACCCTGACCGAGACGCGAGAAGAGACCCATCGAGCCCAGGAAGAAGAGCGCCCCGCCTGCAGCGACTGCGGTGCGGTGGCGAAGGGCGCCCGCGAGCGGACGGAGAAGGCTGAGGGCACGCGACGCGGAGATCTACGTTCCCTGCACGACCTGCTGGCAGGTGCATCCGGATCGTCGGCTTGTGACCAAAGTGTGACCATCCGCTGTGACCGCAATTGGTCACAACCCCTCTTGACCCGGCACCGGCACAGCTGGTAGGGTCGCCAAGTCAGCGACCCGCCAGGGGTTAGTCGGAGCCGACGGCCGGATTCGAACCGGCGACCTGCTGATTACGAATCAGCTGCTCTACCAGCTGAGCTACGTCGGCGCGGATCGCTCGCTCGGGTCTCGGGGCGAAGCGCGCGCGACTTTAGCCCTGGGGTTCACGCGGCGCCAAGATCGGGGGCATTGCCCTCTGCGGACGGCATCTTTAGGATGGTCGCGGCCGCGGAGGACTCGCGATGACCGTGCTGCCGATCGTGGATCTGCTGATCTTGATGGGGACCGGCGGACTCGCGATCGGGTTCGTGCTGAAGGGGGTGGCGCTAACCACCACCTACAACCCCACGTTCCTGGGGTTCTCCTCGCTCGACATGCTGCTCATCTCGATGACCTGCTTCGCCATGGCGCTCGTGATCGCGGCGCGCACCTGGCTGCGGCTCAACGAGCCGCACCTCCAGGCACTCGAGCGGCGTCTCGGCGAGGAGGAGGCGAAGCGGCGCGCGCGCGAATACGAGCAGCGCAACGGCGCCCTCGCGGGCGCCGAGCGCAGCGAACACTGAGGAACCGGGCTAGCGCCGAACCAGGCTCAGCGCCGAGATCGCCATTTCGCGGTAGAGCTCCGCCGAGGCCGTCCAGATTTCGCTCGCCTTGATCTTCGTCTTCTTCAGCATGGCGATGCCTCCGGAGAGGGAAGTGGGCATGAAGTCCTCCGAGGTGGCGTCGAAAATCGCGCTGGGACCCGCCGCCCGCGGGGGCTACCCTGGCGCGCCGTGATGGGCAGTTCATCGGCAGGACACCGGCAGATCTGGATCGACGGCGAGCTCGTTCCCTGGGAAGAGGCCACCGTCCACGTGCTATCGCACAGCCTCCAGCGCGGTTCGCTGATCTTCGACTACATGAGCGTCTACGAGACGCCGCGCGGGCCGGCCGTGTTCCGCATGCCCGAGCACGTGGCCCGGCTGATCCACTCCGCGGAGCTCGTCGGCCTGCCGCTCGCGCTCGGCGCGCGCGAGATCGAGGCCGCGATCGTCACCACCGTGCGCGCGAACCCGGGCGCCACCGCGGTGAAGGTCTCCGCGTACCTGCCCTCGATCGAGGTGGACGTGGTGCCGCTCGATCCTCACGTGGCCGTGGCGATCGCGGCCTACGATCCCCAGGCCGACATCAACGCGGGCAAGCCGGCCAAGCCCCACCGGCCCACGGCGCTCAAGATCTGGATCGAGAAGGCGGTGAAGAACCGCCGCGAGGACATCGTGCCGCCGCAGGCGAAGGTGTCGGGCAACTACACTTCGCCGATGCAGGCGAAGTGGAACGCCCGCCGCGCGGGCTACGACGAGATCCTGCTCGTGGACGAGGATGGCTACGTCGCCGAAGGGCCGACCACGAACGTGTTCCTGGTCGACGCCGAGGGCGCGCTCGCCACGCCGCCCGAGGATAAGGTGCTGCTCGGTGTGACGCGCAGCTCGATCCTCGCACTCGCCAGCGCCGAGGGGCTGCGCGCGGAGGAGCGGCGGATCCGGCCCGAGGCGCTCGCGCGGGCCGACGAGGTGTTCCTGACCGGAACTACCGCGGGCGTGTGGCCCGTGGAGAGCGTCGACGGCGAGAAGATCCGCTGCGGCGCGCCGGGCCCCGTGAGCGCGCGCCTCGCCCAGCGCTTCCGGGCCGTCACGCGCGGCGAGGATCCCGCGTTCGCGCACTGGCTGACGCCGGTGAACGAGGACTAGGTTCGGCGCGCGTGCGAGTCCTCTCCGGGATCCAGCCCTCGGGCGACTACCTGCACATCGGCAACTACTTCGGTGCGCTGCGCCAGTTCGTCGCGCTCCAGGAAGAGCACGAGATGCTGCTCTTCATCGCCGACTATCACTCGATGAACAGCGTGCGCGACGGCGCGCAGCGCCGCGCCTTCACGCGGTCGGTGGCGCTCGACTACCTCGCGTGCGGGCTCGACCCGCAGCGCGCGATGCTCTTCCGCCAGTCCGACATGCCCGAGGTGACCGAGCTCGCCTGGCTGCTCTCGACCGTCACGCCGATGGGCCTGCTCGAGCGCGCCGTCTCCTACAAGGACAAGGTGGCGCAGGGGCAGCCCACCGATCACGGTCTGTTCGCCTATCCGGTGCTCCAGGCCGCCGACATCCTGATCTACCGGTCCGAGCTCGTCCCGGTCGGCCAGGACCAGAAGCAGCACATCGAGATGGCGCGCGACATCGCCCAGCGCTTCAACAACACCTACGGCGAGGAACTGCTCGTGCTGCCCGAGCCCTACATCCCCGAGGAGGTCGCGGTGGTGCCGGGCACCGACGGGCGCAAGATGAGCAAGTCGTACGGCAACGCGATCGCGATGTTCGCGGCGCCCGGCGAGGTGAAGAAGGCGGTGATGGGGATCGTCACGGACTCGACGCCCGTCGAGGCGCCGAAAGATCCGAACTCGCACCTGTTCCAGCTTTGGGGGCTGTTCGCGAGCGGGGACGAGCGCGCGGAGATGGCCGCGCGCGCGAACGCGGGCGGCCTCGGCTACGGCGAGGTGAAGAAGGACCTCCTCGCGCGCCTCGAGGCTCGCTTCGCGCCGATGCGCGAGCGCCGTGCGGCGCTCGCGATGCGCCCCGCCGAGGTCGAGGACGTGCTCGCTGACGGGGCGCGCCGCGCGCGCGCGATCGCGAAGCCCGTACTCGACGCGTGCCGCGACGCCGCGGGGCTAGGAGGAGGAAGGCGATGACGATCAACGAGCTCGGGTCCCTCGGAGAGATGGTGAGCGCGGTCGCGGTGGTGGTCACGCTCTGGTACCTCGCCGTGCAGATCCGCCAGAACACGCACGCGATGGAGGAGGGCAAGCGGCTCGCGCTCGCGCAGACCTATCAGATCCGCGCCGACGCGCTGCAGGGAATGCTCGTGCACGCGGCCGATTCTCAGTACATCGGCCCGCTGATCACGAGGCTCACCCAGCTTGGCTACCCCGAGGACGTCCGCGCGCTGGAGACCTTGACGCCCGAGGAGCGCGGTCGCTTCCGCCAGTGGCAAATCGCGCAGCAGACGCACTGGGACAACATGTACTTCCAGTACCAGCAGGGCTTCCTCGACGAGGAGTACTACCGCGATTCGGTCCGCGTACGCGTCGCGCGGCTCGCGCCGACCTGGCAGGCACTCGGCATCAGCGGCGGCCGGCGCAGCTTCAACGAGGAGATCGAGCGACTACTCGCAGAGTTCCCGCTCGTCGTTGACGAGCCCGCAGCACGGGCGTAGCCTGATCGATACCGCGTGAGGCCGATGCCCACGCGTCGAAGCCCGCCGGGAGCGATGGCCTCGGCGAAGGAGGAACGCATGTACCACAACATGCGGTGGTGGAGGCTCGCCGGTTGCGAGCCGTCGTATGCGGGAAGCGGTTGCGGCGCGTCGCCGCGCGGCCATGGAATGAGACTCGAGACCCGCGGACACGGGCCCGGCCACGGCGGCATGGGCGTCCGGCGGCCGCTGCGCTTCCTCGCGTGGCGGCTCGAGCTCGACGACGAGCAGCTCGGCGAAGCGGCGAAGATCCTCGGAGAGCTGAGGACGGAGCGCGCGCAGGGCGAGGTGGACCGGGCGAAGCGGCTCGCCGCGCTCGCCGACGCGATGGCGGCCGAGCCCTTCGACACGGCCCGAGCGTCGGAAGGCGCGGCGATGCGCGTGTCGAGCGCGGAGCGGATGCGCGACGCGACGGTCCGGGCGCTCGAGCGCCTGCACGCGCTGCTCGAGCCCGAGCAGCGCAAGACGCTCGCGTACCTGATCCGCACCGGAGCCATCTCCTTCTAGCCCCGGCGCGCGCTCCGGCGTGCGAACCAGGCGATCGGAGTGCCGAGCGCCAGCGCGATCCACGCGGCCGCGGTGATCCCATCCGCGGCCGCGACCAGCACGGGTCGCACGAGCTGCAGCACGACCGCGTGGCGCCCGGGGCCGACCGGTACGGCCATGTGCGCGATCGACGCCCGCAACACGGGCGCGGGTCGTTCGTCGACCCGCGCCCGCCACCACGGGTGATAGCCCTCGCTCACGAACGCGAGCGCGGGCCCTTCGCCTGCATCGAGCTCGAGCTCGATCCGCTCGGGCTCCGGGCGCCGATAGGCGAGTGCGAAGATCGGCTCCCCAGGCGCGCTCGTCCGCGCGCGATCCGCGTCCCTGCGCAGAACGTCGGCGATCGCGGGATCGTCGGGCGCCGCGACGAGCAGCGAGTTTGCGCGCAGCGCATCGGCGGCCGCGGTGGGCTCGCGGGTGTCGTGTGCTCCGCTCCACACCGACCAGGCGCGGTATCCGGTCGCGAACGCCGACACGTCGGGCTGCTCCCAGAGCGCGAAGCTCCCGTTCCCGCGCATGCGCTTCCAGGGCGCGGGCGGCGGGCCATCCAGCTCCTCGTCGAGCAGGTAGTATCGAACGCGCGCGGCCTGGAGCAGCGGTGCATAGCGCGCATTCCACTCGCCCGAATCGGGCCTTGCGAGCCCCGCGCCGTAAGCGGCGGTCACGAAGCTGTCGAGCCAGTGCTCGCCCGCCTGCCAGGTGAGCCAACCCGATGCGTGCCCCGCTCGGGACTGCGCGAGCATCCAGCTCGAGAGCGGGCTGTACCCCAAGGCGAGTGCGATCCGGACCGTTCCCCCTTCGCCGGGAAGGCCGGCGACGAGCGCGGCCGTGTCGCGCGCTCGAGCGAGTGGCATGCCCTCGGAGAAGCTCTGCCGGCTCGGGGCGTAGTCGACCACCATCGCGGCGCCGACCGCCGCGACGAG
>DATFWW010000021.1:0-25941 GCA_035258825.1 Myxococcota bacterium
CAGGGTCTCCGCGATGCAGGCCGGCTTGCTCTCCCCTTCCACCTCGATCGTCACCACGTGCTTCAGCTGGATCGAGTTGCGGCCCGTCGCCTCGACCTCGGCGAGCGCGCGGCGCGAGCGAATCCGCGAGCCGACCTTGACCGGACTCGGGAAGCGCACCTTGTCGAGACCGTAATTGATACCCATCACCACGCCCTGATAGGCAGCGGGTTCGATCGGCGGGATCTTTCCCACGAGGTGGGGCACCAGCGAAAGGGTCAAGAACCCGTGTGCGACCGTCACCTTGTACGGGGACAGCTTCGCCGACTTCTCCGGATCGACGTGGATGAACTGGTGGTCGAGCGTGGCCTCGGCGAACGCGTTGATGCGGGACTGGTCGACCTGGAACCACTCCCCGACCCCCTCCTCGCTTCCGACGTGCTTGTTCCACAGCTCGAGCGCCGACGCGGCCTTGCCCATGTCATGTCTCCTTCCGTCAGTTCGCGCACCCGAACAGGTTGTCGGGGTCGATCGAATGCTTCAATCCTGCGCGCCAGTCGAGCGCGGCCGGCGAGAGCACCGCGGGCAGGAAGCGCTGCCGCAGCTTGCCGACGCCGTGGTGGTGCGAGAGCGAGCCGCCGCTGCGCAGGATCTCCTCGCGGGCGGCGCGTTCCAGCTCCGCATACACCTCGCTCGCGTCCTCGACACCGCGGTGGTAGAAGGCGAAGTAGAAGTAGACACACACGCCGGTGTCGTAGAGCTGCGTTACGCGCGCAGAGACGAACGGTTTTCCCGGCAGCCCGCGCTTCGCGTGCTCCTGCCAGAGCCGCTGCTTCACGTTCTGGATCAGGGGCACGCACTGCGACCAGGCGACGGCGGTCTCGAACGACTCCGCGAGCACGTGGTGGCGCATCATGAAGTCGCGGATGTACGCGATCGCGAACGTCAGCGCATAGCCGCGGCGGCCGTTCTCGGCACCGCCCTGAATGCCGCGGTGCCGTCGGGCGATGCGGTACACCGCGCGCTCCTGTGCGGCCACTTCGGAGCGCGTGCCCTCGAACAGCAACGTACAGGCCACCATGCGGTCGACCGCAAAACCAGCCACGCGCGTCACGAAGAGCTTCTGCAGCCGGCTCCTGGCCGCCGCGAGCCCGCGCGCGCGCGGCTTGAGCACCTGGCCGAACTGGAACTGGAGATTGTCCATCAGCCGGATGCTCGCGGGTGCGACGCCCGCGCGCTGGACCTCGCGCAGGAAGGCCATGCCGGCCCCGAACTCGCGGAAGATCACCGACCCGTGTTGCGACACATCGGGCAGCGGGCGCACCTTCACCACGGCGCTCGTCACGATGCCGAGCCGCCCCTCGGAGCCGAGCAGCCAGCGCGCGGGGTCGCCGCCTACCGACTCGCGCGGGGGCGCGCCGTCTCGCTCGAGGTCGCCGCGCGCCGTCACCGCGGTGACCCCGAGCACGATGTCCTCGATGTTTCCGTAGCGGTTCTTCTTCATGCCGCTCGCGTTCGTCGCCACCCAGCCGCCCAGCGTCGAGAACTCGTAGCTGTCGGGCTCGTGCCCGATCGTGAATCCGTGACGCGCGAGCACCTCGGCGATCTCCCGACCGTTCGCGCCCGCCTCGATGCGAGCCGTGCGGTTCTCCGGGTCGAGCCACAGCACGCGGTTCATCCGGCGCAGGTCCACCGAGACGATGCTGCGCACCTCATCGTCCGGGCACCGCAGCGCCTCGGTCACGTTCGTGCCACCGCCATAGGGGATCAGGCAGACTCCGTGACGCGCGGCGAGCGCCGCGATCGCGCGCACCTCGTCGTGGCCCGCGGGATACACGACCAGATCGGGCACGCGCGTGAGGCGCCCGTATTTGATCGCCCACATCTCCTCCTGCGTGTGCCCGTGTCCGTGGCGGAGGCGCATGCGCGGATCGCGTTCGATCTGCTCGGCGCGCAGCACCGCCGCGAGCTCGGTCTCGAACGCCGCGTTCGCGATGCACTCGGGAACCGGCGTGGGGTAGCCCGATTCGTGCACGTCGCCGGGCGCGAGCGGGGCGTCGATCACCTCGCGCGCCCAGGGCAGAAAGTCCGGCAGGACGTGACCCGAGATCGGATAGCGCTCGCCCGTGAACGTGACATCGCCGTGCGCGTTCAAGGTGAAGCCGCTGTCCGCGAACCCCCAGACGTCGGCGTGCTCGGCGTCTCGCAAATCGCGGGACGGCGGATCCGGCTCGATCCGCTTCGCCTCGCTCACGCGATTTCGAATAGCGATGCCAGCCCCTGACCGCCGCCCACGCACATCGTGACGATGCCGTAGCGCTTGCCCTGTCGGCGGAGCTCGCGCAGCAGCTGCCCCGTCATGCGCGAGCCGGTCATCCCGAACGGGTGGCCGATCGAGATCGATCCGCCGAGCGGGTTGAGCTTGTCGTTGTCGATGCCGAGCTCGCGCTGGCAGTAGAGCAGCTGGGAAGCGAACGCCTCGTTCAGCTCGATGACGTCGATGTCGTCGAGCGTTAGTCCGTGCCGCTCGAGCAGCTTCGGCACCGCGAACACGGGCCCGATGCCCATCTCCTCGGGTCCGCAGCCCGCCACGGCCGTGCCGCGGTAGATCGCGAGCGGCTCGATGCCGAGCTGTTTGGCGCGCTCCGCGCTCATCAGCAGCGTCGCCGACGCGCCGTCCGAGAGCTGTGACGCGTTGCCCGCGGTCACCGTGCCGCCGTCCTCCGCCTTCTTGAACACGGGCGGGAGCTTGGCGAGCCCCTCGAGCGTGGTGTCGGGGCGGTTGCACTCGTCGCGATCGACCGTGAAGTCCTCGTCGTAGGGCTCTTTGTCCTTCTGGATCACGCGGCGGCGCACCTTCATCGGCACGATGTCCTCGGAGATCTTGCCCTCCTCGACGGCCCTCGCATAACGCTGCTGGCTCTGCAGCGCGTACCGGTCCTGGTCTTCGCGCGAGATCTTGTAGCGCTCGGCGACGATCTCGGCGGTGAGCCCCATCGGGAAGTAGAGGCCCGGGAAGCGCTTCTGTGCGGTCTTGTTGACCATCCGGTTCGTGTTCTGCGTGCCGTCCTGCATCATCGTGATCGTCTCGACGCCCGCGCCGATCGCCACCTCTGCGCCCTCGTGCAGGATCTCGTGGGCCGCCATCGCGATCGCCTGCGAGCCCGACGAGCAGAAGCGCGTCACCGTGGTGGCGGCCACGGACTTCGGGAAGCCCGCCGCCATCGCGGCGATCCGGCCCATGTTCATCCCCTGGCAGCCCTCCGGGATCCCGCAGCCGAGGTTCACGTCCTCGATCTCCTCCGGGTCGAGGTTGCGCTGGCGCGCGACCACCTCGCGCAGCACGTGCGCGGTGTAGTCGACGGGCTCGGTGATGTTGAACGAGCCGCGGTGCGCCTTGGTGAGACCGGTGCGGACGCTGTCGACGATGACGGCTTCGCGGGCCATGAGAGGACCTCCAGCGGGTTTCGGCGGAACGGATGCGCCGGAAACGGGAAGTCACAGACTAAGCGGCCGCCATGGGGCCCACAAGCCCCGGGGCTACCGCGCGAGCTCCACGACGTGGCGCGCGCCGACCGCGCCGCCGAGATCCTCGACCGCCGGCGCGAGTGCGAGCAGACGCTCGAGCGCGGAGACCTGGCCCGGGGCGAGATTCACGAAACGCAGCCCCACCTCGTCGCCCTCGCGGCGCACCACCTCGGCGCGCACGAACAGCGGCTCCTCGCGCACGCGTCCGTAGAGCGCCAGCCCCAGCAGAGTGCGCAGCGGGAACCGGCCCGGAGAGGCGACGCACAGCCCCGTGAGCGAGAGGTCCTTCGCGAGCAGAGCCACGGGCTCGGCTTCGCCCTGCCAGCGGATCGCCTCGACGCGGCGCGTGTAGCTGCGGCGGGCGGCACCGCGGCGCTCGAAGCGATCCGGCTGCACGTCCTCGAACCCATGGCTCGAGAACCAGGGCTCGGAAGCCGGCTCCGCGGGCTTAGCGCACGGCTCCTCGGCGAGCGGCGTCACCTGGGTGCCGAGCACGTTTCCGGAGAGCAGGTCCTGGAGGTGCGCGATCGCGCGGGTGTCCGCGCTGTCGAAGCAGATCACCGCCGTCACCGATTGCGGATCACCGCCTACTGCGGCGCGCGTCGCGCGGACCGCCGTGCCCGAGATCTGCAGGTCCTCGTCACCCGTTTGCTCGGCCGGCAGCTGCACCGACACGCGCTGGCCCTGGGTGAACGGCTGGCGCACCGACAGCACGCAGCTCTCGCGCGAGAGCTCGAACAGGCGGGCCTTGCAGCGTCCGCGGCCGACGTCGATCTGAACGTCGCAGTGGAGCGGAATCCGGCGCACCGCGCGGCGCTCGTCGCCGCGATTCAACAACTGCCGCAGGAACAGCTCGAATGCGTGCGGAGCGAGCTCGCCCGACACCAGATAGTGGACCCCGAGGTCGCGCAGGCGCTCGCGCAGCGGCAGGAAGTCCTGATCGTAGATGCACACCCAGATCGGCTCGCACCCTCCCGCCAGCGCGGGCATCCGCATCGCGCGCGGCCCGGAGCTGATGATGAGATCGGTCGGGCGGTCGAGTGCCGCGCCGCTGTCGGGCTCGGCGCAGCGCATCCAGTCGATCGGCATACGCTCGAACAGCGCCTGCACGCGGTCGAGCTCGCCGTCATCGATGATCAGGACCCTCGGCGCCGTCACGCAGGGCGATTCGGCGACCCGGGGCGCGAACTTGAAGCGCGCGCCCGGTAGAGCGCATGTCGGCGGCCGCCGCGGCCCGCGCGGCGCAGCTCGGCGGAGAGGCCCGCGCGCGCGAGGCGGCGCTCCAGGCCCGGCGCGGGCTCCTCGCACCAGATCCCGAGCGCGCCGCGCGGCGCGAGCGCATCGCGCATCAGCGCGAGGGCCGCATCGCCCCATAGCGGGTGGTCCCGCTCGCGGCGGCTCCCGCGCGGGCCCTCGAACAGGTCGAGCGCGATCGCATCGAAACGCGCGATCGCGCTGCGCGCGGCCGCCTGCACGGATTCCATGACGTCCGCCACCACCACCTCGACGCGCGGGTCGGCGACCGCGCCGCCTGTGAGCGGCGCGAGCGGGCCCCGACACCAGGCCACGACGGCCGGCTCGATCTCGGCGACGCGCACCGCGGCGCGGCGCGGCAGCGCGTCGAGCGCGGCGCGCAGCGTGTAGCCCAAGCCGAGCCCGCCGATCAGCACGCGCGGATGATGGCTGGTGAGGTCGCCGCACACCCACTCGGCGAGTTCGCTCTCCGAACGGTGCGCCGCGCTCGTCATCAGCACGCGGTCGCCCAGCGCGATCAGGAACTCGCGATCGCCGCGCCGGCGCAGCTCCAGCGGGCCGCCAGCGGCGGCGACGCGATCGAGTGTCGTCCAGGGCCGGGTCAGCGGGCGATCGTCAGCGGCCCTTCCACACCGGGTCGCGCTTCTCGGCGAACGCGCGCGGGCCCTCGAGGAAGTCCTCGCTCTTGACCATCGCGATCACCTGGTCGTAGGAGGCCTTGCTCGCCTCCTCCACGGAGCCCTTGCCGAGGCCCTGATAGGCCGACTGCTTGGACGCGCGGACTGACAGCGGCGCACACGCGAGGATCTGGTCCGCCCAGCGGCGCGCGCCGACGAGCGCCTCGCCTTCGGGCACCACCTCGTTGACGAAGCCGAGCCGGTAGCCTTCCTCTGCGCTCACGCGGCGGCCCGTGAGCAGCATGCCCATCGCGTGCTTGAGCGGGATCGCGCGGGGCAGCCGGTGCATGCCGCCCGCGAGCGCAGCGAGGCCGACGCGCGGCTCGGGCAGCGCGAACACCGCCTTCTCCGACGCCACGATGATGTCGCACGCGAGCGCGATCTCGAACCCGCCGCCCATCGCCACGCCGTTCACGGCGGCGATCACGGGCTTCGGGTTGTCGTAGCGCCCGGTGAGCCCCGCGAAGCCCTTTGGATTGACCTCGAGACGGCCGCCGTGGCTCGCGGTGTACTTGAGGTCGTTGCCGGCGGAGAACGCGCGGTCGCCCGCGCCCGTGATGATCGCCACCCAGAGATCCGGGTCGGCGACGAACTCGTCGAACACCGCCTCGAGCTCGAAGTTCGCGGGCGGATGCAGCGCGTTCAACACCTCGGGCCGATTCATCGTGACGAGGTAGAGGTGGCCGGCGCGGTCGACCGTGCAGAATTCGGGCATCGCAGCTCCTTCGCGTTGCGTCCTACAATAGTCGCCCCGAGCCGGGGGGTGAAGACTCGAAGGTGCCGAGGAGTTCCGCCATCTGGGTCCTCGCGCTCGCCGCCGCGTGTGCGAGCGCACCGCGCGTGGCACCGCGCGCGGAATGCCCGGCACCCGGTCCGCGCGTCGCGCCCGCGAGCGCGTTCCCGCGCGCGGGAGACGCGAAGAACGGCGAGTTCCTGTTCGGGCGCGTGTGTCTGGGCTGCCACGCCGGCACGGCCGAACAGCGCGCACCCGGCGCACCCGCTCATGCGCCGCGCCTCGATTGTCCCGATTGGCTCGCCGTCGCGTCCGACGCCTATCTCTACGACGCGATCAACCGCGGGCCGGGAAGCTACGGCCACGGCGATCTGCCGCCGCTCGGCGAGCGCCTCACGCCGCGCCAGATCGCAGACCTGGTCGCCTATCTCCGGAGCCTCGGCACGCGCTCGTAGGGGGGCAACATCGGCGGGTCGTGCACGTCAATCGGGCAAGTTCGGCGCCCAGGAAACTCCGTTGATGTGTCCGCCGCCGTCGACGAACAACGTGTTCCCCGTGACATAGCGCGCGTCGTCCGAAGCGAGGAATGCGACGACCGGCGCGATGTCAGTCTCGGGATCGCCCATGCGGCCCATCGGGTTCTGCTCGAGGAGCTTCGCCGCGTTCTCGGGGCTCGCGCGGCGGAATACCTCGTACGAGGCGGTCGCCGCCGCGGGGCAGATGACATTGGCGCAGATGCCGTGCCGGCCCCATTCGCGCGCGGCGGTGCGCGTGAGCGCGCGCAGCGCCTCCTTCGCAGTGTTGTACTCGGCGGTGTACATGTGCGCGTTCACGCCGTTCAGCGAGCACACCGAGATGATCCGGCCCCAACCGGCATCGCGCATGTGTGGGAACGCCGCCTGCATCGCCCAGAACGAGCTCATCAAGCCGACGCGGAAGCCATGCTCCATCGCGGAGTCGGTCTTGTACTCGAGGCGCGCCACGCCGCCGCCGCCCCACGCGTTGTTGACGACGATGTCGACGCTGCCGAATTCGGTCACGGTGCGCTCGACCGCCGCGACCACGTGATCGCGCGCGCCCACGTCGGTCGGCACGAACAGCGACCGCACCCCGAACTCCCCCGCGATCTCCGACGCGCAGACGCGCCCGCTCTCCGGATCGAGCTCGGCGACGAGCACATTGGCCCCCTCGCGCGCGAACCTGCGCGCGATGCCGCGCCCGATCCCCTGGCCCGCTCCCGTGACGATCGCCGCGCGCCCCTTGAGTCGTTGCATCGCCCTACTCCTCCGCGTCCAGCCTGATGCGTCTCCGCTCGCCTTCGGCTCGGGGCGCGTCGGCCGACTCCGTCGGTCTCCTTGCACCGAGTTCGCA
Source organism: Myxococcota bacterium (assembly GCA_035258825.1). Classification (GTDB taxonomy): domain Bacteria; phylum Myxococcota_A; class UBA9160; order UBA9160; family SMWR01; genus JAHEJV01. The sequence continues at coordinate 7,543 of DATFWW010000021.1, forward strand.
GAGCCGCTCCTCGAGCAGCGGCATCCGGTCGTGCCCCCAGAACGGCTCGCCATTCACGAGGAACAGCGGCACGCCGAACACGTGATCCGCGTGGGCCTCCTCGACGCACGCCTCGAGCCGCTTTGCGCCGTCGCCGGCGAGGAACTCGCGGTAGGCCGCCGGGTCGTGCCCGAGCTCGCCGATCAGCTCCGCCACCTGTGCGGGCTCGTCGATCTCGAGGCGGTGCTCGAAGAAGCGGCGGAACACCTCGAGGCTGTAGCGCTCGAAGAAGCGCTCGCGCTGCGCGAACAGTCCGCCAATCAGCGCGGGCGAGGAGTCGTAGATCTTGCGCGGGCCGCGGATCGCGAAGCCGCCGCGCCGGTTCGCCCATCGGCGCGCGTCCAGGTACGAATAGCGCGCCTTCCACTCCGAATAGACGCTGCGCTCGCCGGGCCCCTTGATGCGCAGCGCGAACGGCACGAAGCGCAGCTGGACTTCGAAGCGCTGCGGGAGCGCGAACGCGGGCTCCATCGCGAGATAGGTAAACGGGCTCTTGTAGTCGAAGTAGACCTTGAGCTCCAGATCCGATCCTCCGCGCTCGCAGTCTACCGCGGTGGCTCCGCGGGGTCGCGCTCGAGCGACTCGATCTCCGCCGCGATCGCCTCCCAGTCCGCGTAGCGCACATCGATCGCCGCGCGCACCTCGTCGCGCTCGGCCAGCGTCGCGCGCACGAAGTCGCCGTCGCTGTAGACGTCGGGCTCGGCGAGCGCGTGCGTGAGCTCCTCGATCCGCTCCTCATCGGCGAGGATGTCCTCCTCGATCGCGGCGAGCCGCTTGCGCGCGCGCTCGAGCCGGCGCGCGCGGTCCCTCTCGCGCTCGCGCGCGGCGATCCGGTCGCGCTTCGCGTCGGCGGTGGGCGGGGCGACGGCCGCGGGCGCAGACTGCGCACGGCCGAGCACGGCGCGCTGATACTCGGAGTAGTTGCCCGGGTGCGACCGCAGCTCGCCCGCGCGCACCTCCACCACGCGCGTGGCGAGCGCGTCGATGAAGTCGCGGTCGTGCGAGATGAACAGCATCGTCCCGGTGTACCCGCGCAGCGCATCTTCGAGCACGTCGCACGACTCGACGTCGAGGTGATTGGTGGGCTCGTCGAGTACGAGGAAGTTGCGCGGGCGCAGCAGCAGCTTGGCGAGCGCGAGGCGCGCCTTCTCGCCGCCCGAGAGCACGGCCACCTTCTTCTCCACGTCGTCGCCCGAGAACAGGAACGCGCCGAGATGGCCGCGCAGGCGCGGCACGTCGTCGAGCAGCGCCACCGACTCGAGCTCCTCGAGCGCGCTCCGGCCCGGGTCGAGCGTTTCGAGCTGGTGCTGGGCGTAGAACGCGAGATCGACGTGGTGGCCGAGTGAGCGCTCGCCGCCGTCCATCGGCAGCACTCCCGCGGCGATCCGGAGCAGCGTCGACTTGCCCGCGCCGTTCGGGCCGACCAGCGCGACGCGCTCGCCGCGGCGCAGCGCGAGCTCGACGCCCGCGTACACGACCTTCTCTCCGTAGCGCTTGTGCACGCCCTGCAGCGCGAGCACGCTCTCGCCCGAGCGCCGCGGCTCCGGGATGCGCATGCGCATCGCGCGCGCGCGCGGCTCCGGCGCCTCGACCCGCTCGCGCTTCTCGAGCGCCTTGATCCGGCTCCGTACCTGGCGCGCCTTCGACGCCTTGTAGCGGAAGCGCTCGATGAACCGCTCGATGTCTGCGACCTCGCGCTCGTCGTGTCGCTGGCGCGCGAGCAGGTAAGCGAGCCGTTCCTGGCGCGCCTGCTGATAGCGGTCGAAGCCGCCCTCGAACACCACGAGCGATCCGCGCTCGAGCTCGGCCATGCGCGTCGCGTGGCGGCGCAGGAACGCGCGGTCGTGGGAGATCACGATCGCGCCGCCGCGATATTCGGAGAGCGTCTCCTCGAACCACTGGATCGACGGGAGATCGAGGTGGTTGGTCGGCTCGTCGAGCAGCAGCACGTCGGGCGCGCCGAGCAGCAGCTTCGCGAGCTCGACGCGCATGCGCCATCCGCCGCTGAACGACGCGAGCGGCCGGTCGAGCTCGTGCGGCGCGAACCCGAGCCCGGCGAGCACGCGCTCGACGCGCGCGGCGCGCTCGAAACCGCCCGCGAACGCGAACGCCGCGCGCTCGCGGTCGTAGCGCTCCGCGAGCTCTTCGGGCACCTCGGCACCGCGCGACCCCAGATCGGTCATCTCGCGCTCGAGCGCGCCGATCTCCAGCTCGAGCTCCGCGAGGTGCTGCGTCGCGAGCGATGCCTCCTCGCGCACGGTGCGCGAGGTGGCGGGATCGATCTCCTGGCGCAGGAGCCCCACGCGCACGCCGCGCGCGGCGGTCACGCGCCCCGCGTCGGGGTCCTCTTCCCCCGCGGCGATCCGCAGCAGTGTGGTCTTGCCCGCGCCGTTGCGGCCGATCAGGCCGATCCGGTCGCCCGGCGCGACGTGGAGGTCCACGCCGCGAAACAGCACCCGCGCGCCGAAGCTGCGCACCACGCCCTCGAGCCGGAGCAGCATCGCGGGACATTAGCGCCGGGTGCCGTTGCAACCGCGCAGCCTCCGGTGCATGCTCGACGAGACGCGCCTCGGAGGGTGGGATGCATCGCGCGCCACACTCGCGGCGTTACGCATGGATCGAGGAGAACGCGGCGGCTCGGCGCGATTCGTTCGCGCAGGCCGTCGAAGACGGGCTCGATGGGGAGCCGCTCTCGCTGCCGTGTCGCTTCTTCTACGATGCCGAGGGCTCGCGGCTGTTCGAGGCGATCTGCGAGCTGCCCGAGTATTACCTCACGCGCGCCGAGCACGAGATCCTCGCGCGCCGCGCCGGCGAGATCGCCGCGCGCTGTCCCACCCCGCTGTTCCTCGCCGAGCTCGGCAGCGGCAGCGCAACGAAGACGCGCGTCTTGATCGAGGCGTTCCTGCGCCAACAGGGTCGGCTGCGGTATGTGCCGGTCGACATCTCGAAAAGCATGCTCGAGGAATCCGCACAGGCCCTGCTCGCCGACTATCACGGGCTCGAGATCACTGCGATCGCGAGCGAATACCGCGACGGATTGCGCCACCTGGGCAAGGACACGCGCCTGCCCAAGCTGATCGCCTGGCTCGGGTCGAACATCGGGAACTTCACGCGCTCGGAAGCGCAGCACTTCGTGGGCGGGATCCGCGACGCGATGAGCGCCGACGATCGGCTGCTGCTCGGCGTCGACCTGCGCAAGGACGCGGGCGTTCTCTGGCGCGCCTACGACGACGCACAGGGCGTGACCGCGCGCTTCAACAAGAACCTGCTCGCACGCATCAACCGCGAGCTCGGCGGCGAGTTCGACCTCGCCGACTGGACCCACCGCGCGCGCGTGGTCGACGACGGAGGCCGCGTCGAGATCGGCCTCGTGTGTCGGCGCAGCTGCTCGGTTCGCGTCGCCGCGCTGGGCCGGCGCTTCGACTTCGCGCGCGGCGACTTCATCCACACCGAGGACTCGACCAAGTACTCGGAGGCGGAGATCCTCGAGCTCGCAAACGCCACATCGCTGCGCAGGGACGCGAGCTGGCTCGACGGCGACGGGCGCTTCTGCGTGGCGCTGCTGGCACCGCGCTGAGGGGACCCTCGAGCCCGAAACGAGCCCCCAAAAGGGAAAGGCCCGGAGCTTGGAACCCCGGGCCTCCCTGGGAAGGGGATATTTAGCTGTCTGATAGGGAGGTGGTCGGCCGGCCCGATCGGTGTCGAAAAAAATCGAAGATTCTTTCGGGGCTCGGGCCGCCTCTCGAGAGCGCTCCCGATGCGCGAAGCCGAGCCCCGCGGGGGACGGCGCGTGGCGTCACTCGTTGTAGTCGGGCTCGATCGAGACGGCCAGGTTGCCGTCCTCGTACTCGCCGGCCCCGATCACCACCTTGTGGTGGTTCGGGGCGCGCGCGTCGAGCTTCACCGCGCCCTGCACGTCGACCGCCATCAGAACGCCCCGCGTGTCCTTGTGAATCGGCCGCATCCGCACCTTGCGCCCATCCGGCAGGTGCACGGTGCCGACCTGGTTCATCTCGAGGTCGACCCGCTCCTGCTGGATCACGCGCATGCTCTTGTAGCGGAGCTGCTTCTTGAGCTTCTCGTCGAGATCGCGCGCGCGCGGATCGACACCGCCGTCGCGCTCGCTCTCGCAGGTGTGGACGACCATCACGTTCACGGGCACGCGATTCGAGCCGGGGCTCTGCGCGTGCACGGTGCGCACCGCGAGCACCGCGGCGCTCCCCGCGAGCGCGATCGCGATGGCGATCCGGGCCCGGACGCCGCTAGACCTTCCCATCTTCCCCTCGCGGCGGGCGCCTGCCGGGCGGGCCGATCACCCAGACGATCGTAGTATCGGGCGCAGGCTCGAGCACCATCACGTCGCGCGGGCCGCTGTCGAGCCAGCGCACGACCCGGGCCGCCTTGGGCACCGCGGTCGGCGTGTGCCACTGGAACGCGAACACCGCCGCGGCCGCTGCGGTCGCGACGGCGCCGGGCCACGCGAGCCACCCGATCCCGGGCCGCCGGGCCGCGCCGGCCTCGGCGCGGCGCGCGTCGAGGGCGGGCAGGCGCAGCGCGATCGCGTCCCAGAGGTCGATGCCTTCCTCGGCGTGGCTCTCGCGCACCCACTCACCGATCCGCGAGAGCGCGGAGAGCTCGCGCCGGAGCTCGGGGGATCGGCGCAGGCGGCGCTCGAATCTCCAGCGGGCGAATCGCGACAGCTCTCCGTCGCGATACGCGTGCAGGAGAAGGGCAGTTCGCGCGGGGAGGTTGCGGGTCGTCGGATCACTCATTCGGAATCTCCCGGGTCCGCGGAATCGGCACCGATCCCAACCTCTTCGACGGCGCCGTTCGCAATCAGTGTGTCTCGCACCCGGCGCCGTGCATAGTGGAGTCGGCTCATCACGGTTCCCTTCGGTATGCGCAGGGCCCTGGCTATCTCCTCGTAGGACAGGCCGTCGACCTCGCGCAGCACCAGCGTTCGACGCGCGTCGTCGGGCAGGGATTCGATCGCAGCGGCAAGTGCCGCTCGGAGCTGGCCGCGGTGGTAGGCATTTGCGGGGTCCGCGAGCTCGGTCCCGAGCGGCAGCGGGGCCGTGTCGGCGCCGGCCGCCACGTCCCGGGCGATCTCGTCGTCCCATTCCTCGTGCCGGCTCGAGCGGTCGCGGCGCTTCATGTCGATGCACTGGTTGAAGACGAGCCGATAGAGCCAGGTGTAGAAACCCGAGCGGCCCTCGAAGCGCGGCAGCCCGGCATACGCCTTGAGGAACCCATCCTGCACGGCGTCGCGGGCGCGCTCGGGGTCGCGCAGGATGCGGCGCGCGAGCCCGTACACGCGATCTTGATAGCGCTCGACGAGCACGCGGAACGCCTCGTGGTCGCCGCAGCGCGCGCGGTCGACGAGCTCGGACTCCGGAGGGCCGGGGTCGGGCTCCGCAGGCCGCACGGGTCCTCTCGCCGCGCGAGTCGGAGGCTCGGCCACCGGTCAGTGCGCCTCGCGCCAGTTCCGCCCGACGCCCACCTCGACGAGCAGCGGGACCGCAAGCGCGAAGACTCCCTCCATCACCTCGCGCGAGCGCGCCGCCACGCCCTCGACCTCCGCGGCCGGCACCTCGAGCACGAGCTCGTCGTGCACCTGCAGGATCATGCGCGCGCGCGACCCGGCGTCGCGCAGCGACGCGGCCACCGCGAGCATCGCGCGTTTGATCAGATCGGCCGCAGTGCCCTGCACCACCGTGTTCACCGCCATCCGCTCCGCAGCCTGGCGCAGCGTGCGGTTGCGCGACTGGAGATCGGGCAGCGCGCGCCGACGTCCGAGCAGCGTGCGCACCGCGCCGTCGCGCTTCGCCGCCGCGATCGTGTCGTCGATGAAGCGGCGCACGCCCGGATACCGCTCGAAGTAGGTGGCGATCGTCTCCTGCGCCTCCGCAGTGGCGATGCCGAGCTGATTGGCGAGGCCGAACGAAGACAGCCCGTAGATGATCCCGAAGTTGACGGCCTTCGCGCGCCCGCGCTGGTCCGCCGTCACGTCCTTCGGATCGACGTCCCACACCTCGGCCGCGGTCTGGCGGTGGATGTCGTCGCCGCGGCGGAACGCGTCCTGAAGGCCTTCGTCCCGCGAGAAGTGGGCGAGGATGCGCAGCTCCACCTGTGAGTAGTCGGCCGAGAGCAGGAGCGAGCCCTCGGCGGGCACGAACGCCTCGCGGATCCGCACGCCCTCCGCCGTGCGGATCGGGATGTTCTGCACGTTCGGGTTGGTGGCCGACAGCCGTCCCGTGGCGGCGCCGAGCTGGTTGTAGGTGGGATGGACGCGCCCCGTGCGCGGGTCGACCATCCGCGGCAGCGCGTCGACGTAGGTGTTCACGAGCTTGGAGAGGCGGCGGTGGGCGAGGATCCGCTCGGGCAGGTCGTGCGCCGCGGCGAGCTGCTCGAGCACGCTCTCGTCAGTGGAGTAGCCGGTCTTCGTCTTGCGCACGACCGGGAGCTTGAGCTTCTCGAACAGGATCTCCTGGAGCTGCTTCGGCGACGAGATCAGGAACTCCTGCCCCGCCGCGGCGAAGATCTGCTTCTCGATCGAGCCGAGCTGCCCGACGTAGTCGCGCGACAGCGCCGCGAGCACGCCCTCGTCGATCCGCACTCCCGCTCGCTCCATGTCCGCGAGCACGGCCGTGAGCGGCAGCTCGACCTGCTCGTAGAGATCGGTGAGCCCGAGCCCGTCGAGCCGCTCCGAGAGCGGCGCGCGCAGCGCGGCCACCGCCGCCGCGCGCTCGCCCGCCCACTGCGCGATCTGCGACGGCGCGACGAAGCTCGCCGCGATCGCCTTCGCACCGCGGCCAGCGAGGTCCTCCCAGGTCGGCACCGCGCGGCCCAGCAGCTGCGCCGCGAGCGCAGAGACGCCCTGCGCGCCGGTCGCGTCGAGCAGGCCGCCGGCCAGCTCGACGTCGAACCACGGCGCGGGCAGATCGAAGCCCTGCTCGGCGAACAACGCCAGGATGCGCTTGGCGTTCGCGGCGATCCACGCGACGTCGCCCGCGCGCACGGGCGCGAGCGCCTCTGCGATCGCCTCGAAGCTCGCGCCGCCGCCGAGCGGGATCCACGTCGCGGAATCTCCCGACGCGGCGAGCGCGATTCCGAGTGGGCGCGCGGCCACCGCGCTGCCCCCTTCGTCGACGCACACGAGCGCGACACTGGGAAGTGTCGCAAGCCGCGGCGCCAGCGAGGTCAGCTCGCGCGTGCCGAGCACCTCCACCGCGACGGCCGCCGGGGCGGCGGCCGCCGCGGGCGCGGCCGGGCTCTCGGCGTCGAGCGCCTCTAGCAGCCGGACGAATTCGAGCCGGCGGTAGAGCTCGCGCAGGCGCGCGCGGTCGGGCTCAGCGCGGCGGTAGCGCTCGTAGTCGACCTCGAACGCGATGTCGTCGCGCAGCGTCGCGAGCCGCTTCGAGAGCCGCGCGTCGTCCGCGTGCGCGATCAGTGCCTCGCGCGCGCGTTTGTTCTTCACCTCCCCCGCGTGGACGAGAAGTGTCTCGAGATCGCCCCACTCCCGGATCAGCTGAGCCGCGCCCTTCTCGCCGATCCCGTGCACGCCCGGGATGTTGTCGCTCGTATCGCCCACCAGCGCGCGCAGGTCGAGCAGCTGGGCCGGCGGCACGCCGAAGCGCGCCTCGACCTCCGCGGGCCCGTAGCGGCGGTCGCGGATGCCGTCGAGCAGCTGGACGCGCTCGTCGACGAGCTGCATCAGGTCGCGATCGGTGGAGACGATGGAGATCTGTGCGCCGCGCGGTGCGCATCGCACGAGGCACGCGATCAGGTCGTCCGCTTCGACGCCCGGGGCCTCGAGGATCGGCAGCGCGAGCGCCTCGACGACCGCGCGCGCGAGCGGGAACTGCACGGCGAGGTCCTCGGGCTGTGCCTCGCGGCCCGCCTTGTATTCGGGATAGACCTGGTGGCGGAACGTCTTTCCGCGCGCATCGAACACGACCGCGCAGTAGTCGGGGTTCTCCTCGCGCAGCGTCTTCAACAGCATCGTGGTGAAGACGAGGACGGCCTTCGTCGGCGTGCCGTCGGTGGCGCGCAGGTCCGTCATCGGCGCGAAGAACGCGCGGTAGATCGCGTTGGTCCCGTCGACGAGCACGATGCGCGGGGCGGATTCCGACACCCGCAAAAATTAGCTCTCGGGACGGGGATGTGGCGGAATCAGGCAGCGAGCGCCGAGGTCACGAAGCGCTCGAGGTCCGCGATCGTGCGCATCGCCTCGACCTCTTCGTCCGGCATCTCGATGTCGAACGCCTGCTCGAGCGACATCACCATCTCCACCACGTCGAGCGAGTCGGCGCCGAGATCGTCGAGGATGTTCGCCTCGGGGCGGATCTCGGAAGGCTCGAGCCCGAGCTGCTCGGCCAGGATCGATCGGATCCGCGACACGACACCCGCCGCAATGGTCTCGCCCATGCGTCGTCCCCCCGCGCCGCCGGATGACTCGGAGTCACCCCTCGCGCCACGCGAGCATCCCGCAGCGCTCGCGGGCTGTCAACGCCGCAAGGAGGCCGACGGATTCGGCCGACGCGCGGCGAGCCGCCGGTGAGCGAAGGCCATCAGTTCGGTCAGCGCGGCGAAGCGGAGCGTAGGCGCGGCGGGTTTGGAGCGAGCGCCGCGAGCACGAGATCGATCGCGCGCACGAAGCTCTCCGCGAGCGGGAGGCGCCGGATCTTGCGATGGGCCGGGCTCGCCTCGCTCTGGATCAGCCCGTTCGCGAGCGTCCACAGTAGGTTCGCCACCTCCCAGGCGTCGCACTGCACGATGCTGCCCTCGTCGATCCCGGACTGCACGATCTCGGCGAGGATCTGGAGGCAGCTCTGCCAGAGCCGCGTCACCTCCTCGAGCACGCCCTCGGGCAGGTCGCCGATCACGGGCTGGTTCTCGAGCGCCCAGAAGATCTGGAAGTATTCGCGATTCTGCGTCCAGTGCGCGAGATAGAAGCGCGCGATCCGGCGGATCCGTTCGGGCGCTGGAATCGCGTCGCCGCTGCCCGCGTCGCGCAGCTTGCGCTCGAACTGCTCCCCGTTGCTCGCGAGCACCGCGACGTAGAGCTCGGCCTTGTTCTCGAAATAGCGGTAGAGGGTACCCTTCGCGACGCCGGCGCCTCGCGCGACGTCGTCGAGGTTCGCCGCCATGAAGCCGTCGCGGAAGAAGATCTCGCGCGCCGCGTCGAGGATACGGCTGCGCGACTGGGCTTTTCTCGCCTCGCGGCGCTCGTTCGTCGCGGCGCCCGCGTCCCCGATGTCCCCGGCGCCATCTTGCCGGGCCTTCGCGGTCGCTGATCGCTCGCGCTCGGGCTCCGGCCTTCGCTCGGCTTCGCCTCGCTGGCCCATCTGATGGTCTTCGCTCGCCTTCGCCTCGCTGTGCGCAACGTCGGGGCCCGACTTCGTCGAGCTCCTTGCGCTATCGCTCGAAGACGTCGTCACTCCCCTCGTACCGGTAGGGATCGAACAGCTTGGTCTGGATGTAGCGCTCCCCGAAGCTCGGGATCACGACCACGATGATGTCGTCGTCCTTCCCTTCGGCGGCCGCGTACTCGAGCGTCGCTACTACTGCCGCGCCCGAAGAGATCCCGCATAGCAGACCCTCTTCGCGGGCGAGCCGGCGCGCCATCTCGAGCGAGTCGTCACCGGAGACGGTGATCACGCGGTCGACGATCGAGAGGTCGAGCACCTCGGGGACGAAGCCGGCGCCGATCCCCTGGATCGGGTGCACGCCGGGCGGCCCGCCGGAGAGGACGGGGCTCGCGGACGGCTCGACCGCGATCGCCCGGAAGCCCGGCTTGCGCGCCTTGATCACCTGCGCGACGCCCGTGATCGTTCCCCCCGTGCCCACGCCGCCGACCAGCGCATCGACGCGGCCATCGGTGTCGGCCCAGATCTCCTCGGCCGTCGTGAGGCGGTGTACCTCCGGGTTGGCCGGATTGCGGAACTGCTGCGGCATGTAGGCGTTCGGGATCTCCTCGCAGATCTCCATCGCCTTCTCGACCGCCGCGGGCATGCCCTTGGCCGGATCGGTGAGCACGAGCTTCGCGCCGAACGCGCGCAGCACTGCGCGCCGCTCGGGGCTCATCGATTCGGGCATCGTCAGGATCACGTCGTAGCCCTTCACGGCCGCGACGAAGGCGAGCGCGATGCCGGTGTTGCCGCTCGTGGGCTCGACGATCACGGAGACGCCTGGTTCGATCAGACCGTCCCGCTCGGCTGCCTCGATCATCGCGAGGCCGATCCGGTCCTTCACGCTATTCGCGGGGTTCATGCTCTCGAGCTTCGCGACGATCCGCGGCCGGACTCCCGCGACGACGCGATTGAGCTGCACCAGGGGCGTGCGCCCGATCAGCTCGGTGGCGTTACGGGCGATCTTCACGGAGCTCTCCTGCGAACCTCGCGCCCACCTCGGCTCAGCATACCCCGCTGCCCGCCGCCCGGCTTGCGTCCTCGACGGGACCGAACAGCTCCTCGACCACCACGGTCGCGTAGCTTCCCGCCGGCAGCTCGAAGCGCACCAGCACGTCCTCGCCGTCGCCCTCGATCGCGAGCGACTCCGGGCGCACGCGCAGCGCGCGGCGCGCGCCGCGCGCGCGCACACCGGGCAGGCGCAGCGCGTCGGGATCGAGCCCATGCGCCGCCATCACGGCGCGCTCGCGCAGCGCTACGGCACCGCCGGGCCACGTCATGCGTGGGCCAAACACGGGCCCGGTCGGGCTAATCTCGAAAGCTCGCACGCGGTCGCGCTCGGCATCGGGATCGCTCACCGCGAACACGCCGCCCGAGTCGTGGCGCATCGCGAGATCGCCCGCTTCGAGCTCGTCGAGCGGGACGGGCCGCGCAGCCAGCACCGCGTTGAACACCTCGGCCTGCCAGGCCGACACGAGGAAGCGCGCGTCGCGGCGGTCGCGCACGCGCAGCTCGCCCGCGCAGAAGCGCCGCGCGCGCTCGGCGTTGTCGCCCTCGCGACCGAAGCGCTGATCGCCGAACCGGTTCGGGAGCCCGCGCCGCGCGATCTCGGCGCAGCGGGCGCTCGCGCGCTCGCGCGCCGCCGGGCCGGCGCCGCGCAGCCGGATCGCGAAGCGATTGCCGCGCAGGTGCCCGGTGCGGAGCTTGTGCGGATGGCGCACCGCCTCGAGCACGCGCGCGCCGGGCAGCTCGATCGCGAGTGCGGCCTCGGGATCGAGGTTCGGCACCGAGATCCACTGCGTGGTGACCGCCACGCGGTCCTTGCGCCCCGCATAACCCACATCCTGTGGGCGCGCGCCCGCCGCGCGCGCGAGATCGCGCGCCACCGCTTCGGTGGTGCGCAGCCGCTTCTCGACGCGCACGAACGTGTGTGCGCCCGCGCCAGCGGCCGGGTAGAGCGGCTGCTCGTCCACGCGGAAATCCTCGGGCGTGGCGCGGATCCGGATCACGCGAACAGGTTCAGCTGGGCGACCGGCGTGAAGCTGCGCCGGTGCTCGGGGCACGGGCCGAGCCGCGCGAGCGCGGCGACGTGATCGCGCGTCGCATAACCCTTGTGGCGAGCGAACCCGTAGCCGGGATGGCGCTCGTCGAGCTCGCGCATGCGTGCGTCGCGGTACACCTTCGCCACGATCGATGCCGCTGCGATCGAGCCGTCGCGCGCGTCGCCGTCGACGATCGGGGTCTGCGGCATCGCGATGTTGGGGATCGAACGCGCGTCGACGAGCACGTGATCGGGGGCGCAGGCGAGCCCGGTTACTGCTCGGCGCATCGCCTCGAGCGCCGCGCGGTACGTGTTCAGGCGGTCCACTTCGCTCGACGAGACCTCCGCGACGCAGACCGACACCGCCTGGCTCCGGATCTCGGCATCGAGCGCCTCGCGCTGCTCGGCCGTGAGCTGCTTCGAGTCGTCGAGGCCCGGCAGGCGCACGCGCGCAGGCAGCACCACTGCGGCCGCCACGAGCGGCCCCGCGAGCGGGCCGACGCCCACCTCGTCGACGCCCGCGACCGCACGCGCGCCCGCCGCGAACAGCGCCCGGCGCAGCGCGAACAGCCGCGCGATCCGCCGCATCTCTCGGCGCCGATCCGCGCGGCGGCGCTCGAGCGTCGATACGAGATCGCGCGCGCCGCTGCGGGCATCGCCGCGCAGGATCCGCAGCCAGCGGCCCTCGAGCGCGGGCGAGATGCCGAGCGCGAGCTGTGCGCGCAGCTCGGCGAGCGGGCGGCGTCCCGGATCGAGGGGCGCGCCGCTCACGCCTCGCCCTCCCCGGCGTCGGGTTTGCCGCGCTCGAGCCGGCGCACGCGGCGCACCAGGTCGGGCAGCCGCGCGAGCGCCGCCATCTCGCGGTGGAATGCGCGCTCGAGCCGCTGCGGAGAGCCGAGCACGCGTGCGCCCGCCGGCACATCCTTGTGTACGCCAGACTGCGGCCCGATGAACGCCTGGGCGCCGATCCGCTTGTGGCCGGCGATGCCCGCCTGCGCCAGCAGCACGACGCCCGGCTCGAGCGCGGTCGAACCCGCGATGCCCGCCTGGGCGACGACGATGCAGCGCTCGCCGAGCGTGCAGTTGTGTCCGATCTGGACGAGGTTGTCGATCTTCGTGCCGCGGCCGATCCGCGTGTCGCCGAGCGTGCCGCGGTCGATCGTCGAATTGGCGCCGATCTCGACGTCGTCCTCGAGCCAGACCCGCCCGACGTTGTGGATCTTCGCGAGACCGCCGCCCTGGTGCCCGACGTAGCCGAAGCCGTCGCCCCCGATCACGACGCCGGGCTGGAGCACCACGCGGTCGCCGAGCACCGAAGCCGCCGCGACCACGCAGCGCGCGTGGAGCACGCAGTCGGCGCCGACGCGCACCGAGTCGTAGAGCACGACACCCGGGTGGAGCACCGTGCGCGGCCCGATTTCGGCGCGCGCTCCGACGGCGCACAGCGCGCCGATCGACGCCGTGGGGTCGACCTTCGCGTCGTCCGCCACGACCGCGGAGGGGTGGATCCCCGGCGCGGCGGTGGGCTCGGGCACGAGGATCCGGGCGGCGCGGTAGAAATCGCGGCTCGGGTCGTCCGAGCGCAGCGCGCTGCGCCCGCCCACCGGCAGGCCGACCGGCGCCACCACCGCGCGCGCGGGCGACGCCTCGAGGAGCGATGCGAAGCTCGCCGCGCGCACGAACACCAGATCGTCGGCGGTGGCCACGTCGATCGAGGCAACGCCCGAGATCTCCAGATCCGGATCGCCTTCGAGCACCAGTCCGAGCTGCGATGCGAGATCGCCGAGCCGGACGCGTGTCGAGCTCACGTCAGCGCGCGAGCAGCACCGCGACGGGCGACGTGCGCACGACCGCGGCGGCGTTGCTGCCGAGGAAGTACTCGGTGATGCGGTTGCGCCCGTAGGCGCCCATCACGATCAGCCCCGCCTTCACCTCCCGCGCCGAGTCCACGATCTTCACGTCGGGGCGGCCGAGCGTCGACGAGATCTCGCGCACGGGAACCGGCAGCGCGCCGACGATGCCGCGCACCTCGTCGAAGCGCGCTACCGCGCGGCCCTTGTCCTTCGAATCGACGAACACGTGGATCGGCTCTCCGAGCCGTGTGGCGATCTGCACCGCGAGGCTCGCGCCCACGCGCGATCCGGGCGAGCCGTCGAATGCGAGCACGATCGGACCCCCGAACTGCGCGGTGGCCGGCACCACGAGCGCGGTCCTGCTCGACTTGCGGATCACGCCGCTCGCGGTCGAGCCGATCAGCGCGGGGCTGCGCGTGCCCACGGACTGGCCATCGCGCCCGAGCACCGTGACGTCGGCCTGCTGGCCGCGCTCGACGATCTTGTCGTCGGCGAACCCGGCAGCCGATTCCCCGGAGCACTCGACGTTCTCCGCGGACGCGGTCTTCGCGACCCGCGAGCAGGCGGCCTCGGCGCGCTGGCGCAGGTACTGCGCGAGCGGCTCCGGCGAGGGCGGAGCGATGCCGAGTCCGTCCTCGGAGAACCCGCGTGTGAAGCGATCCTCCACCACCGAGATGCACAGGAGCCGGGCCTTCATGCGCGACGCGAGTGCTACGCCGAAGCGTTCGGCGTTGGCCGCGGGCTCGGATCCGTCCGTCGCCACCAGGATCGTCGAGATCATCCGGTTCTCCGCCAGTGCCCTAGGCGAGCCACCGCCCGAGCGAAGTTCCCCACACCACGCGCAGTGCGCGCTTCACCCAGCTTGCCTTTCGCGCCGAGTGCGGAAACCAGAGCAGCTCGGAGCGGCTGCCGACGCGATCGATCACGATCGATTTCGTGTGGCACATGCCGAGCAGGCCCTGCTCTCCGTTGACGCGGCCGATGCCGCTCTGTTTCACCCCGCCGAACGGCGACTCGGTGACGCCGTAGGTGATCATGCAGTCGTTCACCACGGCGCATCCCGACTGGATCTCCTTGGCGAGCTGCACGCCGCGGCGCCGGTTCTTCGTCCACACGTTCGCGTTGAGCCCGTACGGCGAGTCGTTCGCGTAGGCGATCGCCTCGCCCGCGTCGCGCACGCGCATGATCGGCAGCACCGGCCCGAACGTCTCCTCGCGCATGATCTTCATGTCGTGAGTGACGTCGTCGAGCACGGTCGGCTCGAAGAACAGGCCGGCATACGCCGGATTGCGGCGCCCACCCGCCAGCACGCGCGCGCCCCTCGCGACCGCGTCCCGGATGTGGTCCTCGACGATCGCGAGCTGCTCGGCCCGGATCATCGGCCCGACGTCGAACTCCCCGTCGGCGCCCTGGCGCAGCTCGGCCGTGTGCGCGAGCACGCGGCGCGTGAACTCGTCGGCGACGCGGTCGACGACGTAGACGCGTTCGGTCGAGGTGCACACCTGTCCCGCATTGCAGAACGCGCCGTACACCGCGCCGCGCGCGGCGCGCTCGAGGTCGGCGTCCTCGCAGACGATAATCGGGTCCTTGCCGCCGAGCTCGAGCGTGCACGGCACCAGCGCGCGGCCACACACTTCTGCGACGCGGCGGCCCGTGGCGACGCTGCCCGTGAACGAGATCTTGTCGACGCCCGCCTCGAGCAGCGCGGCGCCGGTCTCCGCGTCGCCCTGCACGAGGTTGAACACGCCCGCCGGCAGGCCCGCGGCCGCCCACAGCTCCGCGACGAGCCGCCCCGAGTCGGGTGCGACCTCCGACGGCTTCAGCACGACGGCGTTGCCCGCGATCAGCGCCTGCACGGTCGGATTCAGCGCGAGGATGAACGGGAAGTTCCACGGCGTGATGATCCCGACCACGCCGAGCGGATGGTGCGTGATGCGGAGCTTCTTGGTCTTGAGCAGGTGGAGCGGGACGGCGCGATCGGCCAGGATGTGGCGCGCGCGCTTGGCGTAGAACTGCAGGCTGTCGCAGCCGGTCAGGATCTCGGTGGTCAGCAGCTCCGCGCGCGGCTTGCCGGTCTCGGCGGCGATGCGCGCCGCGAACTCGTCGGCGCGCGCGGCGAGCAGCCGCGCCGCGCGGTCGAGGTAGTGGGCGCGCTCGCGGAAGCTCGCGGCGCCCCATTCGGGCTGGGCCTTGCGGGCGCGCTCGACCGCCGCGCGCACGTGCTCGGCGCCGTCGATCTCGAGCTCGCCGAGCGGCTCGAGCGTGGCGGGGTTCGCGAGCCGGAGACGCCGTCGCTCACCGGGCGCGGCCTCGACTCGCTCGACCACTGCCATCCGATGTCCTCGCTCGCCACCATCCCCTGAGGTAGCGCGGCTGAGAGTAAGAGACCCCCGCGGGACATGTCAATCGAGAGGAGCGAGGGTCACCCCCGAAAACCCGGTAGCGGTGCCGCCCTCAGCGCGGAACGCCTGCGAAATAACGCAGCACGTCCGTCTCGGTCAGCATCCCGACCAGCCGGCCCCCCTCCACGACCGGCAGACATCCGATCTTGCGCTCCGCCATCACGAGCGCCGCGTCCTTCACCGACGCGTCCGGATCGATCACGATCGGCGGCGCCGACATCACGCGCTTGATCTCCACCACCTGTAGAAATGCGCGCCGCTGCTCGCTGCCGAACACGCTCAAGTTCGAGAGCGACGCGCGCAGGAGATCGCGCTCCGAGACCACGCCGACGAGTTGACCGCCGCGCACGACCGGCATGTGCCGCACACGCCCGAGCGTCATGATATCTTCGACGGTCGAGAGCGAATCGTCGCTGCTGATCGTCACGACCTGGTCCGACATGATGTCGCGAACGCGCGTGCCGGTCATGGCGATCGCGGATTCTACTCCATGGCTTCGGCCCGTTGGAAAGAAAGCGGCACGCGCGCAAGGGCCCGCGAGAGCGGCGCGATCCCGGATCTCGTCCGCCGCGCGCTCTCCGCGGGATTCTCCGGGATCTTCATGACGGGAGAGGCGCTGCGCGACGCGATCGGCGACTCGCTGCCCCGCGAGTGGGCGGATTTCGCAGCGGACCAGAGCGCGCGCACGCGCAGCGAGTTCATCGAGCGCATGACCGCCGAGATGGGCCGCGCGATCGAGAAGACCGATTGGGCCGCGGTGCTCGCCGCGCTGCTCGAGGGCCGCACGCTCGAAGTCACCGCGCAGATCCGGCTCGGCGAGAACGATGGCACGAGGGCGATCAGCCCCGGCAGCGTACGCGTGAAGCTCGACGAGGATTGATCGCGGAAGATGTGTCCTCCACGAAGGTCTGCCGCCGGCCCCTTTCAGGAGGACCGGAGGGGGCCCGGCGGTTTTGCCCGCAGCAGAGCGTTATTTCGCGATGTTCGATGTCCAGCGTCCACGAGGAGCTTCTGGGCGTCGAAACTTCGGGACGAAGAGGGCACTAGTCGGACGGCGCCTCGTCCCGCACGAACGTGACGAACGCCATCGCCGGGCGGCGCGAGGCGTCGCTCATCGCGAAGCGCACGCCGTCGAGCTCCCAGCCGCGCGCGGTCCACTCGTTGAAGATGCGCTCGAGCTCCTCGTCGGTGACCGAGCTCGTCTCGACGACCTTGTAGCGCAGCGTCACGTCGCGTCTCCCCGGCGCGCGGCGATCGCGAGCGCGAGCTCCTCGACCAGGCCTGCGGCGGTCGCGGACTGCGCCACGACCTGCGCGGGCAGCCCCTCCGACGCGAGCGCACGCGCGGTGACCGGGCCGATCGCCGCCACCGTGCAGCGCGCGGCCGCGGCGCGCGCGGCCGGGTCGAGCAGCGCGCAGAACCGCCGCGCCGCGCTCGGGCTCGCGAACGTGAGCACGTCGAGCCGGCCCGCGACGAGCTCGCCGCGCAGCCAGTCGCGATCGACGTCGGCGGGCGCATTGCGGTAGGCGACCACCGCGTCCACCTGCGCGCCCGCCGCGCGCAGCCCGTCGGGCAGCACATCGCGCGCGAGGTCGGAGCGCGGCACGAGGAATCGCTGGCCGCGCACGTCGCCCTCCGCGATCAGCTGCGCGAGCACCGCTTCCGCGTCATGGCGCGCGGGCGGCGCGCGGTGCACCGGAAGCCCCGCGTCGAGCGCAGCCTGTGCGGTGGCCGGTCCCACGCATACCACGCGCGCGCTGCCCGTCGCGAGCGCGACCCCTCGCCGCTGCGCGCGCTGCGCGGTGAAGCGCACCGCGTTCGCGCTCGTGAACACGATCGCGTGATATTCGGCGAGGCGCGCCAGCGCGGCGTCGAGTGCGGCGGGATCGTCGGGCTCCGCGAGCCGGATGAGCGGGCAGAGCACCGCCTCGGCGCCCGCGTGCGCGAGCGCGGCGACGAGGTCGCCGCTCTGCTCAGGTGCGCGCGTCACGAGCACGCGGCATCCGAACAGCGGCTGGTGCTCGTACCACGCGAGCGCGTCGCGCAGCGACACCACGTCCCCGACCACCACCACCGCGGGCGCGCCGAGCCCCGCGCGCTCCGCGCGCAGGGCGAGCTCGCCGAGCGGCGCGGTCACCACGCGCTGGGAGGGCAGCGTCCCCGACATCACCACCGCCGACGGCGTCGCGGGGCTGCGGCCAGCGTCGAGCAGGCGCCCGACGATCTGCGCCAGGTTGCGCATCCCCATCAGGATCACGAGCGTGTCCGCGGCGCGCGCGAGCAGGTCCCAGCGCGTCTCGCGCGTGACTTTGGTCGGATCCTTGTGGCCCGTGACGACGGCGAACGACGCGCCGTGCCGGCGGTCGGTGATCGGGATGCCCGCGAACGCGAGCGCGCCGAAGATCGCCGAGACGCCCGGCACCACTTCGAACGGAATCCCGGCCTCGGCGCAAGCGCTCGCCTCCTCGCCACCGCGCCCGAATACGTAGGGATCGCCGCCCTTCAGCCGCACGACCGTGCGACCTTCGGCCGCGAGGCGCAAGAGCAGCGCGGTAGTCTCCTCCTGGGTGCGCGTCGGCTCGTCGTGGCCGCGCTTCCCGACGTCGATGCGCAGCGCCTCCGGCGGCGCGAGGTCGAGCAGCGCCTTCGAGGCG
>DATFWW010000022.1:0-9268 GCA_035258825.1 Myxococcota bacterium
TCCACGAGCCGGTGCGGCCGAGCGATCCGAGCCGCAGCAGATCCGAGCAGGCGCTCGACATGACGCGCCAGGTGAACGCGCGGTTCGAGCAGTGGATCCGGGAGCGTCCGGGCCAATGGATCACGGTGAAGCGCCGCTGGCCGCCCAGTGCGTCCGTCGCAGCCCAGGCCGAGCCGTCACCCGCCGGCGCGGCGTTCCTGAAGCGGGCCTGACTCCATGCGCGCCGTCATCGCGTTCATCCGCGCCTATCCCCGGCGGAGCCTGATCGTGCTCGTCGCGCTCGTCGTGGCGGGGACACTGGAGGGGGTCAGCATGACGGCGCTGCTCCCCGTGCTCTCCGTCGCGCTCGATCACGGAACCACAGACGAGAACGGCGTGAGCGGCATCGCCATGAAGCTGGTGCGTGGGATCGGGCTCGAGCCGACGATCTCGAGCCTGCTGGGCCTGATCGTCGTCGGCGTCACCGCGACGAGCGCCGTCGCGCTGCTCGCGCGGCGCGAGATCGGCTACACCGTCGCGCAGGTCGCGACCGACCTGCGCCTGCAGCTGCTGCGCTCGCTCGTCGCGGCGCGCTGGGAATACTACCTGCGCCAGCCCGTCGGCAAGCTCTCCAACGCGATGTCCGGCGAGGCGAGCGCCGCTTCCCAGGCGTACCTGAGCGCCACGACGATGCTCACCTCGGCGATCCAGGCGGTGGCCTATTCCGCGGTGGCGTTCGCCGTCTCGTGGAAGGCGACCGCCGCTTATGTCGTCGCGTCGGCCGTGATCGCGGTCGCGATGCACAGCACGGTCCGGCTCGCGAAGCGGGCGGGCAAGCGCAGTACGAAGGTGATGACGCAGCTGATGACCGGGCTCTACGACACGCTGCAATCGGTGAAGCCGCTCAAGGCGATGGGCCGCGAGAATCTCGCCGACGGCGTGCTCGCGGCCCAGACGCTCGAGCTCAATGCCGCTACGCGCCGTCTCGTCGTCGCGCGCGAGGGACGCAAGGCGATTCAGCAGCCGATCGTCGCGATCATGATGGCCGCCGGCACCTGGGTGGGCGTCGTGCTCTGGAATCTGCCGATGTCGACGGTGCTCGTGCTGATGATCCTGCTCTCGCGGGTGCTGTTCAACTTCGGCAAGGTCCAGTCCGACTACCAGGACCTCGTCGGCTACGAGAGCTTCTACTGGTCGCTGCGCCGCACGCTCGACGAGGCCGCGCTGGAGGTCGAGCAGCTCGGCGGCACCGTCCCGCCGACGCTCGAGCGCGAGCTCGCGATCGAGCACGTCGAGTTCGCCTACTCCGGAGTGCCAGTGCTGCGCGACTGCTCGCTGCAGATTCCGGTCGGTTCGTTCGCCTCGATCGTGGGTCCGTCGGGCGCGGGCAAGACCACGCTGATCGACCTGGTGGTCGGCCTGGTGCGGCCGCAGAGGGGCCGCGTCCTGCTGGACGGAGTCGACCTCGAAGAGGTCGAACTGCACGCGTGGCGCCGCATGATCGGCTATGTGCCGCAGGAGAACCTGCTCCTGCACGACACGATTGCGCGCAACGTGACGCTCGGCGACGCCGAGGTCGGGCCGGCCGACGTCGAGTACGCGCTGCGCGCGGCCGGTGCCTGGCCGTTCATCGCGAGCCTGCCCGAGGGCGTCCACACCGTGGTCGGGGAGCGCGGCGCGCGGTTCTCCGGCGGACAGCGGCAGCGGATCATGATCGCGCGCGCGCTCGCCCACCGCCCGCACCTGCTGATTCTCGACGAGGCGACCGCCTCGCTCGATCCGGCCACCGAGGCCGCCGTATGCGAGACGTTGGCGAGGCTGCGCGGGGAGATGACGATCCTCGCGATCTCGCACCAGCGCGCGCTCGTCGACGCAGCGGATCGCGTCTATCGGATCGATAAGGGCGGCGTGACGCTCGAGATCGATCGCGGCGCAGCTTCGGCGCCGGCCGCCGTCGGCGCCTCGGCGGGTTCGCCCGCGAACCGGGCGGTCCGATAGCAGCCGGGCGTGCACGCCCGGCTGGACTAGTTTCTGCGTCCGATGCAGACCGCCCGGCCCGCGCGAGAGCCCTGTCTCTGGTACGACCTGACCAGCCTCGCGCAGCACGACGGCGCCGCCTCGGGCGTGCAGCGCGCAGCCGCCGGGCTCGCGATCGGATTGCGCGAAGAGTCCGGCCGCGCGATCCGGTTCTGCCGGTTCGATCGCACGCGCGGCTTCCTCGCGCTCGGCGACGCCGACGTCGATCGACTGCTCGACCGGCTCCGGCGCGGAGTCGAGCGCGGCGTGGATGCGCGCCGCGTCGCCGAGTGGATCCGCCGGCGGATCCGGAAGCAGCCCGCGTTTCGGGCGCCGTTCGCACCGGGCGACGCACTGTTCAACCCGGGCTTCGCTACCTACAAGCCCCGGCATCACGACGAGATCGCGGCGCTGTTCGAACGAGCCGGCGTGCGCTATGTCGGCTTCATCTACGACCTGCTCCCGGTGCTGTTCCCCGAGTGGTGGAGGCCGGATCAGCAGTCGCGCTACCGCGACTGGTTCGCCTGGACCGGTCGCCACGCCGCGCTCGTATTGTGCTGCTCGCTCTCCACGCAGCGCGATGCGGAGCGCTTCTTCGCACAGGAGGAGATCGCGACGGGTCCGATCGAGACGGTGCGGCTCGGCGACGAGCTCCCGAGCGGACTCGCCGCGGCGCGCCGCGCGCCACACGCCGTGGACCCGGCCGCGCGCCCGTTCGTGCTGTTCGTGAGCACGCTCGAGGTGCGCAAGAACCACCGGCTCCTGTTCCAGGTCTGGCGGCGCCTCCTCGCCGCCCACGGCGCCGAGCGCGTGCCCGACCTCGTGTTCGTCGGGAAGCGCGGCTGGCTGGTCGACGACTTCGTGACCGAGCTCGCGCAGTCGCGCTTCCTCGACGGCAAGATCGTCTGGCGCGAGCGCGTCGACGACGCGGAGCTGGCGCGCCTCTATGCGGACTGCCTGTTCACGGTGTATCCGAGCTTCTACGAGGGCTGGGGTCTGCCCGTGGCCGAATCGCTCGCGTTCGGCAAGTCCTGCGTGGCGTCGTCGGCCTCCTCGCTGCCCGAGGTGGGGCGCGATTTCGTCGACTATCACGATCCCCACGACGTCGCGGAGGCGACCGCGCGGATCGAGCGGGCGATCTTCGACGCGGACCACCGCGCGAGCCGGGAGAAGATGATCCTGGAGCGCTTCCGCGCGCGCAGCTGGCGGGAGGGCGCCGCAGAGGTGCTCGGGCGGATCGAGTTCGACGCGCGCGCCTCGCGGGCCGCGGCACGCGCCGGCCGCTCGGACGCGCGCTGTCGCTCCACGTCGCGCGCGAGCTGGTGTTCCCGACCTTCTTCACGCTGACCGGGCTCACGATGCTCGCGATCGTCGCCGAGCTCGTCGCCTACGCCGACCTCGTCGTGAACCGCGGCTTCGGCTTTCGCGACGTGGCGCAGATCGCGCTGCTCTCCACGCTGCCGATGGTCGGCCGCGCGATCCCGTACTCGATGCTGCTCGGCGCCTTGATCGCACTCGGGCGGCTGGCGGCGGACCGCGAGATCCTCGCGATCCAGGCCAGCGGCGTCTCGCCGCTGCGCCTCTTCGCGCCGGTCGCGTCGTTCGCGGCGGTCCTCGCCGTCATCGCGGTGTGGATCACCGCGTTCGTGGAACCGTATGTGAACGACGCGCTCGCCGATCGGATCGAGGAGAGCGTGCGGCGCAGCGCCGGCACTGCACTCCACAGCGGCGTCGTCACCCAGATCGGCGAGTGGCGCATCGTCGCGCGCGAGGTCTCCAGCCACGGCGACCGGATGCGCGGCGTCGCGGTGTGGGTTCCCTCGCTGGGCCAGACCGTGTTCGCCGCGAGTGCGTCGCTCGGGCCCGCCGCGCCGGCGGGTGTCAAACAGATCGACCTCGAGAACGGCGTGGTGGTGAAGAACGGCGACGACGGACCCTCGTACATCACCTTCGATCGCATGAGCACCGCGCTCGACGCGGGCGGCGACAGCCAGATGGCGCGCGCCGTCGATCGGCTGCCGCGCGGCACACTCCGCGAGCTCGCCCGCGCGATCCGCTCCGAGCGCGATCCCCGCAATCGCCGCGCGTTCGAGGCGGACTGGCACCGGCGCCTCGCGCTTCCGGCCGCCACGCTCTGCTTCGGCGCGCTCGCCGTGCCGCTCGCGCTGCGGCCGCGGCGTCTCTCGCGCTCGAGCGGAGCCGTCGCGGGGATCGCCGCGATGGTGGGATACATCGCACTGCTCCAGCTCTCGAACGGGTTGGTCCAGACGGAGAGTTTTCCGATCGGCCTCGCGGTGTGGCTGCCGAACCTCTCCCTGCTCGCGGCGAGCGGCGCGCTGGCCGCGTTGCCGTCCGGCGCCGACGCGCGCCGCTGGCTCTGGCGGACGCGTGGCGAACCGATCCGCTCGCGCCGGACCGGCCGCTTCGTGCTCGCGAAGTACCTGCTCGTGCGGTTCCTCGAAATCGGCTCGATCTGCTTCGTCTCTCTGCTCGTCGCGCTCGTGCTCGTCGACGTCGTCGACAACCTCCAGTGGTTCACGAAGTACCGCTCGACGCTCGACGAGGTGATGCGGTTCTACGCGGCGCGCATGCCGCTGCTCGTGTCGCGCGTCGTGCCGATCTCGCTGCTCGTCTCGGCCGCGCTCACGGTGAGCCTGTTCGGCGTGACGGGCGAGCTGATCGGCATGCGCGCGTGCGGGATCGGGGCGATGCGGATCGTCGTCCCGATTCTCGTGCCGTGCCTGGTCGTGGCGCTCGGCTACCGCGAAGCGGTGGACGGGCTGGTTCCCCATGCGATCGCGCGCGCTACGCAGATCAAGCGCGTCGAGATCAAGGCGCAGCAGACCCAGCGCCTGTCATTCTGGTCGCGCGATCGCGACCACCTCTATCAGGCGGACCGCATCGACCCGCTCGCCGGCGTCGCGCAGGGGATCACGATCTACGAGCTGAACGCGATCGGCCTGCCGACCAGCCGCACCGACGCGGACGCGGCGCGCCACGTCGGCGAGGGCACCTGGCATCTGCGCGAGCCGCGGCGCGTCGAGGTCGGCCCGGACGGCGTGCGTCGCGTGGACGCCGACCCGCTGGCGAAGTTCGGCGAGGAGTTCGCGACCGAGCGCGACGGCGCGGAACTGTCGGTCGCCGAGCTGCGCGACGAGATCGACACGCTCGAGCTGCGCGGTTTCGACGCGACCGCCTACCGCGTGGATCTCCAGGCCAAGCTCGCGGCTCCGCTCGCCTGCCTGGTGCTGCCGGCGCTCGCGCTGCTGCTCGCGACCGGGGGTCCGCCGTTCCGGACGCCCGCGCAGATCCTGCTGGTCAGCGTCGCGCTGATGTTCGCCCACTTCGGGCTGTCCGCGTTCTGCGTCTCGCTCGG
Organism: Myxococcota bacterium; assembly: GCA_035258825.1. Lineage (GTDB taxonomy): Bacteria > Myxococcota_A > UBA9160 > UBA9160 > SMWR01 > JAHEJV01. The sequence continues at coordinate 5,372 of DATFWW010000022.1, forward strand.
ATACCGCGGGACCGTTTCCGCGCTCGCGGCGGGGTGGGGCGCGACCGCGCTCTACGCGGCCGCGCTTTCGGCCCTGGTCCTCGCGCGGATGCGGCGGTCCGGCGCGATTCTGAGGCCGCGGTGAAGCGGATCGCGGCCGTTGTGGTACCCAATGCCCCGTCTCAACCATCCAGGAGGGATCCTAAATGAGGCGAACCAGGACTCTGGCTGCGGTGATGGCGTTCGGGCTGATCGGGGCGCCGCTCGGGGCGCTCGCCCAAGGAGCGGCCGGCGATTTGAAGGCGGGGGCGGCGACCGAAGCCGAGAAGGCCGAGGCCGGCGCCAAGGCCACCACCCACAAGGCGAAGGGCCATGCGAAGGAAGCGGCGGGCGAGGCGACGGGCCACGCGAAGGAAGCCGCCGGCAATGCGAAGGGCCACGCGAAGGAAGCGACCCACCATGCGAAGGGCCACGCGAAGGCAGCGGCCCACGACGCGAACGCGAAGGCCCACGGTGCGATGGACAGCACGAATGCGAAGGCGAAGGCCAAGGTGGACGAGGCCGTCCCGGGCATGGGTGCGGGCGCGGGCGGCAAGATGGACCAGGGCGACGAGTAGCCGCTCGGCCTAGCGCGATCCGCGCTCCGCGCGGGATCGCTCCGCGGCGAGGGTCTCGGCCTGCTCGAGCAGCTCCTCGAGCAGGTCGAGGCCACCCTTCCAGAACGCCGGGTCGGCGATGTCGAGCCCGATCGCGCCGAGCAGTCGCTCGGGCGTGTCGGAGCCGCCCGCTTCGAGCAGCGCGAGGTAGCGCGGCACGAACGCGGCTCCCTCCTCGTCGTACCGGCGTAGCAGCGCGAGCACGAGCAGCTCGCCGAACGCATACGCGTAGCAATAGAACGGCGAGTGGACGAAGTGGGGGATGTAGAGCCACCACCACGCGTATTCCTCGGAGAGCACCACCGAATCGCCGAACATCGGGCGATTCGCCGCCATCCAGAGCTCGTTCACGCGCTCGAGCGGCAGCTCGCCTTCTTCGCGCCGCGCCGCGTGCAGCGCCTGCTCGAAGCGCGTCATCGCGACCTGGCGGAACACGGTGGCGAACGCGTCCTCGAGCTTTCCGCACAGGAGCGCGAGGCGCACGCCGGGGTCGCTCTCGTCGCGAATCAGGCGCCGGAACACGAGCATCTCGCCGAACACGCTCGCGGTCTCCGCGGTGGTGAGCGGCGTGTCCTGCTCGAACAGACCCTGCACCGAGGCGAGCGACTGGTGGACGCCGTGGCCGAGTTCGTGCGCCACCGTCATCACGTCGCGCAGATTGCCCGTGTAGTTGAGCAGCACGTACGGATGAACCGCGGGCACGGTCGAGGCCGAGAACGCGCCGCCGCGCTTGCCCCGGCGCAGCTCGGCGTCGATCCAGTGCTCGTCGAAGAATCGCTCGGCGATCTCGGCCATGCGCGGCGAGAAATCGCGATAGGCGCTTGTCACGATCCGCCTCGCCTCGGCGAAGCTGCGCTCGCCCTCGGCGCCGCCGAGCGGAGCGTAGCGGTCGTAGTCGGCCAGCTCCGGAAGACCGAGCAGCTGCGCCTTCAGGCGGTAGTAGCGCGCGACGAGGTCGTAGCGGCCGACGCAGGCGTCGAGCAGCGCGTCCACGCTCTCGCGCTGCGCCTCGTTGGCGAGGTGGCGCTCGGCCATCGGGTGCGGGTAGCGACGCCGTCGGTCGTCGGCGGCCTTGTCCTGGACCAGGATGTTGAAGATGAAGCCGAGCACGCGCGCGTTCGCGCGCAGGCCGGCGGAGAGGCCGGCCGCGGCGGCGCGGCGCGTCCCGCGGTCGGGGTCGTAGAGCAGCGCGAGCGTCTCTTCCTCGGAGAGCTGGCGCACCTCGCCGCCGATCGACACCTCGAACTGGAGGTCGGCCACGATCTGGTCGAACAGCCGGCTCCACGCTGCGCTGCCCGTGTTGTGGGTTTCGGCGAGCACGCGCTCCTCGGGCTCGGAGAGCACGTGCTCGCGGTAGCGGCGCAGCCCGGCGAGGAAGTGGCGGCGCCGCGCGAGCGCCGGCTCGCCGAGCAGCGCGTCGGCTCGCGCGGCGTCCGCGGCGAGCCACTCGAGCTCGAAGAACAAGAGCGCGTTGCGGATCTCCGTGCCGCGTTCCTGCACGTGCTGGAGCAGCGCGCCGTGCCGCGGGGTCTGCGTGTCGGCCGCGAACAGGAGGCCCGCGAACGCACCCGCGCGCGCGACCGGCTCCTGGAGCGCCTCGATCTCGTCGACCGCGCGCGCGAGCTCGGGCGCGCCGAGCGACGCGACCCGGCCGCGATAGCGCTCCGCGAACGCGGTAGCCGCCGCGAGTGCGCCGGCGAGATCCTTCTCGATCTGCGGGTCGTCGGGCCCCGCGTAGAGTTGCGACAGGTCCCAGCGGACCCCCGCTGCCGGTCCGCCGGTGGTGACCGCCTGCGCCATGCGAGTGCCGATCATACCAGCGCGCCACAGGGTGTACCTTCGCGCCATGCATCCCCGCGTCGTGCTGCACGCCGACATGGACGCCTTCTACGCGTCGATCGAGCAGCGCGACCACCCGGAGCTGCGCGGCAAGCCCGTGGTGGTCGGCGGCGACGGGCGACGCGGCGTGGTGTCGGCGGCGAGCTACGAAGCGCGCCGGTTCGGCGTGCACTCCGCGATGTCGTCGGTCGAGGCGAGGCGGCGCTGCCCCGAGCTGATCTTCGTACCCGGGTCGATGCGGCGCTATGCGGCCGAGTCGAAGCGGATCTTCGAGATCTTCGGCCGCTTCACGCCCGCCGTGCAGGGGTTGTCGCTCGACGAGGCGTTCCTCGACCTCACGGGCACCGAGCGGCTCTGGGGTCCCGCGCGCGGCGTCGCCGAAGCCCTGCGCAGCGCGGTGCGCGAAGAGACGCAGCTGCCCGTGTCGGTCGGGATCGCCCCCGTGAAGATGGTGGCGAAGATCGCGAGCGACCTCGCCAAGCCGGACGGACTGCTCGAGGTCGCGCCGGGCGAGGTGGCGGAATTCCTCGCCCCGCTGCCCGTGCGGCGGATCTGGGGCGTGGGTCCGGTCGCGGAGCGGCGCCTGCTCGCCGCGGGCTATGCGACGATCGGAGAACTGGTGCGCGCCGATCCGCGCGCGCTCGCGGCGCGCTTCGGCCCCTGGGGCGTCGCGCTGGCCCGGCTCGGGCAGGGCCGCCACCTCTCCGAAGTGGAGCCATACCGCGACGCGGTCGCGTACAGCGAGGAGAACACCTTCCCCGACGACGTCTCTTCGCCACAGGTGCTGGAGGCCGCGCTGATCACGCACGCCGAGTCGGTGGCGCAGCGGCTGCGGCGCGACCGGCTGCGCGCGCGAACGGTCGTGATCAAGCTGAAGCTCGCGCGCCGCGTCGCGCCCGGGCCGCGCGGGTACCCTCTGCTCACGCGCCGCACCACGCTCCCCGAGCCGACCGACGACGGCGCGCGGCTCGCGAGCACCGCGACCCTCCTGCTCGCGCGCGCCTCGCTGCGCGAGCCGGTGCGGCTGCTCGGCGTGGGAGTCACGCAGTTGATCAGCGCCGACACCGGCCAGCTCGCGCTGTTCGCGGCGCCGCGCGATGCGCGCCGCGATCGGCTCAATCGCGCGCTCGACGCGATCGCCGACCGCTTCGGCAGCGGCGCGATTGCGCGCGGCGACGCGCGGCACGCCGCGCGCGCCGGCCTATCGCTCCAGCGCAAGCGCGGCGCGGACCCGGACGGCGGCTAGCCTGCGAGCGCCGCGGAGCGGCGCGCGCAGCGCGCGAAGTCTCGCGCAGCGATCCGAAGGCGAGCGAAGGCCATCGGGTGGCGAAGTCGAAGAGGTGGTCTCCCGATTCCGCAACGACTCGAAGGTCGAGTCTTGGATCAGCCCTCCTTGCGCGACACGCGGGTGCGGCGGTTATGA
>DATFWW010000023.1:0-6036 GCA_035258825.1 Myxococcota bacterium
GGCCCGGCCTGCTCGAGGAGTTCAAGATCGACCCGAGCAAGCTCGGCGAGCACGGCCTCGTGCGGCTCGCGATCGGCGGCGAATCGGTCGAGGTGTCGCAGATCGACGAGGCGCACGTCACCAACGCGATGGTGAAGCTCACGCGCAAGGGGGAGAAGGTCGTCTACTTCGTCTCGGGGCACGGCGAGCAGCCGATCGACGGCAAGGACGCCGCCGGGCGCGAGGGCTTCGCGCGCGCCGCCGAGGCGCTGCGCAACGAGAACTACCGCGTCCAGCCGCTCCTGCTCTCCAGCGTGAAGGACGTGCCCGAGGACGCCGACGTCGTGATCGTGGCTGGCGCGAAGAAGCGGATGTTCGACGAGGAGCTGGCCGTGCTCGACCGCTACCTCGCGCGCGGCGGAGCGCTGTTCGCGTTGGTCGATCCGCGCGTCTCCGGGAGCTGGGTCGAGAAGCTGCGCAGCTGGGGCGCCGACCTCGGCAACGACATCGTGGTCGATCGCGCGCTCGCGCTGTTCGGCCGCGCGGTGACGCCGTTCGCGGGCAAGTACGACCCCGAGCAGCCGATCACCAAGGACTTCCGCGACCCGCGCAACGACGCGGTGATGTTCCACGAGGTGCGCAGCGTGAAGCCGCGCGACGGCGTGGCGCTGACCTCGATCGTGTTCACGGGCGAGGCCTCGTGGGCGGAGCGCAATCTCGCCCGGCTCGACAGTGAGGGTGCTGCGGCGATGGACGCCGACGATCTTCCCGGGCCGGTGCCGGTGATGGTCGCGGGCACGCCCGCGCTACCCCGCTCGGACGGCAACGCCGCCAAGGCGCGCCTCGTGGTGGTGGGCGATACGAACTTCGCCTCGAACGAGTACCTCGACGCGGGCCGCAACCGCGACCTGTTCACCAACGCCGCGAACTGGCTGATCGGCGACGTCGCGGCGATCGCCGTGCGCCCGAATCACACCCGCGCGTCGCGCTTCCAGCTCACCGCGGACCAGTTCCACGCGATCCGCTCCGCGTCGCTGTTCGTCCTGCCCGAGTTGATCGCAGTGCTCGGCGTGTTCACGTGGTGGTCGCGGCGCAATCCGGCCGCCACCACCTAGCGCGATGAATCCGCGGACCACGGGCCTGCTGCTGCTCGCCGTGCTCGGCGTCGGCGCGTTCGTGTACTTCTACGAGATCCGCGGCGAGAGCGGGCGGCTCGACGCCGCGGAGCGCGAGAAGCGCCTGTTCCACGGCATCGAGCCGGCGGGCGTCCAGTGGATCGCGCTGAAGACGACCGACGGCGTCGACGCGCGCTTCGAGCAGAAGGACGGCAAGTGGCAGCTCGTGGCGCCGTTCGCGTTCCCGGCCGACGCGGGCGTCGCGCGGCTCGCCGACGCGCTCGCGACGGCGACCAGCGAGAAGACGCTCGAGCATCCCCAGCCCGACGCCGAATACGGGCTCGACGACGCGGCGGCGAAGGTCGTGCGGTTCGGCGCCGATGGCGCCGAGCACTCGCTGCGGATCGGCAAGACGACGCCGATCGGCTCGAACGTGTACGCGCGCACGGATGACTCGGCCGCGGTGCACACGATCGCGAGCTACCGCGCCACCGCGTTCGCGCGCTCGCTCACGGACCTGCGCGACAAGCAGGTCCTCTCCTTCGATCCGAGCTCGATCGGGGAGGTCGAGCTGCAGTGGCCGGGCGGCCGCGTGGTGCTCGCGCGCGCGGCGGCGCCGGCCGATGCACCGAAGCCGAGCGCCGATGCGCCGCCCGAACCCGGCGACTGGAAGATGACGGTGCCGCTCGCCGCGCAGGCGGACCGCGATGCGGTCGACAATCTGCTCTCGGCGCTCTCGTTCCTGCGCGCCGACGCGTTCGTCGACGCGCCGACCCCGGACCAGCGCAAGCTGCTCGAGCCACCCGAGTTCGAAGTGCGGCTCTCGCACCGCGACGCGAACCAGCCGCCGCTCTTGCTCGCGATCGGCCGCCCCGACGGCGAACGGCGGCCCGTGCGCGGCGGCCGCGACGTGCTCTACGAGATCGCCGCCACGCGGATCTCCGATTTCCCGCGCACGACCGTTGCCTACCGCGAGCGCCATCTCGCGCGCTTCCTCGCCACCGACGCCAAGCAGCTCGATTTCTTCTTCCACCAGCGCAACGGAGATGCCGTGGCGATCCGCGCCGAGCGCACCGGCGACGCGGGCTGGACCTCGACGCCCGAGCCGTTCGCGGAGGGGAAGCTCGCGGGCGTGGTGTCCGAGGTCTCGCGGCTCGAGGCCGCGGACATCCTCGCGGAGTCGATGGGCGAGAAGGAGCTCGAAAAGCTCGGGCTCTCGCCGCCGAATACGATCATCACCGTGCTCGGCGCGGCGCCCGCTGCGGCCAAGCCGGCCGAGGGCTCCGCGTCGAAGGAGCAGAGTGCCGCTTCGAAGGAGGAGGGCGCCGAGGAGCCGCTGCCGCCCGCGGCGCCGCGTCTGGCCGAGCTGCACTTCGGCAACACGACGCCGAAGGGAGTCGCGGTGCAGGCGGTCGGGGATCCGATCGTGTACCGCATCGATCTCGAGACGGCCGAGCGCCTGCCCGTGAGCCTCGAGGCGTTCCAGAGCCGGTTCCGCGCACAGCCCGCCGCGGCGGAGAAGGCGCCGCCCGAGATGGAGCCCGCGCCCGAGCCGGTGCAGCCAGAAGAGGATTCGCCCTAGCGTCCGCCGGTCCGCGCACCTCCGAGCCCACGGCGGAGCGACAAACATCCGCCCGGCCCGGGCACCCAGCGGACTAGGAATTCAGGATCGCCACGATCGCGTCGTGCAGGTGGCCGTTGCTCGCCACCGTCTGGCGGCCGTCGCCCGACGCGGGCCTCCCGGAGAAGTCGCTCGTGCGCCCGCTCGCCTCCTCGACGATAAGATTGCCCGCGGCGACGTCCCACGGGTGGAGCTTCAGCTCCCAGAAGCCGTCGAAGCGCCCCGCGGCGACATAACACAGGTCGAGCGCGGCGCTGCCGTCGCGCCGCAGCCCGCGCGCGCGCTTCACGAATGCCGCGAAGTGGTCGAGGTTGTCGTCGAGGCTGCGGTGCACGTCGTACGCGAAGCCGGTTGCGAGCAGGGCGCGGCCGAGCTCGCGCGTGTCCGACACCCGGATCGGCCGGCCGTTGCAGCTGGCGCCGCCGCCGCGCGTGGCCGCGAACAGCTCGTCGAGCAGCGGGTCGTAGACCACGCCCACGAACGGCTCGCGGCGCCGCTGCACGCCGATCGAGACGCAGAAGCGCGGGTAGCCGTGCGCGTAGTTCATCGTGCCGTCGAGCGGATCGATCACCCAGCGCCACTCCGCGCCGGGCCGGTCGGAGCCGCCGCCCTCTTCGGCGAGGATCGCGTCCGCGGGGCGCTCGCGGTGCAGCGCGCCGACGATCAGCTCTTCGCACGCGTGGTCGACCTCGGTGACGAGATCGATCGAGGCGGTCTTCGTGCGCACGGCGAATTCCGTCTCGTAGCGCTCGCGCTGGACCGCACCGGCCGCGCGCGCGAGCTGCTCGGCGAGCGCGCGCACGCGCGCGACCTCGTCCATGTCGTTCACGAGGGCACCGGCAGCCGGAACCGCGCGCGCGCGTTGCGCGTGGTGATGCGCGCCACCTCGGTCTCCGGCGTCCCGTGGATCTGCGCGAGCACGCGCCCGACTTCCACCACGCGCACCGGCTCGTTGCGCCGCCCGCGGTGACCCTCGGGCGCCAGCAGCGGCGCGTCGGTCTCGACGAGGATGCGATCGAGCGGCAGCGCGGCCGCCACGCCGCGCAGCCCGCGGTCGCGGCGGAAGGTGAGGATGCCCGAGAACGAGACGTCGAGCGCGGCGTCGAGCGCGCGGCGCGCGAAATCGAGCGACCCGGTGTAGCAGTGCAGCACGCCGCCGATCTCGGGTCCGCGCTCGGCGGTCCAGATGTCGAGCAGCTCGTCGAACGCGTTGGGCCCGTCGCCGCGCACGTGGATCGACATGGGCAGCCCGCGCTCGCGCGCCCAGCCCACCTGTTCCGCGAACACCGCGCGCTGTACCTCGAGCGGCGAGTTCATGTAGTGATAGTCGAGCCCCGCCTCCCCCACGGCCACCACGCGCGGGTGGCCGAGCCAGCGCGCGAGGTCGGCGCGGCCCGCGTCGTCGAGCTGGCAGGCCTCGTGCGGGTGCACGCCGACGGAGGCCCACACCCGCGGATCCGATTCTGCGAGCGCGATCGCGCGCGCGTTGTTCGCGACGCCGTAGCCCGATCCGATCGCGAGCAGACCCTCCACGCCGCCCGCGAACGCGCGTGCCGCGACCTCCGCGCGGTCTGCGCTGAACTCGTCGGCGCCGAGGTGGCAGTGGCTGTCGAACCACATCTAGGAAGACCACCCAAGACTCTGCGCTTCGAGGATCTGCACCATCGGAGGCCACCTTTTCGACTGCGCTCGCCTTCGGCTCGCTGCGCGCGCCGCTTCGCGGCGCTTGCGGTCTAGGCCCGCACGGCCGCCTGGAGGGCGAGCAGCGCGCGCTCGGCCGTCATCTGGGGGTTCGCGTTGCGCTGCACGAGCGCCTGCCGACACTGCGAGAGAACGCGCGCGGCGTCGAGCTCCGTGCGCACGGCGCGCCCCGCCTCCACGCGCTCGCCGATCCGCCGGCGCAGCCAGGCCGAGGCGAGCGCGAGCCATTCGTCGAGCTGCGCGGCCGCGGGCGCGCGCTGGCCGCGAAATTCCTCGGCCCAGTCGAGCAGGGCGGGCACCGGCGTCCGCGGCAGCGCGTCGAGGCGCGCGAGCCATGCGGTCGCCTCGGGTGCGGCGAGCGGATCGCGGTGCTCGGCCGGGAGCACCACCTTCTGGCAGCGCGAGCGCACGGTGGCGAGCAGCCCGGCCGGGCTCGCCGTGACGAGCACGAGCGAGGTGCGCGGCGGCGGCTCCTCGAGCAGCCGCAGCAGCGCGTTCTGCGCCTCCTGGTTCAGCCACTCGGCGTCCGCGATCACCGCGACGCGCCGGCCGCCTTCGCCCGCCGACAGCCGCAGCGCGTGCTGCAGTGCGCGGATCTGCCCGATCCGCACGCGCGTGTCCTCGCTGCCGCGCTCGACCCAGAACAGGTCCGGGTGGTCGCCGATGTGCCGGAACAGCGGGCCGCTGTGACCGGTGCCGTCGATGGCGATCTCCTCGCGCGGCGCCGAGCGTCGGCAGCCGTCGCATTTCTCGCAGATGGCCGCGCGCGCACACACGCTCGCGCGCGCGAACGCCGCGGCGGCCTCGCGCGCGGCGTCGCGCGGGCCGGAGATCAGATAGGCCGAGTGCAGCCGCCCGCTCGCGAGCGCGCGTTCGAACAGGGCCGGCAGTGCCGCGTGTTCCATCGCTTCGCCGCAGTGTACTGACAATCGGGCCTCAAGTTGGCCGAGGGGCCCACCGATCCAGCCTGCCGAGGGCAGCGGGCGGCCCTTCTCGCTCGACCCGCAAAGGAGGATCCCGTGATGGCGCGAACCCCGTTCGGAAGCAAGGGCGTCGAGGGCGACTACCCCGCACCGTCGGGCAGCTCGTCGGGATCCGGTGGGCTCTCCGCGTTCATCGACCAGGGCTCCGAGTTCGAGGGCAAGCTGACGTTCAAGGACACCGTGCGCATCGACGGCCGGTTCCGCGGCGAGATCTCCAGCGAGAATACGCTGATCGTGGGCGAGACCGGTGAGATCGAGGCCTCGATCCGCTCGAAGACGGTCGCGGTGAGCGGCTCGGTGACGGGCGACATCATGGCGGCCACGAAGGTCGTGCTGCACAAGACCGCGCGCGTGTCGGGCAACATCACGACGGGCTCGCTCGTCGTCGAGGACGGCGCGGAAATCGACGGCCAGATCAAGATGGGCAAGAGCGCGGGCCTCAAGGCGGTCGAGGGCGGCGCGCCGAAGGCGCCGGCGGCCGAGAAGCACTAGCGGCGCGACCCAGGACTCGACCTCGCAGCAGTTTCGCGAGCGGAGCCCACCTCTTCGACTTCGCTTGCCTTCGGCTCGCTGCGCGCCGGCCCCGCCGGCTCGCTACCAGCGCTGGTCGGAATCGGCGGGATGCACCTTCGGCGTT
>DATFWW010000024.1:0-26583 GCA_035258825.1 Myxococcota bacterium
GCTCGTGAACTTGATCCTGATCGACGCGATCAAGAAGAGCGCCTCCGACATCCACATCGAGCCGTACGAAAAAGACTTCCGCGTTCGTTACCGCATCGACGGCGTGCTCTACGAGATGATGAAGCCGCCGCTCAAGCTGCGGAACGCGATCACCTCGCGCGTGAAGATCATGTCGGAGCTCGACATCGCAGAGCGCCGGCTGCCGCAGGACGGCCGCATCAAGCTCAAGCTGGGTCGCGGCAAGGAGATGGACTTCCGCGTCTCGGTGCTGCCCACGCTGTTCGGCGAGAAGGTCGTGCTCCGCCTGCTCGACAAGGGCAACCTGCAGCTCGACATGACCAAGCTCGGCTTCGAACAGGCCCAGCTCGACGTGTTCCAGCGCACGATCCATCTGCCCTACGGCATGGTGCTCGTCACCGGGCCGACCGGCTCCGGCAAGACCACGACGCTCTACTCCGCACTCGCGGAGCTCAACAAGACCACCGAGAACCTGTCGACCGCCGAGGACCCCGTCGAGTTCAACCTCGCCGGCATCAACCAGGTCCAGATGCACGACGAGATCGGCCTCAACTTCGCGGCGTGCCTGCGCTCGTTCCTGCGCCAGGACCCCGACATCATCATGGTCGGCGAGATCCGCGACTTCGAGACCGCCGAGATCGCGATCAAGGCCGCGCTCACCGGCCACATGGTGCTCTCGACGCTGCACACCAACGACGCGCCGTCGACGGTCAACCGGCTGCTCAACATGGGCATCGAGCCGTTCCTCGTCTCGTCGTCGGTCAACTGCATCGTGGCGCAGCGGCTCGCGCGCAGGATCTGCGCGGAGTGCAAGGAATCGGACGAGGAGGTCACCGCCGAGGCGCTCGAGGAGGCCGGCATGTCGTCCGAGGCGGCGCGCACGGTCGTGCCCGTGAAGGGCCGCGGGTGCCGCACCTGCTCCGAGACCGGCTTCAAGGGCCGGATCGCACTGTACGAGGTGATGGAGCTGCGCGAGGAGCTCAAGGAGTTCGTGTTGAACGGCGCCTCCGCCCTCGAGCTCAAGCGCGAGGCGATCCGGCTCGGCATGCAGACGTTGCGCCGGAGCGCACTCGCGAAGCTCGCAGACGGCACGACGACGCTGCCCGAAGTATTCCGCGTCTCGGCCGCGGACAACTAGTCAGGAGTCGGATCCCGATGGCCAACATGCACCAGCTGCTCAAGGCGATGATCGAGAAGGGCGCCTCCGACCTTCACATCACCACGGGCACGGCTCCCCAGCTGCGGATCGACGGCAAGCTGCACCCGCTGCGGATGCCGCCCCTCTCCCCGCCCGAGACGAAGCAGCTCTGCTATTCGGTGCTCACCGATTCGCAGAAGCACCAGTTCGAAGAGAAGAACGAGCTCGACCTCTCGTTCTCGGTGCAGAAGCTGTCCCGCTTCCGCGCCAACATCTTCGTGCAGCGCGGCAACGTCGCGGGTGCGTTCCGGGCGATCCCGTTCAAGATCAAGACGTTCGAGGACCTCGGGCTGCCGAAGATCGTCGCCGAGATCGCGGAGAAGCCGCGCGGGCTGGTGCTCGTGACGGGACCGACCGGCTCCGGAAAGTCGACCACGCTCGCCACGATGATCGACAAGATCAACAACGAGCGGAACGACCACATCGTCACGATCGAGGATCCGATCGAGTACCTGCACCACCACAAGGGCTGCGTGGTGAACCAGCGCGAGGTCGGCTCCGACACGCAAGGGTTCAAGAACGCGCTCAAGTACATCCTGCGCCAGGACCCGGACGTGGTGCTGATCGGCGAGATGCGCGACCTCGAGACGATCGAGGCCGCGCTGACCGTGTCGGAGACCGGCCACCTCGCGTTCGCGACGCTGCACACGAACTCGTGCGTCCAGACGATCAACCGCATCGTCGACGTATTCCCGCCCTACCAGCAGGCGCAGGTGCGCGCGCAGCTCTCGTTCGTGCTCGAGGGCGTGCTGTGTCAGTCGCTGCTGCCGCGCGCAAACGGGCCGGGACGCGTGATGGCGCTCGAGGTGATGGTGCCGAATGCCGCGATCCGCAACCTGATCCGCGAGGACAAGATCCACCAGATCTACTCGGCGATGCAGGTCGGACAGGAGCGCTTCGGCATGCAGACGATGAACCAGTCGCTCGCGAGCCTCCACCTGCGGCGGTTGATCTCGCTCGAGGACGCGATCGGGCGCAGCTCCGATCAGGACGAGCTGCGCAGCCTGATCTCGAAGGGGGGCGGTGCGCTCCCGGGCGCGCGGCCCGCCGCGAAGGCCTGAGGGCGCTCTCGTCGAGAGCGGAGGAGTAGAGAGCGATGCCGATCTTTCAATGGAAGGCGCGGACCCGGCAGGGGAGCCTCAAGAAGGGCGAGATCGAGGCGATCAACGAGGCCGCCGTGATGGCGCAGCTTCGCTCGCAGATGCTCTTGCCGGTCACGGTCAAGGAGAAGTCGAAGGACGTCAGCGAGTACCTGCCGTTCCTCAAGCCGGGGATCAAGACCCGCGACCTCGTGATCTTCACGCGCCAGTTCGCCACGATGATCGACGCGGGCCTGCCGCTCGTGCAGTGTCTCGACATCCTCGGCAATCAGCAGCCCAACAGGACCTTCCAGACCATCATCCGCGCGGTGAAAGCCGACGTGGAGCAGGGCGCCACGTTCGCGGACTCGCTGCGCAAGCACCCGAAGCCGTTCGACGACCTGTACGTCAACCTGGTCCAGGCCGGCGAGATCGGCGGCATCCTCGACACGATCCTGAACCGGCTCGCGGTGTACCTGGAGAAGGCCGACGCGCTCGCGAGGAAGGTGAAGGGCGCGATGGTGTATCCCAGCACCGTGCTCGTGGTGGCGATCGGAGTCGTGGTGCTGATGCTCACGAAGGTGATTCCGACCTTCGAGAAGATGTTCGCGGACTTCGGCGGCGAGCTCCCGGGGCCGACCCAGGTCGTGGTCGCGCTGTCCCACTTCATGCAGCACTGGATCGGCCTGTTCATGGTCGTGGTGACCGGCGCGTTCATCGCCTTCCTGCAGGCGCGGCGGCGCAGCCTCGCGTTCCGGAAATCCACCGACGCGCTCGCGCTGAAGCTGCCCGTGTTCGGTTCGCTGCTGCGCAAGGTGGCGGTGGCGCGCTTCACGCGCACGCTCGGCACGATGATCGCCTCGGGTGTGCCGATCCTCGACGGCCTCGACATCGTCGCGCGGACGGCCGGCAACATGATCATCGAGGAGGCGCTGCGCAAGGTCCGCGCGGCGATCACCGAGGGCAAGACGATCGCCGAGCCGCTCTCGGAGTCGGACGTGTTCCCGGGCATGGTGACGCAGATGATCGCGGTCGGTGAGGAGACCGGCGCGATGGAGACGATGCTCGCGAAGATCGCCGACTTCTACGACGAGGAGGTCGACGCGGCCGTGGAGGCGCTCACGGCGCTGCTCGAGCCGCTGATGATGGTGTTCCTCGGCGGCACGGTGGGCGGTCTGCTGATCGCGATGTACCTGCCGATCTTCCATATCGCCGACTCGATCGGCTGAGCGCCGCGCACCGGCGAGCGACGGCAGGTCGGCGCAGGTGAGCGCGCGCCCGAGCGACTGGCCGGCCCGCGGCGATCGGGTCGAGCGGGTCCTGCTCGTGCTGATGGGGGCGCGGCTCGCACTCGCGATCGGCGGCCTCGCGATCGGCATCGCGCTCGACGCGATCGGCCGCGACACGCCCGCTACGCGGTGGCCGGGCTTCTACGTCGCGGTCGCGCTGTGCTTCGTCGCGACGCTGGTGTACCGGCCGTTCGTGGGCCGGATCGAGCGGCCGAGCGCGTTCGCCGCGATCAACGTCGCCACCGACCTCGCGCTCGTGTCCGCGCTCGTGCTGTTCTCGGGCGGCAAGGATTCCGTCTTCACGTTCCTGTACGTCGCGGTCGGACTGTATGCGGGCGTGTTGTTTCCCGGCGCCGGCGCGCTCGCGTGCGCGGCAGCCGGCGCGGCGGCCTACGCCGGGGTGCTCGTGCTGGGCAACCGCGGATGGCTCGGACCGGAGCTCGATGCGGAGCCGTTCGCGGTGCTGATCACGAGCTGGGCGGTGCACGCCTCCGCGCTGCTCGGCGCCGCGGGATTGTCGGGATTCCTGTCGCGCGAGCTGATGCGCACGGGTACCGAGCTCGCCGAGCGCACGCAGGACCTCGAGCAGCTGCGCACGCTGCACCAGCGCACGGTCGAGAGCCTCAAGAGCGGACTGCTCACCACCGATCTCGAGGGCCACGTCACTTCGTTCAACCAGGAGGCGCAGCGCATCACCGGGCTCACGCGCGCGGCGGCGCTCGGGCGAGACGTCGAGGAGGTGCTGCCCGGGCTGCGCGAGCTGCGCCCGGGTACGCGCGCGGCCGCGACCCGCGCACGCGCGCGCATGCAGTATGCGGGCCCGGGCTCGCGCCTGCTGCACCTCGGGATCGGCGCCTACGTGCTGCGCGACGCGTCCGGCGATCCGCTCGGCGAGGTGGTGATCTTCCAGGACGTGACCGAGGTGGTGGCGATGGAGCGCGAGCTGCGGCGGTCGGAGCGGCTCGCCGCGATCGGCGAGCTGTCCGCGAGCATCGCGCACGAGATCCGCAATCCGCTCGCGGCGATCTCGGGGTCGATCCAGGTGATGCAGGGCGCCCGATCGGAGGAGTCGCAGCGGCTGATGGAGATCGTGCTGCGCGAGGTCGATCGGCTCGATCGGCTGATCGGCGACTTCCTCCAGTTCGCGCGGCCGGGCGAGCCGCAGATCGAGCGCGTTCCGCTCGGCGATCTGGTGGGCGAGGTGCTCGCGATGTTCGAGGCCTCGCGCCCCGCAGCGGTGGTCGTGGAGTGCGAAATCCCGGCGGGACTGAGCGTCCACGCGGATCCGGCGCAGCTGCGCCAGGTGCTCTGGAACCTGATCGTGAACGCGGCGCAGGCGATGCCGGAAGGCGGCGCGGTGCGGATCGAGGCGCGGCCGCGCCCGGCGCGCCCACCTCAAGGGGAGCGTTCCTCGGGCCGAATGGACGAGGAGAAACCCGTCTGGGCCGAGATCACCGTGATGGATCAGGGTCCCGGCATTCCCAGGGAACTCGTGGATCGCGTCTTCGACCCGTTCTTCACCACCAAGGCCGGCGGCACCGGGCTGGGCCTCGCGATCGTGCATCGCGTGGTCGCCGAGCACCGCGGGGTCGTGCGCGTCGAGCGCGGCGAGGGCGCGTTCCGCACCGCGATCCGCGTCTCGCTGCCGCGCTCCGAGGTGACGCCGTGAAGCCCGAAGGGCGCGCAGCGAGGCGCAGCCGAGCGGAGATCCTATGAGCGCGCGCGGGCGCGTACTCGTCGTCGACGACGAGCGGAGCATGCAGGAGTTCCTCGAGATCTTCCTGCGCAGCGAGGGCTACGAAGCGGTCACGGTGGGCGACGTCGCATCGGCGCGAGCCCAGCTCGAGAGCGACGACTTCGACCTCGTGATCACCGACATCCAGATGCCGGGCGACAGCGGTCTCGAGCTCCTGCACGCGGTGCAGTCGGGCGCGGCCGGCGGCGCGGAGACGGTGGTGATCGTGATGACGGCATTCGCGAGCACTGAGACCGCGATCGCGGCGATGAAGGAAGGCGCCTACGACTACATCACGAAGCCGTTCAAGGTCGACGCGATCCGCATGATCGTCGAGAAGGCGATCGAGAAGAAGTCGCTGTCGAGCGAGAACCGTCGGCTGCGCAGCGAGCTGCGCAGCCGGATCCGCGAGCGGCACCTGATCGGCACGAGCCGCGCGATGCAACGCGTGGTTGACCTGATCGCACAGGTCGCGGCGACCAAGGCCAACGTGCTGATCTCGGGCGAGAGCGGAACAGGCAAGGAGATCGCCGCGCGCGCGATCCACGACGGCAGCGACCGCCGCGAGAGCCCGTTCGTCGCGGTCAACTGCGGCGCGATCCCCGAGAATCTGCTCGAGTCGGAGCTGTTCGGCCACGTGAAGGGCGCGTTCACGGGCGCGGTGCAGAGCAAGCCCGGCCTGTTCGAGACGGCGGGGCAGGGCACGGTGTTCCTCGACGAGATCGGCGAGCTCTCGCTCCCGCTCCAGGTGAAGCTCCTGCGCGTGATCCAGGAGCGCACGTTCCGCCGCGTGGGCGGCACGGGCGACCTCCGGTTCGACGCACGGCTGGTCGCCGCGACCAACCGCCGGCTCGGGGACGAGGTCGCGGCGGCCGCTTTCGCGAGGACCTCTATTACCGCCTGAACGTGATCGAGGTGGAGCTGCCGCCGCTGCGCGAGCGGCGCGAGGACGTGCCACTCCTGGTCGCCCACTTCGTCGAGAAGTACGGCAGTGATCTCGGGCGCGAGGCGCAGCGCGTCAACGACGCGGCGCTCGAGAAGCTCGTGGCCTACGACTATCCCGGCAACGTGCGCGAGCTCGAGAACGTGGTGGAGCGGGCCGTGGCGCTCTCGCGCGGCGAAGAGATCGGCGTGGAAGTGCTGCCGCCTACCGTTGTGCGCTCGCGGGCCGGGACGGGGCGCGAGCGACTGCCTGCAGAGGGCGTCTCGCTCGAAGTCGTGCTCGCCGGTTTCGAGCGCGGCCTCCTGCTCGAGGCGCTCGATCAGTGCGGCGGCGTGAAGAAGCGCGCCGCGCAGCGGCTCGGCATCTCGTTCCGCTCGTTCCGCTATCGGCTCGAGAAGCTCGGCCTCGAGCAGCCGGACGACGAGTCCGACGCGAGCGGCGAGGATTCCAGCTAGACCGCGCGACCCGAGACTGGAACCAGCGGTGCCGTCGTGAAGAGCGGAGGCCACTTTCGCTGGCGGCAAGCGCCGCTTCGCGGCGCTTGCCAGCTAGTCGCGGATCCCGAGCTCCTTGAGCTTGTAGAGCAGGGCGCGGTGGCTGATCTCGAGCAGCCGCGCCGCGCGCGTGCGGTTGCCGGCGGCGGCGCGCAGCGCGCGGCGGATCAGATCCGCCTCGAACGCGCGACGCGCACCGCGCAGCGCGAGCGGATTGGGCGCAGCGCGATCGGGTGCGTGGGCCAGGTCCGCGGGCAGCTCGCGCGCGGAGACCGCCTCGTGCGCCGCGAGATCGGCCGCGCGCTCGAGCACCGCGGCGAGCTCGCGCACGTTCCCGGGCCAGTGATAGGCGATCAGCAGGTCGAGCGCGTCTCCCGTGATCGCGAGCGGCTGCACGCGGCCGCGCGCGGTCGATGCGCGGGACAGCAGGTGATCGACGAGCAGCGGGATGTCCTCGCAGCGCTCGCGCAGCGGCGGAACGCGCAGGCGCGCGACCCGGAGCAGCTCGTAGAGCTCCTTCCGGAACGCTCCGCGCTGCACGAGCTCATCGAGGTCGGCAGACGTCGTGGCGATCGCGTGCATCGCGGCGCGGTCCGTCGGCGCGGCTGCGTCGGCGTCGCGCAGCACGGCCGCGAGCCGGAGCTGCAGCGCGATCGGCAGCGCATCGACCGCCTCGAGATAGAGGGTTCCGCCCTCGGCGTCGCGGAGCGCCGGGCCGGGACCCGAGCCGCGGCCGCTTCCGAACAGCCGGTACTCGCGTTCCCGCTCGGACCCGCGCGCGCAGTCCACAGCGATGAAGAGTCCGCTGCGCCTCGCCGACTGGGCGTGGACGGCGCGCGCGATTCCCTCGCGCCCGGTGCCGGGCTCGCCCGCGATCAGCAACGCGCCGCGCAGGCCCGCTGCGCGCTCGACCTGCTCGAGCAGCTCGATCATCGCGCGCGAGGCCGCGACGATCGGGCGGTCGTACGCCGCCCGCGCGAGATCCTCCTCGAGCAGTGCCGCGCGGCGGCGCAGCGCGCTCCGGTCGCGCGCGCGGCGCAGCGCGAGCAGCACCGCCGCGGCGGGAGCCGGCCGCGCCAGCACCTCGCTCCAGCCGCGCGCGATTCCCTCCGCCGCCAGGGTCTCGAGCGGCTCGTCCGAGGTCATCGCGCAGCGACCGTCGGGCAGGCGCCGCGTGAGCTCGGCGGCGAGTGCCGAGCCCTCGCGGAACGGCATGCGCCGTTCGCACAACACCAGGTCGAATCGCGCTCCCTCGAGCGCCGCGAGGGCCGCGGGCGCACTGGCCGCGCATACCACCTCGCAACCTCCGGTGGTCAACGCGCGCCCGGCGTCGGCCCAGGCGTGCGGGTCGCTGTCGATGATCAGAATTCGGCCCGACACCGGATGCGGTATCGGACCGCTTCCCGCGCGGCGTGAGCAAACACCATGAGGCTGTCCGGGCTGCCGATGCGTTGCACGCGCACGGTGGGAGCGCGAGGCGGCGCGTCGCGCGCAACCCGCCTCAAGTCACCCGAACCGCCCGCCGATACGAGCGAAGTCGTCAGCCGGACCCGGCCGCGTGCCGTCACCGGCCGATGATGCGGATGCAGGGGATGCTGGGGGGAACCGCAGTTGCCGAGCAACAACGTTCAGCGATTCCGCGAAGCTCTGATGATGAGCAAGGCGGAGCTGGCCCGCAAGGCGGGCCTTTCCACGTTGACGATCGACCGCGTCGAAGCGGGCCGGCCTTGCCGCCTGGACACCAAGCGCAAAGTGCTGATCGCGCTCGGCCTGCGCATCAGCGACAAGGACCAGGTGTTCGGCGCCCGGACCGACGCGCCGATCGCTCCCGCGTTGCTGGCGGCCGCCGAGAGTCGCCCCTAGCGGGCCTCTTTTTCGGGGAGATCCGATCGTGAGATTCAGCCTTCCGCGCTTCAACTCCCGCTCTGCCGTGGGCCTCGACGTCGGATCGTCGTCGATCAAGGCCGTCGAGCTGTCGAAGAAGGGCCGCTCGGGCGGATTCGAGCTGACGCACCTCGGTGTGGCGAGCGTGCCCGCCGAGGCCATCGTCCAGGGCGCCTTCCTGAACGCGAGCGCGATCACCGAAGCGATCCGCGAGGCGATCGACAACGGCAAGATCAAGACCAGGAACGTCGCCGCGGCGGTGTCGGGACACTCGGTGATCGTGAAGAAGGTGAGCCTGCCCGCGATGAGCCGCGAGGAGCTCGACGAGCAGATCCGCTGGGAGGCGGAGCAGTACATCCCGTTCGACGTCAACGAGGTGAATCTCGACTTCCAGATCCTCGGCAGCGGGAACGACGATGGGCAGATGGAGGTCCTGCTCGTCGCGGCGAAGAAGGACCTGATCGACGACTACGTGCAGGTGATTCACGAGGCGGGCCTGGTGCCGGTGGCGATCGACGTGGCCGCGTTCGCGGTGGAGAACGCGTTCGAGGTCAACTACGACGCTGCGCGCGGCCAGACGGTGGCGCTCGTGAACGTGGGCGCACAGGTCGTCAACATCAACATCGTCTCGAACGGCGTGCCCTGCTTCACGCGCGACATCACCACCGCGGGCAATCAGTACACCGAAGAGATCCAGAAGGCGCTCTCGATCAGCTTCAGCGAAGCGGAGCGGATCAAGCTCGGCGGTCGCCGCACCGACAGCCAGGACGTGGTGCCCCAGGAGGTCGAGCAGGCGGTCCAGAGCGTGACCGAGACGGTGATCGGCGAGATCAGCCGCTCGCTCGACTTCTACGGCGCGACGAGCTCCGACGCGCGGATCGAGAAGGTCTTTCTCGCGGGCGGTGCCTCGAAGGTGTCGGGATTCGCCAAGGCGTTCCACGAGCGCACGGGCCTCCAGGTGGCCGCGCTGAACCCGCTCTCCCGGATGATCCCCTCCCACAGGTTCGAGGCCGACTACCTCGACGATCTCGCACCCGCGCTCGGCGTCGGGGTGGGACTCGCGCTGCGCGAGGAGACCCGATGATCCAGATCAATCTCCTTCCGGTCCGCGAAGCGAAGCGCAAGGCGGATGTCAAGCAGAACGTGCTCGAGCTCGTGCTCGTGCTGATCGTCGTCGTCGCCGTGATCGGGTTCGTCCACAGCGACCTGACCGAGAAGATCGAGACGACCGAGAACCGCATCACCCAGATGCAGAACGACATCGATAAGTTCAAGCCACAGCTCGATCAGGTCGCCGCGTTCCGCGCCAAGAAGGCCGAGCTCCAGAAGAAGATCGACGTGATCGCGGGCCTCGACCGCGCGCGCAAGGGCCCGGTGCGGCTCATGGACGAGCTCGCCACGCACACGCCCGATCGCCTGTGGCTCGATTCGGTGTCGGCCAAGGGCACCACGATCGAGCTCACCGGCCAGAGCCTCGACAACGAGCTGGTGGCGGTGTTCCTGGGATCGCTGGGCGACTCCCCGTACTTCACGAACGTGGACCTGAACAGCACCGAGCTCGCCAACGGGCCCGAGGGCCTCAAGGTGGTGAAATTCAAGATCCAGGCGCAGTTGTCGGCGCCGCCACAGAACTCGGAGCCCGCGCCGGGCGCTGCGCCGGCACAGCCGCCCGCGCCCGCGGCGACGAAGCAGGGCTAGGCGAGGACGCCATGGAAGTATCTCCCGCACTCCAGAGTCGGCTCGACCAGATCGCAAAGCTCTCGCGCGGCGCCCGCATGGGCATCCTCGCAGGCATCGCGGTGCTGATCGGCGTGGCCTACTACTTCGGGTACTGGCAGGCCGAGCACGAGCGCCTGGTGGCGCTGCGCGAGCAGGAGCTCGAGCTCCAGCGCAAGCTCTCCGAGGTCCGCTCGATCGCGGCGAACATCGGCGCGTTCGAAGCCGAGATCACCCAGCTCGAGGCGCAGCTCGCGGTCGCGCTCCGGCAGCTGCCGAACGAGAAGCAGCTCGAGGTGCTGCTCGCCGACATCAGCAACCTCGGGAAGACGGCCGGGGTCGAGATCAAGTCGTTCAAACGCGAGAACGAGGTCCTCCACGACTTCTACGCGGAGGTCCCGATCGGCATGCAGATCGAGGGCAAGTATCACGACATCGCGAAGTTCTTCGACTCGATCTCGCGACTCCCACGCATCGTCAACATGGGCTCGCTCGACATGAAGGTGGCGAAGGCGTCCGAGGCTGAGACGCGTCTGGTCGTCTCCGGCACCGCCACCACCTTCCGCTTCGTGAGCAAGAGCTGAGGCGATGGGCATGGGAACACGACGACGGGGAAGCTCGTACTGGGCGCTCGCGGCGGTCGCCGCGCTCGGCACCGCGGGCGGCTGCAGCCAGGAAGCGCCGAACAGCGGTCTGAGCACCGAGGAATTCGCGCAGGCGCGCACGGACGCGGCGAAGGGCACCAACAAGCCCGTCGCACCGCCCGCGGTGGCGCCGGCCGCGCCGGAGCCCAAGGTCGACCCGATCTCGGGCGTCGCGCAGATCGAGTCGGGCTACACCTACGATCCGACCGGCAAGCGCGACCCGTTCCGCAGCTTCATCTGGGACCGCCCGGACAAGATGCAGATCGCCGAAGCCGGGCCGCTCGGCCAGTTCGATCTCTCCCAGCTCGAGGTGGTCGCGGTCGTCTGGCGGACCGGCAACGCGCGGGCGCTGGTCCAGGACCCGTCGGGCGAGTCGTACATCATCGGTCAGGGCGCCGCGATCGGGAAGAATCGCGGCCACGTGATCTCGATCGGCGACAACACCGTCGTCGTGAAAGAGACCTACACCGACTACCTCGGTCAGGAAACGACCAAGGACGTCGAGATGCGGATGCGTCGGAACGAGGGGGGTTGATTTCGATGCGGGGCTTCAAAACTCTCGGGTTCCAGGTGGCGATCGGAGCTGCGCTCTGCGGCTCGATTGCAGTAGGGACCTTTGCGTGTGCGGGCTCGGGCGCACCGCCGTCGGCCTCGTCCACGGCGTCGAGCGAGGTCGTCGACGTACTGGCGGAGTCGAACGACGGCGGCACCACGATCACCGTGGTGGGCCCGGTCTCGCCCGTGTACAACGCGCATCACGAGAGCGATCCCGACCGCGTGGTCGTGGACCTCGCGAACGTGAAGCCCGGCGAGATCGCCGACGCGATCCCGATCAACGACGGCCGGGTCTCGGACGTGCGCGTGACCGCGCTCGACGAGCGCGAGGGCCAGACGATCACGCGCGTCGAGATCGGGCTCGCGGCTCCGAGCGTGGAGCACGTGACCGCGGGACCGGAAGGCGTCGTGATCGCGCTGACCCCGGGCGATGCGACCGCCACGGCCCGGGATCCGTGGACCGCTCGACAGGCCGACGAGGCCGCACAGGGCGACGACGCCGAGACGGGCGCGTGGACGGGCGAGCCCGCGGAGGGCGAGCTCGGGGACGAGGCGCACCCGGCGACGGTGCTCTCCGGGGTCGATGCGCGCGCGGTCGGCGCGGGCTCGATCATCCATCTCCGGGGCGACGGCACGGTGGGCAACGCGGCGACGTTCACCCTCGAGGATCCGGCGCGGCTCGTGATCGACCTGCCCGCGATCAAGAACAAGGTGGCGAAGAAGACGATCGAGGTCGGCTCGCCGCAGGTCGCGCGCGTGCGCGTCGGCAGCCACGACGACAAGGTGCGCGTGGTGGTCGACGGCGGCACGGACAAGGCCCCGTTCGAGGGCCGGCGCGTGCTGCCGGTTGCGTCGGGTCTGATCATCGCGCTCGGCGCCGATCCCGCGCTCGACGCGGCCGTCGCGAGCGCGTCCGGCACGGCGCCGGCGCACGCGCAGCACGTGGCCGAGACCGCGCCCGCGAAGGCCGCGCCCGCGCCCGCGAAGGCCGCGCCCGCGCCGGGCGGCCCCGTGAAGATCTACGGCGTGGAGTTCGACGCGCAGCCCGAGCGCGACCGCGTGGTCGTGCTGTCCGAGAGCCCGATCGACTATCTCGTGTACGAGCCGGACCCGGAGACGCTGATCCTATCGATCGCGGGCGCCACGATCGCGCCCGAGGCGGCGGTCCGCATCGCGCCCGAGAAGGTCGGCGCGGTGTCGCTCGTGACCGCATTCGCGCAGCCCGATGTGAAGCGGCCCGAGGTGCGCGTGGTGGTGAAGCGCGCCGCGGGTCTCAAGCCCGAGGTGTCGCGCCACGACGCGGTGCTCACGATGGACTTCCCGAACAACGGCAAGGTGGCCGCGGTTCCGCCCGTGTACGCCGAGCGCGGCGCCGCGCCGGCGGGCGGTGCGGCGCAGGCCGCGCCCGGGGCCGCCGGCACTCGGGCCGCGGCGTCGCCTGCGGAGCCCGCATCCGGCACGCCGCCCGCGTCGATCGACATCCTGAACGAGGGCGGCCTGATGGACGGCAAGGAGTACGTCGGCCGCCACATCTCGCTCGACTTCAAGGGGGTCGACATCGCGGACGTGCTGCGCCTGATCGCGGAGGTCTCCGACCTGAACGTGATCGCGGGCGACGAGGTGAAGGGAAAGGTCACGATCCGCCTCGTGGACGAGCCCTGGGACCAGGCGCTCGACGTGATCCTGCTGACCAAGGGCCTCGGCTTCGCGCGCGTGGGCAACGTGCTGCGGATCGCGGCGAAGGACACGCTCGCACAGGAGGAGGAGCTGCGGCTCCAGGAACGGCGCGCGAAGGAGAAGCTCGAGGACCTCGTCGTGAAGCTGCAGCCCGTGAACTACGCGTCGGTCCAGGACGTGTCGGGCATGGTGAAGGAGCTGCTCACCGAACGCGGCACCGTCAACGTCGACAAGCGGACCAACACGCTGATCATCAAGGACATCCCGTCGGTGATCGACGAGGCGACCGCGCTGATCAAGGCAGTCGACGCGATGACGCCGCAGGTGATGATCGAGGCGAAGATCGTCGAGGCGAGCCTCCAGTACTCGCGCGAGCTCGGCACGAAGTGGTCGTTCGGCACGAATCCGATCACCGAGTCGACCCTCGGCGGCCGCGACTACGTGTTCACGCAGGGCCCGAGCGACCAGACTGCCGGAAGCGTGGCCTCGTTCGGCAACCCGATCACGTCCAGCCCGACCGGCGTGCTCGGTCTCGCCGCCACCGTGCTCGATCAGAAGTTCAACTACGACGTCGAGCTGCAGGCCGCCGAAGTGAACGGCGAGGGCAAGGTGATCTCGAGCCCGCGCGTCGTCACGCTCGACAATGGCCCGGCGATCATCGAGCAGGGCGTGTCGATCCCGTTCCAGACGTTCGAGAACGGCGACGCCCAGCTCGAGTTCGTCGACGCCGTGCTGAAGCTCGACGTGACGCCGCACATCACGGCGGACGGCAGCATCATCATGAAGATCAAGGTGAGCCGGAACGCGCCCGACGACAGCGTCGCGACGCTGGACGGCACGCCCGGCATCGCGAAGAACCAGGTTCAGACCGAGACGCTCGTGAAGGACGGCCAGACGCTCGTGCTCGGCGGCATCTACGTGGTGGACCGCGCAGAGCACGGCACGGCGGTGCCGTTCATGAGCAAGCTGCCGTTCCTGGGCGCGCTGTTCCGCAGCAACGAGGTGGGCGACAACCGCAAGGAGCTGCTCGTGTTCGTGAGCCCGCGCGTGGTGGAGACGCAGGTTCCGGCAGCGAGCTGATCAACGGAGCCAACCGGGGCGCGGCGGAGGAGAGCCTCCGCTGCGCTTTCGTTTGGGTGGCCCGGGGCGGTTGCCTTGCTGCGGAAGATGGCTCGCCGGCCTGGGGCACGAGATGAGGATCCGCAGCCGGCCGCTCCCGTCCAGCAGACGCCTATAATCGCGGCGTGCTGGATCCCGCAACCGATTCTGGCCGCGCGCTGCGCAGCGTGACGGTCGAGCTCGACGAGCGCTCGTATCCGGTCGAGATCGGTGCGGGCACGCTCGCGGGGCTCGGCGCGCGCGTGGCCGCTTGCACGGGCGCGCGCAATGCGGTGGTGATCACCGCGGCGCCGATCGGCCGGCGCTATGCGGGCCGCGCGGTGCGCTCGCTGCGCGCGGCGGGCCTGCGCACTGCGCGCATCGACGTGCCCGACGGCGATGCGAGCAAGAGCCTGAGGCAGGTGGAGCGGCTGTATCACGAGCTGCTCCGCGCCGGCGCCGACCGCCACAGCGCGCTGGTGGCGCTCGGCGGCGGAGCCGTGGGCGACCTCACGGGGTTCACCGCGGCCACCTATCTGCGCGGGATCCCGTTCGTGCAGGTGCCCACGACCGTGCTCGCGATGGTGGACGCGAGCGTGGGCGGCAAGACCGGTGTGAACCTGCGCGAGGGCAAGAATCTGGTCGGCGCGTTCCACCAGCCGCGCCTGGTGGCGATCGACGTCGAGACGCTCGGGTCGCTGCCGGTCCGCGAGCGCGCCGCGGGTCTCGCCGAGGTGGTGAAGAAGGCGATCATCTGGGACGCGGCGCTGTTCGAGTCGCTCGAGCGCGATGCCGAGGCGCTGCTGGCGCTCGAGGAGTGGGCGCTCGTGCCCGTGATCGCGCGCGCGGTGGAGATCAAGGCCGAGGTGGTCCGGCGCGACGAGCGCGAATCCGACCTGCGCATGCTGCTCAACTTCGGCCACACGCTCGCCCATGCGATCGAGGCGCTCACGCACTTCCGCGGCCTGCTGCACGGCGAGGCGGTGGCGATCGGGATGGTCTACGCGGCGGAGCGGTCGGAGGAGCTCGGCCATGCGCCGCTGGGCACCGCTGCGCGGCTCGCGAAGCTGTGCCGGCGCCTGGGCCTGCCCACCGAGCCGCCTGCGTTCGCCAGAAGCGCTTATCTCGCCGCTCTGCAGGTCGATAAGAAGAGGCAGGACTCGCGCATCCACTACGTGGTGCTCGAGGGCGTCGGATCGGCGCGGACCGTGCCGCTCTCGCTCTCGCAGGTCGCGGCGGGGCTGCCCGTGCGGCCCGGTCGGGGCGCGGGGGCCGGCGCGCGGCGAGTTTCGCGCAGCGAGCGAAAGCGAGCGAAGAGCACAAGGCGCGCCGCCGCGGGCGCCGGCAGACGGGAGCCTAGCGGGTGAGCGACGCAGCGGACGATCGGATCGCCGAGCTCGAGCGCGCGGTGCGCGCCGACCCGGGCGGACCTGGCTTCGCGGCGCTGGCCGAGCTCTACCGGCGCGCGGGTCGTCTCGCCGATGCGGAGCGGGTCGTGCGGAACGGGCTCGCGCGCACGCCGCGCTCCTCGGAAGGGCGGGCGGTGCTGCTGCTCGTGCTCGCCGATGCCGGCCGCGCCGCCGACGCGCGCCGCCAGCTGGAGTCGTGGGCCGACGCCGCGCTCGCGCGCACGGCCGCGCTGCCGATGCTGCCGCCCACGGCCGAGCCGCTCGCCGCCGGCGTCTCCGAGATCGAGTTCGAGGACGCGTTCGCGGCCGCCGAGCCGGATCTCTCGCAGATGATCACGCCCGATTCCATCGCGGAGGAGGCTGCTCGCCAAGACGCGGCTTCCGACGATCGCAGCCCGCTCGCATCGAGCGGCGCGTTCGCGACGCGCACGATGGCCGATCTCCTCGAGCGCCAGGGCGATCGCCGCGGCGCGGCGCGCATCCGCGCGGCCCTCGGCGAGAGCGAGGCGTCGCCGGCAGAGCGCAATGCGGCGGCGATTGCGGCGCTCGAGCGCTGGCTCGAGAACGTGCGGAGACTTCATCCATGAGCTTCCGGTCGATCCTGCGCTACATCGTCGAAGAGTGCGGCGGGGGGCTCGGCGCCGTGCTGATGGGCGCCGACGGGATTGCGATCGAGGAATACGTGACCGATCGGATTCCGGAGGGACCGCTCCAGGAGGACATCGGGAGCGCCGGCATCGAGTTCTCGCGGATCCTCGAGGAGATCCGCAAGGCCGCCGACGCGCTCGGCGGCGGCGCGGTCAACGAGACCGTCGTCTCGCTCGCGCGCATGAATCTGGTATTCCGGCCGATCGACGGCGAGACGTTCCTCGCGCTCGTGCTCGCGGCCGATGGCAACCTGGGCAAGGCGCGCTATCTCATTCGCCGCCATCTGCTCGCGATCCGACAGGATCTCTAACCGGATCGCGAAGCGCCGGAGGGCCGATGAGCCAGACGCGCCGCGTCCAGGTGATCCACGGCCCGAACCTCGACCTGCTCGGCACGCGCGAGCCCGAGATCTACGGCGCCACCACGCTCGAGGAGATCGACGCAGCGCTCGCCGAGGCCGCCAAGGAGCGCGGGGCCGAGGTCGAGTGCTTCCAGAGCAACCACGAAGGGGTGCTCGTGGACCGGATCCACGCCGCGATCGGCTGGGGGGACGGCATCCTGATCAACCCAGGCGGGCTCACTCACACGAGCGTGGTGCTGCGAGACGCACTCGTCGCCACCGGAATGCCGGTGGTGGAGGTACACCTCTCCAACGTGTTCGCGCGGGAGGCCTTCCGCCACACGTCGTACGTGTCGGGCATCGCGCTCGGACTCGTCGCGGGCTTCGGTCCGCGCAGCTACACGCTCGGGCTCGCCGCGCTCTTGGACGCGATCGACGGCTGACGGCCGGTAGCCGTTTTGCCCCACGGGAACCTCAACCGGGGGCCTTTCGCAACCGATGAGTAGAACAGCATCGGACTGCGCCGATGCTGTTCACACTTCGGTGTCGCAAGCGGGCAGGGGCGGGCTGGCGTTGGCGGCGGACAAGCGGAAGATCCTCGAGCTCGCGCGCAAGCTGGCTCAGAAGAACGCCAAGGACAAGGCGCTCGCCGAATATCAGAAGCTGCTGAAGCTCGACCCGAAGGACGCCAAGCTGCGCCTCGAGGTGGGGGATGCCCATCGCCGTTGGGGTCAGGTCGACGAGGCGGTGGACACCTATCACCGCGTCGCCGAGCAGTACATGGCGGAGGGCTTCGATGCGCGCGCCGTGGCGGTGTTCAAGCAGATCCTGAATCTCGTACCCGACCGGTTCGAGGCCTACGCGCCGCTGGCGGAGCTCTACGAGCGCATGGGGCTGAATGCCGAGGCGCTCGGGGCGCTGCAGACCGCGGCGGACGGCTTCCACCGCCAGGGCAGGAAGAGCGAGGCGCTCGAGCTCCTGCGCAAGATGGCCAATGCCGACCCCGCGAACACGAGGAGCCGGATCAAGGTCGCGGACCTGCTGCGCCAGGAAGGCCGAAAGGAAGACGCGATCGCCGAATATCAGCTCGCAGCCGAGGAGCTCGAGAGGCAGGGCGACGCCGAGGCGGTCGGCGGCGTCTACCGCCGGATCCTCGAGCTCGACGAGCGCAACGTGCGCGCGCTGTCGACGCTCGGGGACAGCCTAGCAGCGCGCGGCAAGCTGGCCGAGGCGATCGCGCTCGCCGAGCGCGCGCTCCAGCTCGACGACGGGAATACCGAGCGCTACGAGCAGCTCTCCGTCCTCTTCGAGCGCGCGAACAAGCTCCAGGAGCACGAGCGCGTGCAGCGCCGGCTCGCGGAGCTCTACCGCAGCCGCGGCGAGGAGAGCCGCGCGCGCGAGATCCTGCAGAGGTTCGCAGACGTCGGCGATCTGTCGGACGGCGCACCGCGCGACGACGAATTCGCACCCAACACGCGGGACGAGCTGAGCGGCGGCGGCCTCGCGCTCGACGCAGACACGAATGGCTTGTTCGGAGACGAGTTCCCCGACAGCGAGGGCGCTCCCGAGCTGTCGGTCGACTTCGGCAGCGAGCTCGAGATCGGCCCCGGCGCATCGCTCTCCGGCGCACCGCGTCTCACCTCCGCGGGTGCAGAGGCGACCGTGATGTCCTCGCCCGCCGAGGAGCTGCTGCTCGAGGACGTGGCCGAGGCGAAGCCGCCGAGTGCCGGCGATCTCGAGCAGCTGATCGCGGAGGCGAGCGTCTATCTCCGATACGGCAAGCGCGACAAGGCGATCGCCCACCTCCAGCGCGTCGTTCGGGCGAACCCGAATCACCGCATAGCGCTCGAGAAGCTCGGCGAGGCGCACGCCGAGAACGGCGAGCACGCCGAGGCCGTGGAGATGTGGCTGCGCGCGGCGATGCGCGCGCAGGAGGAGGGCGACGGCGAAGCGCTGCGCGTGCTGCGCGGGCGGATCGCGGTGCTCGACGAATCGGCCGCGGCGCACATTCCCACCCAGGTGCGCGGCGCCACGCCTCCCGCTGCTGCGCGGACCGCGCCCGCGCCGGCCAAGCGCGTTCCCGCCCCCGAGCCCGACGACCTCGCGCTCGACGACGAGTTGATCGACGACATCGCGATCGACGTCGAGGACGATGCGCCCGAGCCCGCTCGAGACACCGACCCGGACGTCGAGTTCGAAGTTGCGATGGAGGACCCGATCGATCTCGGCGAGGAGCCCGCGCCGGCGGCTGCAGTGCCCGCGAGTGCGGGCGAGGTCTCGCCGCGCACGGCCGCGCGGCAGGAGCAGCTCGAGCAGCTCGAGGAGGCCGACTTCTACATGCAGCAGGGCCTGCACGACGAGGCCGAGGCGATCTACCGCCGCGTGCTCGAGGCCGCGCCCAATCACCCGCGTGCGCTGCTGCGGCTCGGCGAGATCTCGGCGGCCCGCGGCAGCGCACCGGCCAGCTCGCCCGCGCGGCGGGCGGACACCGACGAGACGCCGGTGCCCGAGATCGACTTCGACGCGGAAGGCGAGCTCACCGAACCCGAGCGCGAGGAGCCCCAGCCCGACGAGGTGGAGATCTCGGTCGAGTTCTCGGACGACGAGGCGGAGATCGGCGCGCCCGAACCGGCGGCGACCGACGCGGATCTCGATGACCTCGCGTCGCTCGATCTGGACGGCCCCGCGTCCGACGAGGTGGAGCAGAGCGCCGAGGACGGCTCCGACACCGAGGAGCTGCTGCGGCCCGTGGGCGAGGCGCGCCCCGCGAGCGGCGTCGCCGCGTCCACCGCGAGCGACGCGGACGGCGGCTTCGACCTCGCCGCCGCGCTCTCCGACGCCTTCGACGACGACACGGGCTCCGGATCACGCACGGCGCTGCCCGCCGGCGACGATGGCTTCGCCGCGGTGTTCCAGGCATTCAAGAAGGGCGTGCGCGAGACGCTCTCCGAGGGCGACCACCAGGCCCACTACGACCTCGCGATCGCGTACAAGGAGATGGGACTCTACGACGACGCGATCTACGAGCTGCGCACCGCGATGGCGGACCCGAACCGCACCGCGGAGTGCCTGCACCTGATCGGCCTGTGCGCGATCGACTCCGACCAGGCGCCGCTCGCGATCGAGCACCTCGAGCAGCTGCTCCTGCTGCCGCGTCTGGCCCGGGATGCCGCGCTCGCGGGGCGCTTCGATCTCGGGCGCGCGCTCGAGGCGGTCGGCGACATCGAAGGCGCTAGGCGCGAGTGGCAGGCGGTGGCCGCGCAGAAGCCCGATTTCCAGAACGTGCGCGCGCGGCTGGCCGGCCTCGGCGCGCCGAAGACCGACGCCGCCGCGGCGGCGGACGACTTCGAGTCCTTCGCGGACCTGACCCTCGCGGAGCCCGCAGAGGTCGTGGTCGGCGGCGAGACCTTCGACGACCTCGTGGCGGAGGCGAACTCGGGCGCCGTGGACGCGCAAATGCCGGCCGACCTCGAGGCGCTCGTCGAGGCCGAGCCCGAGGAGCGCGCGGAGCCGGTCGAGCCGCTCGTCGAGGAGCCGGCACCCCCACCGCCGCGCAGCCCGAAGCCAGCGCCGCCGCGCCGCCGCAAGAAGATCTCCTTCCTCTAATCCGTGGGCGAGGACCAGCGCTTTGGAGCACCTGCATCACTTCCGGCTTGCCGAGGATCCGTTCCGAACCGACGCCCACGAGAAGTTCGACGTCGAGCTGCCCTCGCAGCAGGACGCGCTCGCGCGGCTCGACCGCGGCGTGCGCCAGGGCCGCGGCCTGCTCGCGCTGGTGGGCGGCGTCGGCGCGGGAAAGACGCGCGTGGCGCGCCGCCTCTACGAGGGGCTCGAGGAGGAGCAGTTCGAGGCCGGAATGATGATGGTGCTGCGCCGCGAGGTGGGCGCGGAGTGGCTATTGCCGCGCATCGCGGCGCAGCTCGGTGTCGAGCGCGCCGACCTCGATCGCGAGGCGGTGATCCGCCAGATCTACGAGCGCCTCGCGATCATCCACGAGGACGGGCGCCGCGCGGTGTTGATCATCGACGATGCACACGGTCTCGCGAACGCGGATACGCTCTCGGAGCTGTGTGGACTCGTGAAGCTCGAATACGAGGAGCGCCGGCTCGTGACGGTGGTGTTGGTCGGTGGCCCGCAGCTCGACGCGGCGATCGCAGCGGATCCGCTCGTGGCGCATCACGTGGACGTGCGCGTCCCGCTCGCGCCGCTCGGGCGCGAGGAGGCGATCGGATACCTCGCCGCGCGGATCGAGGCCGCGGGCGGCAGTGCCGATCTGCTGCTCCCGGGCGCCGGCGCGGCGGTGCACGAGCTCGCGGACGGCGCGCCCGGGCGCATCAACACGCTCGCCGACAACGCGCTCTACGAAGCGTGGCTCGCC
The DNA here is from genome assembly GCA_035258825.1 of Myxococcota bacterium. GTDB lineage: Bacteria > Myxococcota_A > UBA9160 > UBA9160 > SMWR01 > JAHEJV01. Next base: position 21,106 of record DATFWW010000024.1, read on the forward strand.
GGACACGGGCAGGTCGCGCGCACCGACGTCGAGCGCGCGTACCGCGATCTCGGCTGGAGCGGGCGCGGCGCGCCGGCCCCGCATGCCGCGCGCCGGGTCTCGCCCGTGCAGGCCGAGACGACGAACCCGCTCGCATTCGAGGAGACCGCGGCGCCGGATCTCGATCCGGAGCTCGACGCGGTGTTCGAGCCCGCTGCGCCTAACGACCTCGGCTCCGTCGAGGCGCATCGCACCGTGGTGATGGACTTCGACTCCCACCCCGTGCCGTCTGCCGCACCCGCGCGCCGGGGCCAGGCCGAGCGCACGGTGATCGAGCTCGGCGCACCGCCCAAGGGCGACGTCGACGACGTCGACGATCTGTTCATGGAGCTGCTGGACGACTAGCAGCCCGGCGAGCGCCTGTCGAGCGACACGCGTGCGCGGCCGAGCTGCAACGGACCAGCAACACGAACCTGCCGACCACCTGCGCTCGCGTGGACCCGATCTGCGTGTTTCCGGACCTAACAAACTAGAGTAGATTGCCGGTTAGTTGACCTCCATGCGCGTGCAGGCAACGCGCATCTGTGTCGGCCGTCACACACGCTCAGCGCCGGGGGTCCGAACGAGCCGGTCGGATCCACGCGGAGGAGACGAACCCATGGAGAGGCGGTCGGCTCGCATTCGCCGCGCGCGCGGGCGGCACTGGAGCTGCTGGGCGGTTGCCCTCGCGCTGCTCGGCGCGGTCACCGGCGTTGCCGGCCGCGCGGACGAGGTCTCCAAGCAGCAGATGCATAGCCTGGACGAACAGGTCCAGGACATCAAGTCGGACGTGCTCGGGATCGCCTCCGAGCTCAACCGGCTCGAGGAGCGCCTGCTCTACCCGTCCGATACACAGCTGGCGCTGTTCGTCTCGATGAAGGAGGGGGAGACGTTCCGGCTCGACTCGGTGTCGGTGCAGATCGACGGCCAGCCCGTTGCGCGCCACATCTACAGCTTCAAGGAGCTGGAGGCGCTCCAGAAGGGCGGCGTGCAGCGGATCTACACCGGGAACGTCGCCACGGGCGACCACCGGCTCGACGTCGCGATGGCGGGCAAGCTGCCGAGCGGCGCGGACTTCCAACGCAATCAGAGCTTCTCCTTCAGCAAGAAGGTGGAGCCGAAGCTGGTCGGCATCACGCTGGCGGACTCGGGGGACGCCAGCATCCAGCTCGGAGCCTGGTAGCCCGTCTTGGCGACAGCGCTCGCCAGGACTCTTGCGCTCGGCGCGGCGGTGCTCGTGCCGGTGGCGGCGTCCGCCGTCGAGCCGGCGGCCGACGCGGCGGTGGTTTCGTCGCGCCGGCTGGATCTGCGCGACCTCTACTTCGGCGAGGCGCTCTACGAGGCCTATCAGGGCAGGTATTTCGAGGCGCTCGAGCGCGTCGACTCCGAGCTGGTCGGCCACTACGGCGTGGACGAGCCCGCGCTCGATTCGCTCCAGTACCACATCAAGACCGCGGAGTTCTCGGTCGGCGCCCTCGAGCTCAACTACCGCATGAACCTCCGCGCCGGCCGCGCGGTGAAGGCTGTGCTCGAGGCCGATGTCGAGGACGCGGTGCGGAATCTCGCGGCCTATCGCCTCGCGCGGATCCAGTTCCAGAAGGGCCATCCCGCCGACGCGCTCGACGCCCTCGACCACATCCACGGCGCGGTGCCCGAGGACATCCGCGACGACGTCCAGCTGCTGCGGGCCAACGTCCTGCTCGCGATGGGCCGGCCCGCCGACGCGATCGGCGTACTGAAGCCGCTCCAGGGCTCCGAGACCGTCGCGGGCTATTCGGCCTACAACCTCGGCATCGCGCTGCTGCAGAACGGCCGCGCGCAGGACGCGCTCGCTCAGCTCGAGGCGGCCGGCCGGCTCCCCGCCAGCGATCCCGCGGCACTCGCGGTCCGCGACAAGGCGAACTTCGTGCTCGGCACGCTCTATTTCGAGGCCAATCAGTTCGGCCCGGCGCAGCAGTCGCTCGACCGCGTGCGCCTCGAGGGCCCGTACTCGAACCAGGCGCTGCTGCGCGCGGGTTGGGCCGATGCGTCGGCGCAGAACTTCGAGCGCGCGCTCGTGCCGTGGGCGATCCTCGCCGAGCGCGAGCCCACCGACGCCGCGGTGCAGGACGCGCTGCTCGCGCTGCCCTACGCCTACAGCAAGCTCGACGTGCATGGCCGCGCCGCCGTGCTCTACGGGCGCGCCGTGGACGCGTTCGGCAAGGAGCTCGCCAAGGTCGACGCCTCGATCGAGAGCATCGCGCAGGGCCGGTTCCTGGAAGACCTCGTGCGCGAGGAGATCCGCCAGGACAAGGACTGGGTGATCCGGCTGCGCAGCCTGCCCGAGGCGCCGGAGACCTTCTACCTCATGAGCCTGATGGCCTCGCACGACTTCCAGACCGCGCTCCAGAACTATCTCGATCTCGAGGACATGCGGAAGAAGCTGGTCGCGTGGCAGGGCGGGCTCGATGCGTTCGACGACCTGATCCGGCTCCGGCGCGCCTACTACAAGCCGCTTCTGCCCGAGATCGATAAACAGTTCCGCAAGCTCGACGCGCAGATGCGCCTGCGCCTCGAGCAGCGCAAGTCGCTCGACCGGCGTCTCCAGCACCTGCTGATCGCGCCGCGGCCGGACTACCTGGCGACCGCGGACGAGCAGAGCGCGGCGGCCTGGATCGAGCGCGCGGAGGCGGGTCTCGCGGGCCAGAGCGGCCCGGCGCGCGAAGCGCTCCAGCACCGCATCGACCGCCTGAAGGGAGCGCTGATCTGGGCGCAGGAGACGCAGTACCACCGCCGGCTCACCGACACCCACACCCATCTGCGCGAACTCAACGCGGACGTCGAGAAGCTGAACGAGCAGTACGATTCGTTCGTGCGCGCGCGCCAGCGCGCGATGCACAGCTATGTCGGCTACGAGCGACCGATCGGGAATCTGCGCGAGCGGATCGGCCGCTCGCTCGAGCGGCTCGACGCGCTGAAGACGGCGCAGGGCCAGGTGCTCGAGGCGGTCGCGACGCGCGAGCTGCGCGCGCGGCGCGAGCGGCTCGAGGCCTACGAGAACCAGGCGCGCTTCGCATTCGCCGACAGCTACGACCGCGCCGCCAAGGCGCAGGCGGCGGCGGCGGCCCCGGCCGAGCAGGGCACGAAATGAGACGCCGGGCACAGACGACCTGGCTCCTCGCTCCGGCGCTCGCGGCGGCGTGCGCGGGCAACCCCGACCGCCAGACGCTCGCCAGGCTGCACTCGGTGAAGCCCGATACGAGCGAGGTGAAGGTCGAGAACAGCCTCGACCAGGCGATGGCGGGCTACCGCAAGTTCCTCGAGGACGCGCCCGAGTCCGCGCTGACTCCCGAGGCAATGCGGCGCCTCGCCGACCTCAAGCTCGAGAAGGAGTACGGGATCCTCGGCGACGGGAAGATTCAGGAGCTCCCCGCGCCCGAGCCGAGTGCGGTGGAGAAGGAGAAGCCGGGCTCGCCGCGCGCGAAGGCCGCGAACGTCGCGAAGCCTGCGGAGTCGGACCGCGACTTCGAGCGCCGCGCGACGCGCGAGGGCAAGGCGCCGGGCGCCGGCGAGAAGATGGATCTGAAGCTCCCGAACGGGAAGCAGGCCGAGCCCGCGGGCCCGCTCGAGGCGATCGCGCTCTACGACCAGATCCTGAAGACCTATCCCAACTACCCGCAGAACGACCAGGTGCTGTACCAGAAGTCGCGCGCGTTCGACGAGCTGGGCCGCGTCGACGAGGCGATCGGCGTGATCGAGCAGCTGATCGCCCAGTATCCGGAGTCGCGCCACATCGACGAGGTGCAGTTCCGCCGCGCCGAGTACTTCTTCGTGCGCAAGAAGTTCCTCGACGCCGAGAAGGCCTACTCGGCGATCACCGCGAAGGGCCCGCGCTCGGAATACTACGAGCTGGCGCTCTACAAGCTCGGCTGGACCCTCTACAAGCAGGACATGCTCGAAGAGGCGCTGCACGAGTACATGGCGCTGCTCGATTACAAGGTGTCCACCGGATACGACTTCGACCAGAAGAGCGACGAGGACACCGAGCGCCGGATCGCGGACACCTATCGCGTGATCAGCCTCTCGTTCTCGAGCCTCGGCGGGTCGTCCTCGGTGACCCAGTACTTCTCCGCGAACGGACACCGCGGCTACGAGGACCGCATCTACAGCCATCTGGGCGAGTACTACCTCGACAAGCTCCGGTACCAGGACGCCGCAGCGAGCTACCAGGCGTTCATCGATCTGAACCCGCTCCACAAGGCGTCGCCGCACTTTGGCATGCGCGTGATCGAGATCTACGAGAAGGGCGACTTCCCGAAGCTCGTGCTCGAATCGAAGAAGGCGTTCGCCGCCACCTACGGGCTCCAGTCGGAGTATTGGAAGCATTTCTCGATCGACGAGGCGCCCGAGGTCCGCAGCTACCTGAAGAGCAACCTCGAGGACCTCGCACGCCACTATCACGCGCAGTTCCAGTCCGAGGACCTCGCGGCCGAGAAGCCCGCGAACTTCGCGGAGGCGGAGCGCTGGTACCGCGCGTACCTGACCTCGTTCCCGAACGAGAAGGAGTCGCCGGGCATCGACTACCGCCTCGCCGACCTCCTGCTCGAGAACAAGAACTTCGGCGCGGCGGCGCGCGAGTACGAGCGCACCGCGTACGACTATCCCGAGCACGAGAAGTCCGCCGCGGCCGGTTATGCCGCGATCTACGCGTATCGCGAGCACGAGAAGGTCGCGACCGGGGACGAGCAGTCGGCGGTCCAGCGCGCGGCGGTGGAGAGCACGCTGCGGTTCGTGGCGAAGTTCCCGAAGCACGAGCACGCGGCCGCGGTGCTCGGCGCGGCGGTCGACGACCTGTTCGAGATGAAGGAGTACGGCCGCGCGATCGCGACGGGTCAGCAGCTGATCGACGCGTACCCGGAGGCCGACCCGGCGATCCGCCGGTCGGCGTGGACGGTGGTCGCGCACTCGTCGTTCGAGACGGCCGCCTATCCGCAGGCCGAGCAGGCCTACACGCACGTGCTGGAGATGACGCCCGACCAGGACGCGTCGCGCAAGGGCCTGGTCGACAACCTCGCGGCTTCGATCTACAAGCAGGGCGAGCAGGCCAACGCCGCCCAGGACTACCGCGCGGCGGCCGATCACTTCCTGCGCGTCGCGAAGGCGGCGCCCACCTCGAGCATCCGGCCCGCCGCGGAGTACGACGCGGGCGCTGCGCTCATGCGCCTGAAGGACTGGGCGGCTGCCGCGTCGGTGCTCGACGGATTCCGGAAGGCATACCCCGAGCACGAGCTGAACCGCGAGGCGACCAAGCAGATCGCGTTCGTGAAGCGCGAAGAGGGCAACCTGTCGGGCGCGGCCGCCGAGTACGAGCGCGTGGCCAAGGAGTCGGACGACGGCGAGCTGCGCAAGGAGGCGCAGCTCGAGGCGGGCGACCTGTACGAGAAGGGCAAGGACCGCGAGCACGCGCTGGCCGCCTACCTC